>NZ_PEBQ01000177.1 GCF_002738225.1 Acetobacter pomorum | reverse complement strand
CGAGTGGTTTAAGGAACTGGTCTTGAAAACCAGCGTGCGGGGAACCGTACCGTGGGTTCGAATCCCACCCCATCCGCCAGCACATTATTTTTTAATAAATAAAACGTTCTGTTACGTCGCGAACAGGGACGTAACTATGGTACAACACCCCAATTATTTGGCAGAACACTGTAGGCAATAAAGCTTTTGCCATGAATGTTCCGCCTGTTTGAATTATGAGCGTGCGTAAACATCTTCTAGCCGTACAATATCATCTTCACCGAGATAAGGGCCGGACTGAACTTCAATAAGGGTAAGGGGAATCTTGCCCGGATTTGCAAGCCTATGGACGGTTCCAAGTGGCAGGTAAACACTTTCGTTTTCTCGCACCAAAATCTCGTCCTTATCCCGCGTGACAAGAGCTGTGCCGGCAACAACAACCCAGTGTTCCGCACGATGAAAGTGTTTTTGTAAGGAAAGCTTTTGGCCAGGCTCTACATGGATTCTTTTAACCTGGAATCGATCTCCTTCAGTGAGGCTTTCATAAAAACCCCACGGCCGATACATGCGGTTATGCTGCGTGGCTTCTCGGCGTCCAGCGTCTTTAAGGCGTGTGACCATCTTTTTAATATTTTGTGCATGATCGCGGTGTGCCACCATGACGGCATCACCCGTTACAACAACAATCAGGTCCTTTACGCCTGTTACGGTTGTCACGATACCATCTGAACGGACGTAACAGTTTTTGGAATCATCAAGAAAAACGTCACCAAAAGTCGCATTGCCATCTGCATCTTTTGGCGTGATTTCCCAAATCGCATCCCAGCTTCCAATGTCAGACCATCCAAAGGCGGCAGGGACTACAGCAGCAACCTTTGTGCGTTCCGCTACAGCATAATCTATTGAAATATCAGGGCATTCCTTAAAGGAAGCAGGTGCCAGACGTTCGAAATCACGGTCAGAGACACGGTTTTGAACAGCTTCTTTTACATGAGAGAAAATTTTTGGCTCAAAGGTTTCAATTTCACGCAGTAGAACGCTGGCTTTTGCAATAAACATGCCAGAATTCCAGGAATATCGCTCATCTTGCACAAGTTCTTTTGCGCGGGCTGCATCGGGTTTTTCAATGAACTGCTGAATATGGTAAGCACCCGGAACAGATTTCAGTTCTGTTCCGCGTTCAATATAGCCATAGCCCGTTTCCGGTTTTGTCGGGCGCATACCAAAAGTTGTAATGTAACCTTCAGATGCAGCCTGAACCGCAGAATAAAGTGCTTTTTTCAGGAGTTCCTGATCCTGAATGGCAGCATCTGCGGCCATGATCCACAAAATGGCATCAGGGTCTTTCTCAGTAACTAAAAAAGCTGCCGCAGCGATGGCGGGTGCAGAATTGCGCCCAACAGGTTCCAGAAGGATCTGGCTGTCTGTAATGCCAATTTCACGGAGTTGTTCTGCCACGATAAAACGATGTGCTTCGTTGCAGATCACAACAGGGCTGCCCAAGTGCGCATTAACGCCACGCATGGCGGTTTCCTGCAACAGGGTTTGGCTGGAAAGAAGGGGCCAAAACTGCTTTGGAAAACTGCTGCGAGAGACCGGCCAGAGACGACTGCCGGAGCCGCCAGAAAGAATGACGGGCACGATAGCGCTGGGTGTGGAGTTTATTGCGGCAGAATGAGAAGGCATGAAAAACGGGAGCCTTTATCTAATTTAAACAGATGACAGGTTATTGAAAGACTTAGTAGATATCTTACATGGCTTTTGGGACAGAAGTATGCCATTTGGCAACATTCTACCGCCTGCGCTATTTCCACGATAACAAATGGCACGCCAATGGCTCTTCGGCGGATGACATTGGCAAATGCAGGCTGTTCAGCTCAGTCTTGCTGCTAACTGGTGTAGTTACGGCGGTTGTAGGCGATTATGCTGTTCAGTCTGCCAGTTTTAAATTTCGACTATTTTATTAACAAATGAAAAATGATTCAGTGAATGTCATTACTTCAGAAATATTACAGAAAATATAACATGAATGATGGCATGCAGGAGAGAGATGAGAGTCTTTTAAGAGGTTTCAGATTTCTTTTCAGTCGCCAAACATCCCCTGCGCATGCAGTGACGATGAAGAAACAGGTCACCTTTCCCCCACGAAGATTCGTGTTGCCATGGAGACCATTTGTGGCCCAATAGCCGGCAGATTAAACGTGATCTAAACCATCTCATACGTGAGCACTTTAATTGAATAAGAGCAATATTGCCGTGCGCTTATAACAGCAGTTTTGCCGGGGAGAAAATGCATGCGAACTGTTTGTTGGAAAAGAGCGTGCCTTTAAGCTGGAGGGAACTGCCCTGTTTTGGCTTCGGCCAATGCGCGTTGCATCAGTTTTTTTTCATTCTTTTTCAAGAAGATGGCACATCCTACAAGGCATGCCGCGCCAATAATGCCAACAGCCGTGCCAACTTTGCCAGATAGTTTGGTAATCTGGTTTCCAAGGATGTAAGTGCCCAAGGCGTAGCCGCCTGCCCAACACGTTCCGCCTAGTGCGTTGAACAGCATAAAGCGCGGCCAACGTAACTGGCATGCACCAGCCAGAAGCGCGACAAACACGCGTGCAACAGAAATAAAGCGACCAAAAAAAACAATAGCGTCACCATGATGGTGAAACAGATATTCCCCTAAAAGCAGGCGGTCTGCTGTTAGTCCGATTTTGGCACCATGTTTCTGTAAGAGTGGCAGCCCAACATGACGCCCGATCAGGTAGCCAAAATTATCGCCAATAACAGCTCCTAAAATTGCAGCTGCAGTAACCCCCTCAATAGCCAAGTGATGCGTTTTAAGGCTGTAAAGCGCTGCCGTAATAATGCAGGTTTCCGCGGGCAGGGGCAGGCCCATGCTTTCCATCATGACAATTATGGTAACAATGCCATACCCATAATGCTGCAACAGATAGTCTAGGTGCTCAAGCAGTGGAAATGATCCTTAAAAATTTATGGAACGTGAAAAAAGCTGGCAAACCATGATGGAATCCGAAAATGCAGGCTAGTGTCTTTCACGCATGGCAAGATTGCAGCTTGTGCCATTGTGGATGGCTTGGAGCGGCCAGTGAGATATGTATGTGCTTAATGCGTTGTAATGAAGTGATTTTTTGTTGGCTTGGTACAAATTCATTACAAGCGAAAGAGGGTGGTGTATAGAATGTTTCAGAATTGGAGAAGATGCGCCTGAAAGCTATGGCGCAGTAAACTTGAGGACCAGAGAACCCATGCACCAGACATCCCATGCTGCCACAGCAGAGGCAGGATCATCGCAGATGGCCGTTCCGGATGTGGATGTCTGCATTATTGGTGCCGGGCCTGTGGGGGGAACACTTGCCTGCCATCTGGCGCAGGCCGGTATCAAGGTGGCTGTGGTGGATAAAGCAGATCTGCCACCTATGGAACACCCGGATTTTGATGGTCGTGCGTATGCTATTGCAGCAGGCCCCAAGGCTTATTTGGAAGAAGCCGGCGTGTGGGAGGCATTGCCTCTGCCATCCTGCCCGATTGAGGATATTTTGGTAACGGATGGGCGCCCGGGTGAGCCTGCATCCCCGTTATTTCTGGAATTCACGCGTGAAGATGCCAATCAGCCTTTTGGATGGATGATTGAGGCCCGTTCCTTGCGCGTGGCATTAAACGCCAGCTTGCATACCACGCCAGAAATTACGCTGTTGGCACCGGCTGAAGCCTCTATTGTACGGCGTAAGGAAGGCGCAACCGTTACCTTGCAGGATGGCCGCAGCTTTCAGGCAAAGCTTATTGTGGCAGCAGATGGGCGTAAAAGCCGCCTGCGTTCTCAGGCTGGTATTCCGCTCACGCGCCTGTCTTATGGCCAAACAGCGATTGTTTGCGCCATTGCGCATGAGTTCCCGCATGATAACAGCGCGCTTGAACATTTTCTGCCAGCAGGACCGTTTGCCCAATTGCCTTTGCCGGGTAATGAAGAGCACCCCTATATGTCTGCCATTGTATGGAGCGATCACGATGGTTTGGCAGAACGTTTTGCTGCGCTGCCAGATGATGTGTTTGCCATGCAGCTTCAGCGGCGGATGGGCAATAACCGCTTAGGGCAGGTCAAGCCAGTGGGGCGGCGATGGACGTATCCTTTGTCTGCTCAGTATGCGCAGCGTTACACGGATACGCGCATGGTGCTGGTGGGGGATGCCGCGCATGGTATTCACCCCATAGCCGGGCAGGGGCTTAATCTGGGTTTTCGGGATATTATTGCACTCAGCAAAATTCTTATTGCCGCACATAAACATAATAAGGATCTGGGAGCGCCAGAACTTCTGGCGCGTTATCAGGCAGAATGTCGCCCGGCCAATATGCTAATGTTGGCCGCAACCGATGTGCTGGACAGATTGTTCAGCAACAATAATCCGGTTTTAAGGTTTGCGCGTGATGTTGGTATTGCTGGCGTAAACCGCTTGCCGGCGTTGCGGAAGGCTTTTGTAAAGCACGCTATGGGGTTGTAAAATGGACATAGCAATGAACGACAGCATACAGGCTGCCGTCAAGGCCAGCCATTTTGATGAAGACAGTTCAATCTGTGCGCCACAGCTGGGTGTGCTTTGGCAGCAGATGACACAGCAGGCCTGTGTCTGTCATGATCCATTGGTAAAAGGCTTGCTGGCGACAGGCGTGCGCAGCCATTCTGATTTTTCTTCTGCACTGGCGGCGTTGATTGGCCGCAAGTTGGGGGATCGCTCTGTAGCATCCGATGCGTTGGCTGAACTGGTTAAGGAAGGATTTGATGCAGACCCGGACATTGTCTGCGCCGCTGCCGCTGATTTGTTGGCGATTCGAGAACGAGACCCAGCCTGCCCGGATTTTGTAACGCCTTTCCTATTCTTTAAGGGCTATCAGGCTGTGCAAACATATCGGGTGGCCCATTGGTTATGGGCGGAAGGGCGGCGCCATTTGGCGCTGCATCTGCAAAGCCGTGCATCAGAATTGTTTGCTGTGGATATTCACCCGGCAGCGCAGCTTGGCCGACGGATTTTGTTTGACCATGGCACAGGCATTGTGGTGGGGGAAACCAGCATTATAGAAGATGACGTGTCTATTTTGCAGAACGTTACACTGGGCGGCACAGGCAAACATTCGGGAGACAGGCACCCAAAAGTAAGGCGTGGAGTGCTTATTGGTGCTGGTGCAAAGGTTCTGGGAAATATTGAAATTGGTGAGGGTGCTAAAATCGGTGCCGGATCTATTGTGCTGGAACCTGTGCCGCCATTTACAACAGTTGTCGGAAATCCGGCCCGCAAGGTAGGGGTGCGCCATACAGGGCGTATGCCAGCGCTCAATATGGATCAGACGCTGCCACCAATTGATTACATTATCTAACTAAAACGCAGAACCATAACAGCCATCATACTGAAGGAAATCTGCTTTTGCTTCCTTCATTATGATGGTTTCAGAGTAACAAGGCGCGTGAATTCTTGGTTACAGTGCGGTTTCGCCAGATTCCTTTGTGCGAATACGGACTACGCGTGAAATATCACTTACAAAAATTTTGCCATCACCAATTTTGCCCGTATGCGCGGCATTTGCAATGGCTTCCACCACTTGGTCTTCCATGTCATCTTTAATGGCGATTTCCACCTTAATTTTAGGCAGGAAGCTAATGCGGTATTCTGCACCGCGGTAAATTTCGGTCTGACCACGCTGGCGGCCAAAACCTTTTACTTCAGAAACTGTTAGCCCTTGAATACCTAAAGGGGCCAGAGCTTCGCGCACGTCATCAAGTTTAAAGGGCTTGATAATCGCAGTAACCAGTTTCATGCGCTTTTTACTCCATTTAAATGTCCATCTATTCCGTTTCGATAGTGACATATTAAACCGGCTTGCGCTAGGCGAATATTTGGTGAGCGTAAATGTGTATGCTGCGCCAGAAGAAAGCTGCCGTTTTCCGGCTCTGTTCGGTTTTTAATGCCCTTGCAAAGGCAGCAAAAATCAAGATTCACCTTTTCACATTGCGTATGTTGGCTGCACAGGGCATTGATGCCGCAGTTGAGTTCACCTGAACTTTGTACATAAAGCAGGTTGTAACCGTATGGCAGAATGGGAGAAGTGCTCGTGCGTATAGCCATGATTGGCGGCGGATATGTTGGGCTGGTGTCTGGTGCATGTTTTGCTGAGTTTGGGCTGCATGTGGCTGTGGTGGAAACAAATCCAGGCCGCCTTTCTGCTTTGCGCGAAGGTCGCATACCCATTTATGAACCTGGGCTTGATGCCTTGGTTGAAACCAATGCCCGTGCCGGGCGCCTGACATTTGGTGATGATATTGCACAGGCTGTTGCGGGTGCAGATGCTGTTTTTATTGCGGTAGGTACGCCTCCACGTAATGGAGATGGCGCAGCAGATCTCCAATACGTGCATGCGGCAGCGCGGCAGATTGCGCATGCGCTGACTGGCTATGCCGTTATTGTTACAAAATCCACCGTGCCAGTGGGCAGCAGCCGCAGAATTGCAGAAATTATCCGTGCAACACGCCCTGATCTGGATTTTGACGTTGCCTCTAATCCAGAGTTTTTGCGTGAAGGGAGTGCCATTGATGACTGCATGCGCCCAGACCGTGTGATTATTGGTCTGGATCAGAAACAGCCAGAACGTGCACGCCGTGCAGAAGCCGTTATGCAGCGAGTTTACGAACCCCTGAAAAAACTCAATGCCCCGTTGGTATTTACAGGGTTGGAGACAGCTGAACTCACAAAATATGCTTCCAACTCCTTTTTGGCCATGAAAATTTCCTTCATCAATGAAATGGCCGATCTGTGTGAAAAACTGGGGGCCAATGTACAGGATCTGGCTTATGGTATGGGGCTGGATGAGCGTATTGGCAGCCGTTTTCTTAACCCCGGCCCTGGTTATGGTGGATCCTGTTTTCCCAAGGATACGCTGGCACTTTCTCGCATTGCACAGGAAGCCCAAAGTGGGTGCCGTCTTGTAGAAACAACAGTGCAGGTGAACGAGGCCCGTAAGGCAGCCATGGCAGGCCGAATTATTGCGGCATGTGGTGGCTCGGTAAACAATAAAACAGTTGCTGTGCTGGGGCTTACCTTTAAGCCCGAAACAGACGATATGCGAGAATCGTCTTCCATTCCCATTTTGCATCGTCTGGCAGAGGCGGGGGCGCGTTTACAGGCCTATGACCAGGTGGGTATGGAAGCAGCAAAGCCACTCCTGCCGCCAGAAACCACTTATTGTGAGACTGCGCTGGAGTCTGCACAAAATGCGGATGTGCTGGTGGTTCTTACAGAATGGGAACAGTTCCGTTCCATTTCTCCAGAAGCATTGGCGCAGCGGATGCAGGCCAAGATTATTGTGGATTTGCGCAATATTTTTGATCCAGCCGTAATGCGTAAAGCCGGTTTTACCTATCTGTCTGTTGGGCGGCCATAACGCGGGTTCAAAGATATTTCATCTGTTTGCAAAAAGCCGCAGCCAATTTTAAGGCCGCGGCTTTTTTTTATGTGACAAAAGGAGCCGTTATTTATATAGAACAAAAATAGAACTAAAGAGATGAGGAGAGTCTTATGTCTTTATCAGAACGTATTGTATTTCAGCCATTTGTGTGGCGCGGAACACGGTTGGAAGCAGGCACTGCAGTTTTGTGCCGTAACTCGCAGGATGCACACCGCCGGATTGATAAAGTGCGTGCGGGCATTTTATCCGTGGCCGGGGCATTGGTCGTGCGGATGGAAGTTGATGAAGAAGCCGGTGATTACGGAGAGCCAGAATATCTGGAACGTATAGGATGCGTGCCAGAGGCAGAGGACTGATCTGGTCAGAAAACACCCTGTGTTTTTGGTGGTGAGAAACAAGGGTGTTCAGGCGGAACAGATTTTAGGGTGATCCGCCACCACCCGTGCCCAGATAAGCCCCTTGGGCATGGGGTGTTTGCGGGCGGTAACCATCATTTTCATCCAGCGCAGGACCGCCATGTGGATTTTCATCCTCATCCTCAATAATGGGCGGCGGTGCTTTCTGGTGTGTTTTGTCATGGAACAATGGCTGACTGTCCGAGGCAGGTTGCTCATGGCAGGCAGCCAGAGCAAGCAGTAGGCCAGCAAGAACCGTAGCGGATTTCAGTTTCATATCACTATCCACAAAAACGCGTGTAGGGCGATGGGGGGTTAACGCGTGCCAAAAAGGCGATCACCAGCATCACCAAGCCCAGGCACAATGTAACTGTGTTCATCCAGGCCGCGATCAATGGCGCATGTCATGATCTGCACATCTGGGTGTGCTTGTTGCAAGCAGGCAATACCTTGGGGGGTGGAAAGCAGGCAGGTAAACAGAAGCTTGCGGGCCCCTTTTTCCTTCAGCCGTGTAATGGCGGCAGCCGCACTGTGCCCAGTGGCCAACATGGGATCCACGACAATGCAACGGCGAGAAGAAACCTGTGAGGGAAGTTTGAGGTAATATTCCACAGCTTCCAGCGTTTCAGGGTCGCGGTACAAGCCGATATGCCCAACCGGAGCAAAGGGCACCAAATCCAGCATACCATCCAAAAGGCCATTGCCGGCACGTAGAATGGAAATAAAGCAGACATCCGGCCCAGCCAGTTGTTCGCCTTGCATGGGTTCCAGAGGTGTCTGAATTTCTACGGGTTCTAGTGGCAGATCACGGGTGGCTTCATAACACATCAACAAACTCAGTTCGCGCACAAGGCGACGAAAGCCTGCGGTGGAAGTTTCTGCGCGGCGCAAATGGGTGAGCTTGTGCTTGATGAGGGGATGATCCAGCACAAGAGGTGAGACGGGGGTAACAGTATGACTTGTCATGCACCCCTCTATAATCATGGAAAAGTCGGTCTGCCATATTTTCTTGCAGATATGGAATATGTTTTATCCGGATCATGCGGAGAGAGAAAAAGGGAATGCTATTGTGAAGCGGATCTGGATAGATATGGAGGATCTGTTTGCTTTTGCGCAGGCAGGCGCACGGCTTACAGGCATTCAGCGTGTTGTGCTGGAAATCTGTGCAGCTTTTATGGTGGCTCCGCAAATGTCTGCGCAGGTTGGTTTTCTGCGGCATAATATGCAGGGCACAGGCTTTGTGGTGGTGTCCTGGGCGCAGGTGCAGGCCGTCTGGCAAGCTCTCGCCGGGCAAAGTGCGGGTGATGGTGAAAGTCTGCCTATCCGATCATCTTCATCCGCGGCGTTTCCGCATTACGGCCTGCTACAAAAATGCGCGCGGCGTGTGCCATCTTCTCTCCGTGTGCCTGCGGGTAATCTGATCAGAAATACCCGGAGTGCTGTGCAAGCCGGAGATGCTCTGGCGCATGCCATTTGGGATATGGCAGCGCATTGTGTGTTCAAAAAAAGTGATTTTGCGGCGCAGGTGCAGGAGTTTGCCCCAGAACAGGGTGATATTCTGCTTTCCTTAGGGGCATCATGGTCTCATGCTTTATATCAAAACCTGTTGCGGCAATGTCGGCAGCGCTATGGCATGTATATTGGCGTGCTAGTGCATGATCTGGTACCGCTTTTGTGGCCAGAATGGTGCCAACCAGGTTTGCCTGCTGTATTCCGACGCTGGTATGAACAGACTGTGCCGGAATGCGATGTTATTTTTGCCAATTCCGAATCTACACGCCAAGATGTGCTCTCTTATGCCCAGCAGAGCGGTAATCCGCTTTCCATCCCTGTTGTGACGTTGCCAATGGGGTGTGGGTTTTCTGGTGTTTCAAGCGCAGCGTTATCCATCCCAACCCAAATTGAAAAACTGGGGCCGTATGTTTTATGTGCCGGCACGCTGGAAGTTCGTAAAAATCATGCGCTTCTGCTCAGGGTTTGGCGGCGTTTGTTGCTTGAACGGCCTGTTCACACCGTGCCGAAGCTGGTGCTGGCTGGAGGGCAGGGGTGGCTAGTGGATGATCTATTGCAGCAGCTTGAAAATAGCGCATGGCTGAATGGTCATGTTGTATGGATGGATCGACCTTCAGACTGTTTGATGGCCCAGCTTTACCAACAGGCGCAGTTTACAATCTTCCCCTCGTTTTATGAAGGCTGGGGCCTGCCGGTGACAGAGAGCCTGTATTGGGGCAAGCCCTGCCTTTCGTCTTCTACGTCTTCTCTGCCAGAAGTAGGCATGGGGCTGACAGAAATGTTTGACCCTGATAACGCATCGCAGGCATTGGAGCTTGTGCGTAACGTTTTGGATCAGCCACAAAGACTGGCAGCTATGGAGCAACAGATAAAGGCACGTTTTCAGCCAACCAGCTGGAGCTGTGCGGCCGAGACCTTGTGGCAGACAGTGATGTAATGGCCTGACGGCACGATAAAAGCATTGTTTGCGGAATAGATGAAAAAGGGAACGCTTGAATGGCTGTGAATTATGCCACTGTAACATGGGATCAGCTGCACCGGGATGCGCGGGCATTGGCAGAGGCGCTTATGCCTAAAATGCCAGTGAAAGGTATTGTAGCCGTAACACGCGGAGGTTTGATTCCCGCAGCCATTGCGGCGCGTGAGTTGGGGTGCCGTCTGATAGAAACAATTTCAGTCGTGACATACGATGAAGAAGATATGGGCAAGCCCCGCATCATCAAGGAACCCATTGCCGCAGGAGATGGGGAAGGCTTTCTGATTATTGATGATCTGGTTGATTCTGGTGTGACAGCCCGCGTGGTGCGTGAAAAACTGCCCAAAGCCTATTTTGCATGCCTGTATGCCAAGCCAGCAGGCAAGGAGCTGACAGACCTGTTTATTACGGAAGTGCCGCAGGATACCTGGGTTTTGTTCCCTTGGGATACAGCACCTTTGTTTGTGCCCCCGCTTGCAAGAAGCAAAAAAAGCACGGTTGACTGATTTTTTACTCATAGAGGGTTGCCATGCTCGGAATAGACGCTTAAACAAGCGCTCAGTTCGGGGCGTGGCGCAGCCTGGTAGCGCGCGTGTTTTGGGTACACGAGGCCCCCGGTTCGAGTCCGGGCGCCCCGACCATAAATAAAGCGGGAGGCAATATCATGCCAGCGCGTATTTATAGACAGTCAAAGCCTGCTGGGCAGTCCGGTTTAGCCGGAACCAGAAAATGGGTTTTTGAATACGGGCAATCTGCCCCGCGTAAACAGAGCGCCCTTATGGGGTGGACTGGCAGCGCAGATCCACAGTCTCAGATACATTTGTATTTTGATAGCCGTGAGGCCGCAGAAGCCTATGCACAGCGTGAAGCTATTGCATATGTGGTGGAAGAAACAGCCCCGCGGATACGTCGTCCAAAAGTGTATGCAGATAACTTCCGTTATGACCGTATTCAAAACTGGACGCATTGATTTTCTTGCTTTTCCCTATTATGCGTAGGGCGTAAAGCGCCCTTAGCTCAGTTGGATAGAGCAACAGCCTTCTAAGCTGTGGGTCGCTGGTTCGAATCCAGCAGGGCGCGCCAAATTTCTTTAAAATATAGGGTGCAGTAGGCGTTTGTGTGCGCTAAAGCCGGATGTGTTTTTATTCACACTCCGTTTGAAAGTGCTACCATGCTTACGGTTTTGCATCGTCTTATTCTGCCAACCGAAGGGTTGGAGCAATGCGATGCGATGTATGTGCGCCCAGTGCTGCCGGAGTGTATAGCTGAGCCAGCCTCTCAAATTTTTCTGGTGCGGGCAGAGCAGGGTTTTACCTTTGATACATTTTATAATGCCTTTTCCGTCAAAAAGTGGAAGCAAACTGGCGGAATAAGCCGGTTAGCCTTTAGCCTCCGTGCTTCAGGGCAAGGTGAGGTTGTCCTTTTTCATCGTTCCAGCGCAGGTATTGTGACGCCTGTTTGGCGCAAGAAAATTAAGGGTGAAACATGCTGTGTGGAAGAAATTCCCGCGTGGCACACCTTATCTGATGGGCTTATTTATTTCAGTATAACGGCAACTCAGGATTGCAGGGTAGAGGCAGCATATTTTGCAACATCTTCTCCCATGTTGCAGGTGCCACAGTTGGGTGTTGTCATCACCCATTTTAATCGGCAACACTATGTGCGCAATTCCATCCATCGGGTGCGACAGGCACTTTTGCCGGATCCCGCTTATCAGGATTCCATTCATTTTATTATTATAGATAATTCAGCCAATCTTGATCCGGCAGATGTACCTGGTGCCAAGGTTATCAAAAACCACAATTATGGTGGAAGCGGCGGTTTTGCCCGTGGCCTGTTATATCTGAATGAGCAGGGTACGTTCACACATTGCCTGTTTATGGATGACGATATTTCCTGTGAGGTTGAAGCCATTCGGCGTTGCTATGCCATGCTGGCCTATAGCGCGGACAAACAGATTGGTCTGGCCGGTACTTTGCTGGATGATTGCAAGCCGTGGAGTGTGCAGGAAAAAGGGGCTGCGTTTTCCGATGGTGTGTTTCGTGCGCTCCATGTGGGGGAGGATGTCAGGCCCGTAGAAAATTTGCTGAAGCTGGAGCAGGATGCCGGTAAACCCGTGTATGGGGGATGGTGGTTTTTTGCGTTTCGGTTGGATGCTGTATCGGCCTATCCATTTCCCTTTTTTGTGCGGGGAGATGATGCCCTTTTTGGGCTGATGAACCGCTTTAATATTGTAACACTTAACGGCATTGCCTGTTTTTCTGAGCATTTTTTAAGCAAGGAAAATGCCTTTACCCGTTATTTGGGAATGCGTGCCTCTTTGGCCATTTATCTTATGATGGGGGAAGCACGTACTTTGCCAGCGCTAAAAATGATGGGATTGGCTTTTTTATGGTGTGCATTGTCATGCAGGTATCAAAGCGCGCACGCTATTTTATTGGCCTTTCAGGATGTTAATAAAGGGCCAGCATTTTGGCGACAGAATTTGGATTTCATGCCGCTTGCCAAGCGTATTCAAAAAGAAACCACGTGCCGTAAAGATGATATATATTTTCAGTCAGAGCCTTTTATGTATATGGGGCGGCCCGAAACACGCCTTAGAAAATATATCAGGTTACTCAGCTTAAACGGGCATCTTTTGCCGCAATGCTGCCTGTGTAAAACGCCTGTGTATGTTGGGGAATATACACGTGGTTTGTTAGGGCTTACCTTTCGTTACCAGCATATTGTTTATCGTAAATATGAAAGCCAGGATATTTTTGAAGCGGAACTGGATGCGTCGCAGTTCTTTCGTCTTGTAAAAGCATTTATAAAAACAGCTCTTGTTTTTGTTCTAAAAGCTTCAGCTCTCAAGCGTTCCTACCGTAAAAATCTGCCTGAATTGACGGGAAAGAAGTTTTGGCAGCGTGTTTACCGTTCTTGATTGCAAGAATAATGCCGGGCTTCATTATTCTTTCTCTATTATTCACATAAGGCGGTATGGCCTCTGTTCGGCAGATTGTTTATCAAAAAGCTATAAAGCAACGTGCGGTGCGCTAAGTGGTATATCGTGCGGGAACACTGAGCAAAAAGGCTGAAAAACGTATGACCTTCTGTGTTGTGGGCGCTGGATTTAGTGGTGCCGTTATTGCTCGCCATCTGGCAGAACGTGGCCATAAAGTGGTGGTTGTGGATGAGCGTTCTCACATTGGGGGAAACTGTTACACAGAGCGCGATGCTGAAACTGGCGTTATGGTGCATAAATATGGACCACATATTTTTCATACTGCGGATGAGCGGACATGGGCCTATGTGCAAAAATTTGGAACGTTCAAGCCTTATGTAAACCGTGTAAAAGCCATTTCTAACGCGCATGTTTATACATTGCCCGTTAATCTGCTGACCATTAACCAGTTTTTCGGGACCACAATGGGGCCGAAGGAAGCGCGTGCTTTTATTGAAAGCAAGGCAGATAAAAGCATTACAAACCCGCAGTCCTTTGAAGAGCAGGCCCTTAGTATGATTGGCCCGGAATTGTATCGGGCGTTTTTTTACGGATATACGCGCAAACAGTGGGGGCTGGAGCCTACGCAGCTTCCGGCTTCCATTCTCAAGCGTCTGCCATTGCGCTTTAACTATGATGATAACTATTTCAACCATCCATATCAGGGTATGCCCGAAGAAGGATACACTGCTATTGTGCAGAATATCCTGAATGTTGATGGTATTGATGTGCGGTTAGGCTGCTCGTTTGAGAGCCTGAAAGAAGATTTCCAGCACGTTTTCTATACAGGCCCGATTGATCGGTATTTTGGCTTTCGTCTTGGCCGGTTGGGCTACAGAACGCTGGATTTTGAGCGTTTTGTAGATGAAGGAGACCATCAGGGCACTGCTGTTATCAACTACTGTAATGAAGAAGTGCCTTACACCCGCATTTCCGAGCACAAGCACTTTGCCCCATGGGAACAGGATAAGTTCTCCAAAACCGTCTGTTTTCGGGAATATAGCCGTCTGGCAGGGGAAAATGATATTCCCTACTACCCCATTCGGCTGGTGAATGAAAAGAAGATGCTCGAAAGCTATATTGATCTGGCGCGTGCGGAAAAAGGCGTCTCCTTTATGGGGCGTTTGGGTACATACCGTTACCTGGATATGGACGTAACCATTAAGGAAGCCTTGGCCGCGTGCGATGTGATTGATACGGCATTGCAGGCATCGGAACTTTCACTGCCGGCTTTTTTTGTTGATCCTGCCTGAGAGTTATTTTTCGTAATATTTTATAAGATACCCATGCAATATATTTGTATGGGTATTTTTTATGTGTTTTCGTAAATTTTATTCAGTTTTTATTGATAATCCCTGCGCTTTCTGTTGAAAAAGGAGAAGGCATTCCATTTTTTTTGGGCTGATATGTTAAAAACTGATAGTTTCGTCAAAAATGGTTTCCTGGCCATTTTGTACGCTTTGCTGGTGTCATGTTTTGTGGTGGGGGTGTGTGAGGTTCGCTTCCCCTCATTTTTCACGATAGATGATTCCCAGAACGAATATCTGGGGTTTCTGCGCCAGTATGGGCAAGCATGGCTATCGGGTGAAATTCCTTTCATCACCAAAAATATTTTTATTGGTGATAACGCTATGGTTGAGTTGCAGCGTGGTATTTTTGCGCCGCAAAATATTCTGGCATCTTTGCTAACATGCCTTTCAACCAATCCACTCATTACTGGGTGGTTCTATGCTGTCTGCAATGTTTTTATCTGCTGTATTTCAGGGTACATTATTGGGCGGAGTTTAGAAATATCGCGCGATATTTCTTTGTTGCTTGGGTTTTCCATCGCAATCAATCCGGTATTTTTATACCAATATGCTGGCCCGTGGTGGAACGCAGCCAACGGGCATGCATGGTCTTTGCTGGCTATTGCAACATATTGTTTGCTGCGCCAGCGTATGACCATTGGGGCAGTGGTATCTAACTTTGCAGCAACGCTTATACTTCTGGCATCTGGCTGGCCACATGGGTTTATTGGTTATCTTGCTGTTGTAGCGGGTTTTAGCTGCGTAGATTTGGCATATAAAGATTCGTTTCAAGTTGTTTTCCGGCGTTGCGTGCCATTGTTTCTTGCCGGAATAGCCGCCATTCCTGTGTATTCGGAATATGTCTTTTTGCATCCCTTGCTGAACCGTGCAACAGGGTGGGAAAATGCAGATAACTTTATGGTCCCCAGTCTTTCCCAATTGTTGGTGACCTTTTCTCCAACATATTATGAATTCATGAATTATTTTGGTGGTTATAAATCTGTTTTCATACCTGTTGGGTTTTCCACACTTTTTGCATTGCCTGTTGCACTATTCTTTCGTTTTTCGTTGCGGGATCGGGTGCTTACGGCCTGTTTTGTTATTTTGGGCATCACAACAGCCTTGGCGCTTATGCCTTCACAAATGGGTATTTTGCGTTGGCCTTTACGGTTTGTGCCTTATGTTTCTGTGTTTGCAACAATTGCAACATTTTACGTTTTTTCCAAAAAAGACATTGTCGAAAGTTCTCTGCGTCAAAACATATTTTTGAGTATTGTGGCGCTGGTTTTTGTTATTTCAGCTTCTAAAAATGTGTTTGAACGGCCCAAGGTTGTGGGTCTGGAGTTTTTGGCAAGCTGTGCTCTTGTTGGTGTATGGTTTCTATATGCCAGAAAAAAGCAGGTTTCCTCAGCAGATATAGGTATTGTGGTGCCTGCTGTTGTTCCTGCATTTTCATTATTGTTGATGCTTGCCAGTATGCCCTCTTTAGGCAGGATTTATTTGCCAGTTAGTGTACTGCCATCTCATGTTACTGTGCCTGCAAATGTCAACTTTCAGGGCAATCTTCTTTCGTTTGTGCATTGGGGCAAAGAACATCCGCAGGAAGTGGCGGATCTGCAATCCAGCCTGTTTGGATATTACAATATTCGGACACTTAATGGATATTCTCCAAATGGGCAGATATATACAGATGCCATTTTAACGCATGAGACATCGCACACCATTTTTAAGCCGGATGATATTATTCCCAAACTGGCATCAGCAGTTATGCTGCCGGGCAATCCTTGCTTGTTTGATCTGTTTGCCGTCAGTAGCATTGTTGTTTCTTCAGAAACCTATAGTAAATATCATCATGATGTTCTAACCTGTGGCTATCGTAAGGTTGCTACGGCGCAATCAGGGCTATTGTATCTTTCCACACTTAAAACATATCCATCCAATCTGGCATATTCTACAAACACCGCTGTAACGGTAGAGCATGAAACCGCAAATACTATGGTATTTTCAGTGCCAGCGCATACAGCACCAGTGCAGATGGTTTTATCCCGTCAATGGTGGCCGGGGTATAGGGCGCATGGTCTAAACTGCAAAGTAAATGTAACAGGTTTTCAGGATGTTCTGGTGCAGGTTGATGTGCCTGCAGGATGTTCTGGCAAGCTTGTTGTTTCCTATTTTCCACATACATGGCCATTGGCTTTGGTGTGTGTGCCTGTGGGTGTGTTGGGGTTAATTGTTTTTGTATGGCGATTGAAGAGAGAACGTAGATTACATCTTATTCTGCAAAATATCTGATAATAAAAAAGCCCGGCATATTTTTGCCGGGCTTTTTTAATAATGGCTACAAATGAGTTTTTAAAACTTTAGTTTTGTTTTTCTGGTTCCAGTTCATTTTTGTAAACTTGGCGCCAGAACGCTTCTGTTGTCATATCGGGCAATGCCTGAACATAAGCCTGCTGTAAGGCTGGCATGGCACGCACAAATTGCGCACATACGGCCAAACCTTCTTTCCACAGTTCAAAAAAGAGCTTTCTGTTCTGGGTTGCCACATATCCGGTGCGTGTTGCTTCATGATAATAGAGCACATGCTTAAAGCGGAAAATATCGCGGAAGGCTGCGTTAAAGTCTTTAAACTGAAAGCGCACATCATCACGCATCAAAACAGTCGGCAGAAGTGTGCCATTTAAGGTGATAAGCCTGACAAGGCGGCGCAAACGTCCATCATGATGATGATGGTGCAGCACCTCTACGTCTTTCAGGTCATACGGTACCATTTTTTCACTGGGTGTCAGGGCGCCAATCTGGGCCCGTACACTGGCCATATCCATGTTGTGGATAAAAAATTCCGGTCCTTCCATAACGTGCTTCATGGCCATGATCAGGGCCTTGGCGCTGGCATAATTGTAGGAGAACAGAACGCCACGGAACCAGACCAGAAAAACATCCAGATAAGCTTTGGATTTTTCTTCCCCGTTCAGCATCATCAGCACCATGGTGGCACGCAGGCCCAGATAGCGTGTCATGGGACTTTCCTTGACACTGAAGTCTTCTGCCATGGAGCAGATGCCGTTCATGGTAACCAGCGGGAATGCGTTCTGGAGTGAGAACTCAGCATCATCCCCACGCACAAAGAAGGGGTAGGGGAAGTGACGCACAGCGGAAATGGGGAAAGCAAAGAACCACCAACCCCCATAGTTGGGGGCGGAATCATCCATTTCTGCAAGCAGAAGATGATGCACATCGCGCATGTCCAGCATATGCTTGCGGGCAATCCAGCGGCCTTTTACAAACCGCGCCCCGGCTTCATGCAGCTGCCATGGCACGGTTTCACGCAGTTGGCTGCCTACAATGGCTGCACGTTCTTCCGTGCAATAGCTGAGCAGCATATAGGCACGGCAGACGGCTTCAAAGTCACAACTGGCATCATCATCCATAAACAGGCAGTGGGTAAAGCCGTGGTCCTTGGCGTAAAGGAGACCACGGGTAAAACCACCCGCACCACCCAGATTACGGTTGGGAATAACCAGTGCGTTACCAGCCTCATCCGGCGTAACATTCTGTGAATTATCCACCACAATAACACGTACCCGGTCTTTCCATTGTGGTGCGTTGCTCAGGCCAGATTCAAGTTTTTGCAGGGCTGGAAGCAAGTGAGGTTTGCGATTGAAATGCGTAATGACAATAGCCATGCGCACATCGCGCACAGGCTGTTGCGTGGTAAAAACATTGCCACCGCGCAGATAGCCATCTTCCAGCGCTTCAACCCACATATAAAGCAGACCACGTTCCAGATCTGGCCAGAAAGGCAGATCCAGACAAACAGGGGAACCCTCTTTCAATTCCACGGTTTGTTCAAACAACCAGCGGTGCGGCAGGCCAAGCTGATGCAGGCCAAAGCGCACAATAAATTTGCCTTTGCCTTCCAATGTCAGGTTCAGGCTTTCAATAGCGCAAAGTTCACGCCACCGTTCAATGGTTATGGCATTAAAATATGTATCAAAGGCAGCACGCCCACCAGCATGAAAGGAAAGTGTTTCCGGCGCTGCACGAAAGAGTTCTACCTTTTCATTCAAGGCCCGAAAATATAGCTCTTCAGGAATAACAGACTGAAGAGCCGGAAAAATAATGTTCTGGAGCACCATAGGTACATCCTTTACATTTTCTTTTAATATTTCTTGTGCGGCCATAAGGTAATATTATCCCTGAAAGAACATATAAAGCGCCATAACAGGTTCTTTTAATTTCCCACAGGCCTGATGCAAGCCTGCACAGGCCAATAAGAAAGGGATTTGTCGCCGCTGTTGCGGATTTAACAACAACCCTCAACCAAAATGCGTGGCGGTTATATTTAAGCTTTTTGTGTTTCTGTATCTGTATAAGGTGACAATATGGAGCATGCTCCAAAACCTGATCCGTGGCTTGACTGAAACAGTCTTGTTCAGTGCTGAATGAGAGGGAAAAATTTTGCCATCTGGTTTTTCACCAGCACTTAGCGTGGTTGTGCCCTGTTATAATGAACAGGAGGTTTTGCCAATTTTCCATCAGCGGCTCTGCGGTGTCATGGATGGCATCGGAATGCCGTGGGAAGTGGTGTACGTAAATGATGGCTCGCGGGACCAAACTCTGGCAGGCATGTATGCCTTGGCGGAGCAGGGCGGGCGCGTAAGTATTGTGAATTTATCCCGTAATTTTGGCAAGGAAATTGCCCTGACAGCAGGGTTGGACCATGCGCGGGGCACGCGTGGTGTAATAGTGATTGATGCTGATTTGCAGGACCCGCCAGAAGTTATTGCCGATCTGGTAGCCGCATGGACAGATGATGTGGATACTGTTTACGCACGCCGTAACACGCGGGAAGGGGAGAGTGTGCCCAAACGGCTGACGGCATGGATGTTTTATCGTGTCATGAAGCGGCTGGGCAATAAGGTGGTTATTCCGCCAGATACGGGGGATTTCCGGTTGATGAGCCGCAGGCTGGTAGACAGTCTGTTGCTGCTACGTGAACGCCACAGATTTATGAAAGGGCTGTTTGCCTGGGTCGGTTTTCCATCCCGCGCTGTTCTGTATGATCGGGCCCCGCGTTCAGCCGGAAAGAGCAGTTTCAATTACTGGTCTTTGTGGAACTTTGCGCTGGAAGGCATTACCTCATTTTCCGTTCTGCCTCTTCAGCTTAGCACGTATCTGGGGCTGGGTATTTCCATACTCGCCGTATGTTATGGCCTCTGGATTGTGGGGTGCACCTTGTTATTCGGCAACCGTGTTGCGGGCTATCACAGCCTTATGGCTGTTATCCTGTTTCTGGGTGGCATCCAGCTTATGACGGTAGGGCTGATAGGGGAATATGTGGGCCGTATTTTTAATGAAACCAAAAAACGCCCACTTTATCTGGTGGAAGCCTATCGCCCCGCGCAGGAAAAAGATCATCTAGCTGTACCATAATGCCGTGCCCTGCCTATTTTGAGGCTTGACGGACAAGCCTGCCCGCCGCATTGCTTCGTGCATGCGAGTAGCCGCCATTCTTTTGGCTGCCGGTACGGGCAGTCGTTATGCCGCCACCACGGGTTGCGCCATCCCCAAGCAGTACGTGCTGCTGGCTGGGCAGCCCGTTATCCGTCATGCAGCGCAAGCTTTGTTGCCTCATGTCACCTGTATTCAGCCAGTTGGAGATCCTGCGTCCTTGAACGAGGCGCTGGAAGGCTTGAAGATTTTACCGCCGGTAGCTGGGGGAGAAACCCGGCAGGCCAGTGTGCGGGCTGGGCTGGAAGCGCTGGACAAGCTGCCAGAATCCGAAAAGCCGGATATTGTGCTGGTGCATGATGGTGCCCGCCCATATGTAACGGCGCAGGTTATCAGCAATGTGGTTTCCGGGCTGGAACAGCATCCGGGCGCCATTCCGGCCGTGCCAGTAGCAGATACCCTCAAGCGGGAAAAAGATGGTGTGATTGATGGCACCGTGCCGCGGGATCATCTTTATCGTGCCCAAACGCCACAGGGTTTTCGCTTTGGCCTGTTTTTAGATCTCCATCGTGGTGCCGCATCTATCAGTGCAACGGATGATGCCAAGCTGCTGGAAGATGCCGGTTTTAGCGTAGCCCTTGTGGCTGGTGATGAAGACAATATCAAGCTGACATATGAGGGTGATCTGGTGCGTCTGGAACGACTGATCGGCCCCACGCTACTGCCACGCGTAGGGCTGGGTTACGATGTGCATGCGTTTGAGGAAGGGCGTCCGCTCATCCTGTGCGGCATTACGGTGCCACATACCAAAGGGCTGGCCGGGCATTCCGATGCTGATGTGGGTATTCATGCACTGTGTGATGCCATTTACGGTGCACTGGCTGAAGGTGATATTGGCCGCCATTTTCCACCTAGCCAGAATGAATGGAAAAACGCAGATAGCGCCCGCTTTTTAGTGCATGCAGGCCAGCGTATCCGTGAACGCGGCGGCATGCTGGTGAACGCTGATCTTACCCTGATTTGCGAGCGCCCCAAAATTGGCCCACATGCAGAAGCCATGCGCAAACGTCTGGCAGAATTGCTGGAAGTGGATGTGGACCGGATTTCCGTTAAGGCCACCACTTCAGAGCGTCTGGGCTTTACCGGGCGTGAAGAAGGTATTGCCTGCACGGCTACGGTTTCGGTTCTGGTACCCTAAAAGCGGGTGCCATTACGGTTTCTTATGTTGCGTCAGGCGCAGGGTGGCTGTATTTCTGCCTAAATCATAGGCAAACGGAAATAACAGTGCATACGCAACCCACCCTGCGTCCCATTACTTTGGGCAGTATCGTTTTGGATACGCCCGTCATTCTTGCTCCCATGTCTGGCGTGACAGATCTGCCGTTCCGGCGTCTGGCGCGCAAATTGGGAGCGGGTCTTGTTGTTTCTGAAATGATTGCCTCATGGGCAATGGTGCGTGAAAATGACACCACCTTGCGTATGGCGGAGGTGGCGGATGCTGGCGGCCCGAATGCCGTGCAGCTTGCGGGGTGTGACCCGGATGCCATGGCAGAGGCTGCGCGTATCGCCGTAGGCCGTGGGGCAGACCTGATTGATATCAACTTTGGCTGCCCGGTTAAAAAAGTGGCTGTTGGCCAAATGGCCGGTTCTGCCCTTATGCGGGATGAAGGGGCCGCAGAGCGCTTGCTGGCGGCTGTGGTAAAGGCCGTGCCGGTGCCTGTTACCCTTAAAATGCGCATGGGGTGGGATCATGAACATCTGAACGCTCCTGTGCTGGCCCGTATTGCGCAGGATGTCGGTATCCGCATGATTACGGTGCATGGCCGCACGCGCCAGCAATTTTACAACGGCACAGCCAATTGGGCTTTTGTGAAAAATGTAAAGGATGCGGTGGATCTGCCCGTTATCGTGAATGGGGATATTCTTACCGTTGGAGATGCGCGTGAGGCCTTGGCCCAATCTGGTGCAGATGGGGTGATGATCGGGCGTGGCTGTTATGGCCGCCCGTGGTTTTTGGCGCAGGTGGCACACGCTTTACGAACAGGGCAGGAGATTCCAGACCCCGCATTGCCGGAAGAAAAAGCCATTGTGCTGGAACATTATAATATGATGCTGGAGCACTTTGGGCAGCGTCCGGGCCTGCGTCTGGCGCGTAAGCATGTCTCCTGGTATTCGGCGGGGCTGCATGGTTCGGCATCTTTCCGGGCGGCGTTTAACCGTGTGGAAACACCAGAAGAAGCCATTGCCATGATTACTGATTTTTATGATCAGCAGATTGCAGCTGGTGCTGTGCGGGAACCGCGCGTTTCCCGCCATGCCATGGCGCAGCAGCAAGATCAGGTTCAGGCGGCGTGAAGGCAAAAGCAACGCATGGGGTGGCCCAGCCCGATGCGGCGCTTGTTCTGGACAGTCTGCCCGTTCCTGTTCTGGAGATAGGGCCACAAAATACAATTCTTGCGGCTAATATGGCGGCGGAAGAGTTTTTTGGCATGTCCCGCCATCAGTTGCGGCAGGGTGGGCTGGCAGAAGTTGTTCCACAGGATCACCCGGTTTACCTGTTGCTTCAGCACGTGCGTCACCGTGGTGGGAGCGTTACGGAGCATGAGCTGCACTTCAGTTCTCCGCGTTTTCATCATGAAGGGGTCAGTGTTCAGGCAGCTGATGTGCCAGATTACCCGGACATTATTTTGCTGACATTTCATGAACCCTCCGCCGCACGCATGCTGGACCAGCAACTCGCCTACCGTTCTGCGGCGCGCAGTGTTTCAGGGCTGGCTGCCATGCTGGCGCATGAGGTGCGTAATCCCTTATCCGGTATCAAGGGTGCGGCACAGTTACTGGAACAGGCTGTAACGGATGCAGACCGTGATCTGGCTACCCTGATTTGTGATGAGGTTGACCGGATTGATGCGCTGGTTGACCGCATGGGCATGTTTGGTGAAGCCCAGTTGGATTTCCGCGCGCTCAATATTCATAGAATACTGGAGCATGTGCGCTTGCTTGCCAGCAATGGCTTTGCCAAAGGCATTAAGATTGTGGAGCGTTATGATCCTTCCTTGCCGCATGTGTGGGGAGATCGGGACAGGTTGGTGCAAGTGTTGCTCAACTTGGTAAAAAACGCAGCAGAGGCTATCCGCAATGCTGGTGAGGAAGGAGAAATTACCCTTCTTACAAGCTATCGCCCCGGTATTCGGGTGGCCGTGCCGGGCACAGCGCAATGGCGGCACCTGCCGCTGGTGGTTACTGTGCGTGATACGGGGCCGGGTATTTCAGAAACAGTGCGCCCACATCTGTTTGAACCCTTTGTTTCCACCAAAGTGAATGGTAGCGGGCTGGGGCTAGCCTTGGTGGGTAAGGTGATGGACGACCACGGAGGGGTGATTGAGGTGGAAAGCCGGCCCGGCTGTACGGAAATCAGTTTGTTCCTGCCCATTGTCGATAATGCGGGCAACGCGGGATAATTGGTTTTTTTGTTCAATATTTCTGTTTTTAGTTTTTGATCTGGTTTGAAACGTCATGACACCGCTGCCCACTATTCTTGTTGCTGATGATGATCGTTCTATTCGCACCGTGTTGGGGCAGGCATTGGGGCGGGCGGGCTATCAGGTGCAAACCACGCCTTCTGTCAACACGCTCTGGCAATGGGTGCAGGAAGGTGAGGGCGATCTGGTGATTACGGATGTGATCATGCCAGATGGCAGCGGGCTGGATCTGGTAACGCGTATTCGCCAATTTCGGCCCGATCTGCGCGTGATTGTCATGAGCGCACAATCAACCCTGACAACAGCCGTAAAAGCCACGCAGCGGGGTGCGTTTGAATATCTGGCCAAACCGTTTGATTTGAAGGAACTGCTGGCGGTTGTGGCAAGAGCGCTCACAACACCAGTGCAGGAAGCCGAAAAACCAGCAGCAGATCAACCGCCAGAAGAACGTTTGCCTTTAATTGGGCAATCTGTTGTGATGCAGGGGATCTACCGCAGCATTGCCCGCCTGACCACGTCTGATCTCACAGTCATGATTTCAGGGGAAAGTGGCACAGGTAAGGAACTGGTGGCCCATGCATTGCACGAATATGGTCGGCGCAGGAGCGGGCCCTTTGTGGCCGTCAATATGGCGGCCATTCCGCGTAAGCAGATTGAAAGCGAACTGTTTGGCTATGAACGCGGGGGCACGCAAGGCCGTATGCCAGGCAGGTTTGAGCAAGCCACAGGCGGCACGCTGTTTCTGGATGAAATAGGTGATATGCCGCAGGAGGCCCAAACCCGCCTGTTGCGTGTATTGCAGGAGGGTGAGTTTACAACGGTTGGTGGCACAACGCCCTTGCGGGCAGATGTGCGCATTATTGCAGCCACGCACAGAGACTTGCGGCAGGCCATTCAGGCCGGTACGTTCCGTGAGGATCTGTATTACCGCCTGAACGTGGTGCCGCTGCGCCTGCCGCCCCTGCGGGAAAGGCTGGAAGATATTCCGCTATTGGCACGGCATTTTCTCTCTCAGTGTCGGGATGAAGGCGGCACTTACAGAATCCTAGATGAAAGCGCCATCACAAGGCTTCAGACCTGGCGCTGGCCGGGCAATGTGCGTGAACTGGAAAATCTCATCCGTCGTATTGTGGCCCTGTATTCTCAGGAAACCATTACGGGTGACGTGATTGATGCGGAACTGGCCGAGCCTTTGGCGCATGATCCGATTCCCAATAGCGTTATGGCCTCAGAGCCTTTGTCTGAATCCGTTTCTCGCCATATTGCTCGTTATTTGGAAGCCGGCCGCGATGGTGTGCCGCTGCATGACCTGCACGCTCGTATTATTGCAGAAGTTGAACGTCCCCTGATCCAAATGACATTGGCTGAAACACGCGGCAACCAGATAAAGGCGGCCGCCATGTTGGGCCTGAACCGAAATACACTACGTAAAAAAATTCGAGATCTTGAGATTCCCGTTGTTCGTGGCGTAGTCTGACGCTCAGGCATGAAGCAGCTTCTGTTCTCCCTCAGGCACCTTCTTTCCCGCACGCGCCTGCATTGGCTTTTGCGTTCTCTTGAACGTAAAACCGTTGCCATTACGCTTGCGGCATTGGCTTTGTGTTTGGGGTTTGCCACATTTGTGGTGCTTTCAGGCGGAATGTCCTTTGGGCATTACTCCTTGATCGAGCCTCTATTGCTGTTTCTAAACGGTATGGTATTGGCCCTGCTGGTGGTAGCGCTGGCCATCCGTATCGGCCCCATGGTGCGTGAGCATCGGAAAGGGTTGGCAGGGGCGCGGCTGCATGTGCGGCTGGTTACGCTGTTTGGTATTGTGGCTGTTGCTCCCACACTGGTTGTGGGCGCGTTTGCCACGCTGTTTTTTCATTACGGAATTCAGATCTGGTTTTCAGATCGCGTCAACACGGCCCTGAACGAGGCTTTGCAGGCTTCTCGCGGGTATTTGGTGGAGCACAACGCCAATATCCGCACAGATGCGTTCTCAATGGCCAATTACATCATGAGCGCCCAGAATGAGTTGGCCGCCAGCGGGATGGATCTGTTTCAGGATCATGATGCTCTGGCGCAAATGCTGGACAGTCAGGCCACCATGCGTGGGCTGACAGAAGCCTTGGTGTATGACCCCATTACCAACAAAGTTGTGGCGGCTGGCGGGTTGATGAGCCGCACCGGGTATTTGCAGGAACTACCTCCTCCCGCAGCCACGGTTATGGCGCGCTCAAACGATGTGGCCATTCTGGATTCTCCAGATGAACGCACAGTGCGCGCAGTGGTGGAACTTTCCCAAACGCCAGCGCTTATGCTGGTGATTACCCGGCTGGTTGATCCGACCATTCTGGAACATATGCACCGGACGGAAAAGGTGGTGGCGGATTATAAGCGGCTCAGCAACAACCGCGCCAAGATCCAGCTGACATTTGTCATGATCTTTGCGTTGGTGGCGTTGCTGGTGCTTGCCGCCGCTGCGTTGATCGGGCTGGCGCTGGCAAACCAGATTGCCCGTCCGCTAGGCTTGCTGAGTGTGGCGGCGCGCCGGGTGAGTGAAGGGGATTTGGGTGTTCATGTGCCTGAAAATGACAGGGATGATGAAGTTGCCAGCCTTTCACGCGCCTTTAACCGCATGACAGAAGAACTGGCCAGTCAGCGTTCGGAACTGATGGCTGCATACGGGCAGATTAATGAACGGCGGCGGTTTACCGAGGCCGTGCTCTCTGGTGTTTCCGCCGGGGTGATCGGGCTGGATGTTAAACAGAATATCGAACTGCCAAACCGTGCGGCCTGCGTGTTGCTGCAAACAGATCTGATGGATGCCATAGGGGAACCTTTGGCCCAGCGTGTGCCGGAATTTGCTGAATTGTTGCAAGAAGCGCGCGCCACGCCGGATGCTGTGCTCACGCGGGAAATTCAGATAGGCCAGCCAGCCAGCCAGCGCACATTACTGGTGCGCTTGGGGGCGGAACTGCGTGGCACCATAACCGAAGGGTATGTGATGACATTTGATGACATTACAGCTCTGCAACAAGCCCAGCGCAAAGCGGCATGGGCAGATGTGGCGCGGCGCATTGCGCATGAAATCAAGAATCCACTTACTCCCATTCAGCTTGCGGCTGAACGGTTAAAACGGCGTTTTCTTAAAGAAATTACCTCTGACCCTGATACATTTTCGCAATGTGCAGATACAATTGTGCGGCAGGTGGGTGATATTGGGCGTATGGTGGATGAGTTTTCGGCCTTTGCACGTATGCCGCAGCCTGTCATGAAGGATGAGGATATTTCGCGTATTGTGCGTGAGGTGCTGGTTCTGCAAAGAAATGCACACCCCGAAATTGCCTATCATCTGGATATACCAGACAAAGGCCCCAAGGCGCGGTGTGATAGAAGATTGATAAGTCAGGCACTTATCAATCTTTTGCAGAATGCGGCAGATGCCATTGCCATGACCGCCAGACAAGGCGAAGCTACGGATCAAAAGCCTGCCATAAAAGGCGAAGTATCGGTGCGGATTAAAGAAGGGGCAGAAGATATCGCCATAGAAGTGGCAGATAACGGAGTTGGACTTCCATCGGATGACAGAAATCGTCTGACGGAACCTTATGTGACGCACAAAGCCAAGGGAACTGGTTTAGGTTTGGCTATTGTGAAAAAGATCATGGAAGATCATGGTGGAACAGTGCGTCTGGAAGACAAAGCGGGAGAAAGAGGAACTGTGGCTACTCTGATTTTGTCGGTGAAAGACAACCATGGCGCATGAAATCCTGATTGTTGATGATGAACCCGATATCAGAATGCTGATTGAAGGCATTCTGAGTGATGAAGGTTATGAAACGCGCGTAGCAGCTAGTGCGGAAACAGCATTGGCTGCTTTTAGGGCACGCAGGCCATCACTGGTTATTCTGGATGTCTGGCTACAGGGGTCGGATATGGATGGTCTGGCCATCCTTCAGGCCATGAAAGCCGAGGAACCTTCGGTTCCGGTTGTCATGATTTCTGGTCACGGCACAATCGAAACCGCCGTGGCAGCGCTTCAGCATGGTGCTTACGATTTTATAGAAAAGCCATTTCAGGCAGACCGCCTGCTGGTTATTGTGCGGCGTGCGTTGGAAGCCTCGCGTCTGGCGCGTGAGAATGAAGAACTGCGCATAAAGGCCGGGCAGGATACGGAACTGTTTGGCAACAGTGCCCAGATAGCGGCTGTAAGAAACCAGATAGAAAAAGTGGCGCCCACCGGTTCTCGCGTACTTATCAGCGGTGGGCCGGGTTCAGGCAAGGAAGTAGCTGCCCGTATGATCCACGCCCGCTCCAAGCGGGAAGATGGCCCCTTTGTTGCACTTAACTGCGCCACACTCGCCCCCGGCCGGTTTGAGGAAGAACTGTTTGGCCTTGAAGGTGGCACTGAAGGTGTGGGCCGCCGTACTGGTGTTTTGGAACGTGCACATGGTGGCACACTTCTGCTTGATGAAGTGGCGGACATGCCGCTGGAAACACAGGGCAAAATTGTAAGGGCCTTGCAGGACCAAACATTTGAACGTTTGGGTGGAGATGCCCGCGTAAAAGTGGATGTGCGCGTGCTGGCCACAACTAACCGTGATCTGCAGGCCGAAATTATGGCCGGGCGTTTTAGGGAAGATCTATATTATCGGCTGGCGGTTGTGCCCCTGCGTATGCCCGCGCTGCGTGAAAGGCGGGATGATATTCCCGGTCTTGCAGAAATGTTTTTGCGCCGGGCTGCGGAAATGGCGGGCTTGCCAACGCGTGAACTTTCCCCAGATGCTGTGGCGGCCCTTCAGGCCTATGACTGGCCCGGGAATGTGCGAGAACTCCGTAACTTGATGGAACGCGTGCTGATTATGCAGCCCGGCAGCAGTCAGGAGCCTATTCGCGCAGATATGTTGCCCTCCACAGTGGGGGAAAGTGCGCCAGCGCTTCTGAAATTTGATGCCTCAACAGATGTTATGGCGCTTCCCCTGCGTGAGGCCAGAGATCTGTTTGAAACCCAGTATCTGCAAGCCCAGCTTTTGCGTTTTGGTGGAAATATTAGCCGCACGGCGCTGTTTGTTGGCATGGAGCGTAGTGCTTTGCATCGCAAACTTAAACAGCTTGGTGTAACATCAGAGGAACGGGGCGCGGGCTGACATGTTTCAAGGTTGCAGGCTTTAGGCTGGCAGTCCGGCTAAATATAATAATGAGAACGGAATAGGGCCTCACACGGTGGAAAAAGAGAGTGCATATAACGTGCAGGATGCGTTTCTGAACCAGATCCGGCGTTCACGCGCGGCTGTTACTGTGTTTTTGGTTAACGGCGTTAAATTGCAGGGGTTTATTACATGGTTTGATGATGAGGTTGTTCTTTTGCGGCGTGATGAACAAACCCAGCTTATTTATAAGCATGCCATCAGCACGGTAATGCCCAGCATTCCTGTCAATATTTCCGATTCCAACACTGCCGATGCGCAGGCAGACAGGGACCTTTCTCTTGGCGACGAGTTTCTCTGAAAAGAAAAAGAAAGTAGCAACCCGCGCGGCAGTTATTCTGCCGTGGGAGCGTTCCGCCCACGGGCAGGATGTCCGGGCCGCAGAAGCACGGCTGGAAGAAGCGGTGGGGCTTACAGCCTCTATTGGGCTGGTGATTGTGCGCAAGGATATATTGCTTTTGCGCAGCAGGCGGTCTGCCACCCTGTTAGGCAAAGGGCAGGTGGATTCCCTGCGTATTGCTGTTAAGGCGGATCAGGTTGATGTGGTGGTGGTGGATGCAAAGCTCAGCCCCGCCCAGCAGCGTAATCTGGAAACAGAATGCGGTTGTAAGGTTATAGATCGTACCGGCCTTATTCTGGATATTTTTGGTGCCCGTGCCGCCACAAAGGAAGGCACCTTGCAGGTTGAACTTGCGCATCTTGAATATCAGCGTTCCCGCCTTGTGCGGTTGTGGACCCATCTTGAACGCCAGCGTGGAGGCTTTGGTTTTCTTGGTGGCCCCGGTGAAACCCAGATTGAAGCTGACCGGCGTATGATCGGTGATCGTATCGTGCGGCTTAAAAAGGATCTGGAACAGGTCAGGCGTACACGTGGTTTGCACCGGCAGGCACGTAAGCGTGTGCCTTTTCCGGTGGTTGCCTTGGTGGGGTACACCAACGCGGGCAAATCCACACTGTTCAACGCGTTAACAGGTGCTACCGTGTATGCGCAGGACCAGCTTTTTGCCACACTTGACCCCACCATGCGCGCGATTGATCTGCCCTCTGGGCGGCGGGTTATCCTGTCGGATACGGTAGGATTTATCAGTGATCTGCCAACTGAGCTGATTGCAGCTTTCCGCGCTACATTGGAAGAAGTGGCAGAAGCAGACATTATCCTGCATGTGCGTGATGTAGCGCACCCGGATAGTGCCGCCCAGAAAAAAGATGTGCTGGGCGTGCTGGAAGGCATGGCAAAGGATGACATGCTGGAGCAGGATTGGCCGGAACGTGTTATTGAAGTGCTGAACAAGGTTGATTTGCTGGGTGGCCCGCAAGCCCTTCCGCAAACAGAAGATACCATTGCCATTTCCGCCATTACAGGGGATGGGCTGGAAACACTTTTGGCCCGTATTGATGCCCGTATAACGCAAGGCATGGAGGTGGTGCGTTATTGTTTGCCTTTGGCAGATGGTGCAGCCTCGGCATGGCTTTACCAGCATGGTGAAGTTGTGCAGCGGGAAGACAAGGAGGAGCAGACAGACATGACTGTCCGTCTTTCAGCTGAAGACCGCGCCCGGTTTGAGCGTCAGTTTTCTCATATTCAGCCCTTGATTGCGTAAGAGGCGTGTCTGACATCAGGGTTTTATGGTGCGTATCCTGATGTCAGACAACAGTTCAGTCAAAATCCGTGGGTAATTCCGGGTTTGCATGATGCGCAAAAAGCCGGGTGATTTCATGCGGCGTAATACGTCCGGTTGAAATGTCCTGCGGAATATCATTCTGTGCAAAAAAGCTAACTTCGCTTGTTTCAATGCTGGTGGTGGCTGTGCCGCCCGTTATTTCACCCAGAAAAAACAGCTTGGTAATGGAAAAAGGTTCTGGCGGCTGATGCCCTTGGCGGGTGCGATCCAGTACCATGGCCAGTTTGGTAATGTACACTGTATAGCCGGTTTCTTCCCACACTTCCTTTGCTGCACATTCCGATGCCGTCAGGTTCACGTCTGTCCAGCCACCTGGCACGGTCCAGCGATTGCTGTCCAGCACTTCACGCACCATTAACATACGGTTATGGCTATCAAACACACCAACGCGCACTTCCAGCTTTGGGGTGGCATAACCTGATTGCTGGCTAAACAGATCTTCTATTTTCTGAACATTTCCATTGCTGCCTTTGGCCATCATTTGCGCGGCCAGATTGCGGAGCATTTCATAACGTTCCTTGTCGAACGGATCCTGCGCATAGGTAAGCCCAGTTTGGGCAATGGCCTGAATTTCTCTGGCCCATACCAGCCACACAGGTTCAGACATGCTGCATTCCTTTAACAATGGGTTGAAAAAAAACGGGAAGGCACAGGGCCTTCCCGTTTTGTGTAACACATTCTGCCAAGCAGAAATTACATGGCGGCTTCCGTTTGTGCTGCGGTTTTACCGTTAATCAGCAGGCCATCACCATTGGCGGAGATATTCACTGTCTCTCCATCAAGGATATTGCCTTCCAGCAATTGTTCGGCCAGCGGGTTCTGTAATGTGCGCTGAATAACCCTTTTGAGCGGGCGCGCACCATAAATTGGGTCATACCCTTCGTTCGCCAGCCATGCTTCTGCAAGTTTATCCAGGTGCAGGGTGATCTTACGATCTTCCAGCAGCTTCTGCAGGCGGGCAATCTGGATATCCACAATCTTGGCCATATCTGCTTTCTGCAACCGCGAGAACAGGATGATCTCATCCAGACGGTTCAGGAATTCAGGGCGGAAGTGCTCACGCACAACCTTCATTACTTGTGCCTGCACCATGTCGGGCGATTCGCCATCTGGCAGGTTGGCCAGATATTCAGAGCCAAGGTTACTGGTGAGAATGATAAGGGTGTTGCGGAAGTCCACCGTGCGGCCTTGACCATCCGTCAGGCGGCCATCATCCAGCACTTGAAGCAGAATGTTGAACACATCTTCATGCGCTTTTTCCACCTCATCAAACAGGATGACCTGATAGGGGCGACGGCGCACGGCTTCTGTCAGCACACCACCTTCTTCATACCCCACATAACCCGGAGGGGCACCAATCAGGCGAGCCACTGCGTGCTTTTCCATGAACTCACTCATGTCGATACGCAGCAGGGCTTTGTCATCATCAAACAGGAAGCGAGCCAGAGCCTTAGTCAGCTCGGTTTTACCAACACCCGTCGGGCCGAGGAACAGGAAGGAACCAATAGGGCGGTTCGGGTCCTGCAAGCCTGCACGGGCACGGCGTACCGCATTGGAAACAGCTTTAAGAGCCTGTTCCTGACCAACCACGGATTTACGCAGTTCGTCTTCCATCCGCAGCAGCTTGGCGCGTTCACCTTCCAGCATCCGGTCAACCGGCACACCCGTCCAGCGCGACACAACAGAAGCAACACTCTGATCTGTCACAGCTTCGGAAACCAGATCATCCTTTTTAGCGGTTTCTTCTTCTGTTTTCTGGGCTTCTGCAATCTGGGCCTGCAGGTTGGGGATAACGCCATACATCAGTTCAGATGCACGGCCCAGATCTCCCTTACGCTGTGCTACTTCCACATCAGAACGGGCCTGATCAAGCTGTTCCTGAAGTTTCTGAATGGAGTTCACGCGGTTCTTTTCCGCATGCCATGCTGCGCTCAGCGTGTTGGATTTTTCTTCCAGATCAGCCAGTTCAGCTTCTACCGCTTCCAGACGATCCTTGCTGGCAGTATCGTCTTCTTTCTTCAGGGCTTCGCGCTCGATCTTCAGCTGAATGATACGGCGGTCCAGCTCGTCCAGTTCTTCAGGCTTGCTGTCAATCTGCATACGCAGACGGCTTGCGGCCTCATCAATCAGGTCAATCGCTTTATCAGGCAGGAAGCGATCCGTGATGTAGCGGTTGGAAAGCGTTGCCGCTGCCACTAATGCACCATCGGTAATACGCACGCCGTGATGGAGTTCGTATTTTTCCTTAATACCGCGCAGAATAGAGATTGTATCTGCAACAGAAGGCTCGCCTACAAAGACCGGCTGGAAGCGGCGGGCAAGGGCTGCGTCTTTTTCAATATACTTGCGGTATTCATCCAGCGTGGTGGCGCCAATGCAGTGCAGCGTGCCACGGGCCAGTTCCGGCTTGATGAGGTTGGAGGCATCCATCGCACCATCGGTACGGCCTGCGCCAACCAATGTGTGCATTTCATCAATAAACAGGATGATCTGGCCTTCGGCGGATTCAATTTCTTTCAGAACAGCTTTCAGGCGTTCTTCAAATTCACCGCGATATTTGGCGCCAGCAACCAGTGCCCCCATATCTAGGGAAAGCAGCTTTTTGTTTTTCAGCGCTTCGGGCACATCGCCATTCACAATACGTTGGGCCAAACCTTCTACAATAGCGGTTTTACCCACGCCGGGTTCACCAATCAGAACCGGGTTGTTTTTGCTGCGGCGGGCCAAAACCTGAATGGCACGGCGAATTTCTTCATCACGTCCGATAACGGGGTCCAGCTTGCCCTGCAGGGCAACTTCCGTCACATCACGGGCATACTTTTTAAGCGCATCAAAATTGGCTTCAGCGTTTTCGCTGGTCACTGTGCGTCCTTTACGAATGGTCGTAATAGCTTTTTCAAGTGCATCAACCGAGGCACCGTTTTCTTTTAAAGCGCGGCCTGCTGGCGTGTCAGATGCAGCAATGGCCACAAGCAGCCGGTCCTGCGCAACAAAACTGTCTCCAGCTTTCTGGGCAGTTTGTTCTGCATTATCCAGAATACGCACCAGTTCCGGTGTTGCTGCTGGTTGGCCTGCGCCGCTGCCTTGAACTTTTGGCAGTTTTGCCAAAGCCTGCTCGGTTGCGGCCTTTACGGCTTCCGGGTTACCCCCGGCGCTGCGAATAAGTGAGGAAGCAGCACCTTCGTTATCATCCAACATGGCCTTGAGCAGATGCTCTGGCGTAAGCTGCTGGTTAAAATCGCGTAAAGCTATTGTTTGCGCAGCCTGCAAAAAGCCGCGTGAACGATCTGTAAATTTTGCAATATCCATTATAATCCCTCTTGTCCCTTTTACATCAGGCGACTGAAGGCCCTGCTGGCATCCCATGCAGGCAATGTCAGCGTGGTCTCATCCTTCATAAATTGAGATTGGAATGTTGAGAGAGACAATCAAGGGGGCGTGATGCGTTTTCGTGCATGGGTGGTAGATGGCCCCCGCAGAACATCTTGAAAGAGCAGGGTTTCCAATAAAAAAGGCAGCACCCGCTAAGGTACTGCCTTTATGTTTTTCCTATAAGGAAAAACTTATGCCGCGTTCAGCTGGGCTTCAGCGAATTCATAATTCGCCAGCTTGTCCAGGAAGTTGGTGACGTAGTCCGGACGACGGTTGCGGAAGTCCAGATAGTAGGAATGTTCCCACACGTCCACGGTCAGCAGAGCCTTGCCCTGGCCTTCGGCCAGTGGGTTGGTGCCGTTGGGGGTTTTGGTGATGGCCAGCTTGCCATCCTTACCCAGAACCAGCCATGCCCAGCCAGAACCGAACTGAGAAACAGCAGCTTTGCGGAATTCTTCCTTAAAGGTGTCAATGCTGCCGAAATCGCTGGCAATTTTTGCAGCCAGCTTTTCTGGCATTACACCGCCGGTGGGGGAGAGGCAGTTCCAGAAGAAGGAATGGTTCCAATGCTGGCCAGCATTGTTGAACAGGCCCGTAAGGTCTGCTTTGCCGTGGGCAGCCAGAATGATTTCTTCCAAAGACTTGCCCTGAAATTCGGGCTTGTCTTCCAGCAGCTTGTTCAGGGTGTTGACGTAGGCCAGATGATGCTTGCCATGATGGTATTCAAGCGTTTCCGGGCACATGCCACGCGGGGCGAGTGCGGTGGGAGCAAAGGGGAGGGCAGGCAGTTCAAAAGCCATTTTGATACTCCGTATTCTAAAGGCGGGGCGTGTGAGGGAACACACCTGAGTTCCAGAGCTATGGGCGCGGGGCAGATGCGTCAAGGGATAGGCGCATGACATGTGCCCTGCGCGGGCATACTCACGGAAACTTGCCTTGCCAGTGGGGCGTACTATGAGGGCCTTCCGTTAGGAAAGCGGGACCATTCCAACGCATGGGCCATACGCAGGTTTCCCGCGTAGCAGGTATGCCTGGATGAGGGAGAAACAGGGTAAAATGGCGCAGCAGGAACAACAGCCCCTTGTTATGGCCGTGCAAAACGCCATGCGGGCAGACCCGGATCGGGCGCTGTGCCTGTGGTTTTTGCCTTCCTCTGTGCGTGATGCCGCTTATGTTCTTCTGGCTTTTCATAATGAATTGATTCGCGCTTTGGCGCCTGCGCGCTCTGCTACGGTGGCGGGACCAATGGCGGGCTATATCCGCCTGCAATGGTGGCGTGATGTGCTGGAGGGACAGCGCAAGCCTGAACATGTGCTGGCTCCGCCGCTGATGGCGCTGGTGGACTCTGGCAAAGTAAGGCGTGAAACATGTTTGAGCATGATTGCCGCGCGTGAAATGGAGCTGGAAGCCCAACAGACCGAACAGAGTGTAGAGCGCTGGACTTTAATGATGCGCGAGGGGGCCGGAGCCTTCCAGCGGGCCATAGCCGAGCTACTGGGTGTGTGCGATTCTGATACGTTGCAACGCGTGGAGAATGCGGGGGCCGCTTATGGGGCAGGTGCCATGTTACGGCATTGGCCCTTACTTTTGGGGAATGGGCGATTTCTGTTTCCCGGCACTCCGGAACAGTTAAGGCAAACCGGCGAGATGTTTATGCAGGAATGTCATTTTAAAAGTTTGGGTGCACTTGGCCGTAAGGCAGCTTTACCCGTTGTTCTGGCCAAACGTGATGTGGCACGCGGGCCAGAACAGGCTGGCCTGCCCCGTGGTATAGGGGACAGGCTTGCGGTGTGTGTGGCTGGTGTTCAGGCGTCGTTGGCGACAATTTTTTCCATCACCCCAATCAGAACTGAATAGTCAGCATTTTCAGCGGCTCGGCGGGCGAGGGAAAGCTGTTGGGTTACGGCTGCCAGCGTAGGTGCGGGCACAGCCAGGCGCGCCACGGCATCCATCAGCAGGCGCATATCTTTTTGCATAAGGCGGGCAGGGAACTGGGGAGAAAAATCTCCAGCCTTGGCCATTTTGATCTTGCGCTTGTGGTGCGGAGAAATAACAGCCATTTCATCCAGCGCATCAAACAGCATGGAACGGTCCAGCCCCGCGGCTAGTCCATAGGCAATGCCTTCTGCCACCGCAGCCAGCCCAGCGCCCATAATGCCGTTTATAACCAGCTTAAGGCGTGCACCGCTGCCAGATGGTCCTGCATGGATGGTAATGCGGCCAATTTTATCAAAAACAGGTTGGGCACGCGCAATGGCAGCATCATCCCCTCCGGCAAGAATAACCAGAGTGGCGGCATCTGCCTCTGGCGTGCTGCCAGATACCGGGCAATCAATCACACAGATCTTTTTTTCCTGCCCGGCTTTTTGCAGGGCATCAGCCGCTTCGGGAGAAACAGAACTGGTGTTCAGCAGCAAGCCATTTGTTTTTATGCCAGCCAGAACTCCTTTGGGGCCATACATGCTGGCGGCAAGGGCCTCATCATCTGGCACACATACCAGAACAATATCAGCCTTGCTGGCTACTTCTGCCGGAGTAGGCAAAAAATGGGCAACGCCATCTCCCCCTTTGCCAGAGGGCGTATAGGCCAGTGTTGCATATCCGGCTTTTTCCAGATGTGCGGCCATACGGCTGGCCATGGCACCAAACCCAATAAAACCGATAGTCTGCTGAGTTGTCATGCTGAATAAACCTTCCTGTTTGTATTGAAGGAATTATAAACAGGAATAGTAAGGCATGTCTTGGGCGGGTTTTAAGAAAGCTGTTCGCGTTTACGTGTCTCAATAGGGCATAATTTGTTACGATTTCAGAGTATTCTTGCGTAACGAGGCCGATTTTGTAAGGGTAATCTTGCATTCAGTGTAAAAGGCTGAGTGTTTCCAACAGTGGAGAACGGAAAAGCCAATGCCACCCCCCACCACAGACCGAAACCGGCGGTTTCGCCTTTCTCCCCTTACGCGGCAGGTGTTGCTGTATGTGTTATTTATGCTGCCAGCGGTCTCTTATTTGGCGGGTGCATTTTCAGGGGATTTAGGTCCAAATCCTTTTAAGACATGCCTGCATGAATTCGGGCGTTATGCGTTTCGCTTTCTGCTTGTGTCATTGATGATTTCGCCGCTTAAACGATTTTTAAAAATTGATTTAATGGTCTATCGCCGTCCGCTGGGTCTGTTAGCGTTCAGCTACGCGGCTTTGCATGTCACACTTTATTTCTGGTGGGCGCGTGGGTTTGATATTCAGCGGATATGGAAAGATTTTTTAACACGGCCATTTCTGACATTCGGCTTGCTGGCATTTTCTATTCTGATTGTGCTGGCTGCAACATCCACGCGTAAATCCATCATCCGGCTTGGTAAAAAATGGGCGCGGCTGCATCGTCTGGTGTATGTGGCCATGGTTCTGGCGTGTATTCATTATACCATTGCATTTAAACAATGGTACGTTGAACCTTTTGTATATGCGGCTATTGCGGCATGTGTTTTAGGCTTGCGTCTTGTTCCAAAACCTGGGCTTAAAAAATCATGAAATAAAAAGGAGACATGAGAAATGCATGTCTCCTTTTTTATAAGGTCCAGTATGGTGCGTTGGTGGCTTATGCCAGCAACGTGTCATGGCCCAGAGAAGCCAGAAGTTTTTCTGCCCGTTGATCTGCATGGATAACAGAAACCGTTTTGCCGCGCGCTTTCAGGCGGGATGCAATTTTTTCCAGGGCATCTGCTGCGCTAATATCCCAGATATGCGCATCTTCAAGATCAAGCACAATGGTTGAGGCGGTATCCTGAAAATCTATGGCATCGGCCAGAACGCTTGCCGAAGCAAAGAATAGTTGCCCATGCACGTAATAGGTGCGTGTGTTTGTCTTTTCTGTAAAAGTGATGCTGACCTGAACAAGTTTCATAACTTGAAAAGAGAAGAACAACCCATTTAGCAGCACGCCGCAGGCCACGCCGGCAGCCAGATCATGGGTTAGCACCACGACCAGAACAGTGGCCAGCATAACTGTGGAGGAAAGGCGCGGATGCTTGAACAGATCACGCAATGAGGACCATGAAAATGTGCTGACAGACACCATAATCATAATGGCCACCAGCGCTGCCACGGGCACTTGGGCCACAAAGCGGTGCAACACCACCAGCAATAGCAGCAAAAATGCCCCAGCCGTAAAGGTGGAAAGCCGACCACGCCCACCATAACGCAGGTTGCCAACTGTCTGCCCAATCATGCCACACCCGGCCATGCCGCCAAACAGCCCCACCATAATGTTGGAAAATCCAAGCCCCGTACATTCCATGCGCTTATTGCTGTGTGTATCGGTCAGTTCATCCACAACCGTGGCTGTCATCAGGGATTCCAGAAGCCCCACCATGGCCATGGCAAATGCGTAGGGAAGAACAATTTTAAAAGTTTCTGCGGAAAAAGGCACATTTGGAAATGTGAGATGGGGCAGGCCGGAGGGCAGATCCCCCAGATCAGAAACCACATGTACAGGCATAGGTATGGCAAAAGTAATGCCAGTAAGCACAAGAATGCAAATTAAAGGGGAGGGAATGGCTGTGGTAACGCGTGGAAAAAGATAGACAATAGCCAGCCCAAGCCCAATAAGCGCATAAGTGTGCCACGTAACATGCAGCATTTGTGGAACTTGTGCGGAAAAAATAAGGATGCCTAGTGCATTTACAAATCCGGTTTCCACCTCGCGCGAGACAAAGCGCATCATGCTTTGCAGGCGTAACAACCCGAAGATAATCTGGAATGCCCCTGCCAGCAGCGTAGCTAAAAGCAGATATTGTAGCCCATGACTATGCACCAGTTCTGCCGCAACAAGCGCAACAGAGCCAGCAGCTCCGGAAATCATACCCGGCCTGCCACCCGTAATGGCAATGGCAATGCTGATGACAAATGAGGCAAACAACCCCACAGAAGGTGCAACCCCCGCTACGTAAGAGAAGGCAATCACTTCTGGAATAAGTGCAAAAGTGCCTACCATGCCGGCCAGAACATTGCGGACAGGCTGATCTGTCCATTCATGGATGTAGGTTTTAACTGTCACGAGAAAGTGGGTGTCCCTTGGTTGAGTATGAAATGGCGCGTTTATCGGGCGCCAAAATAGTTGCGGTAAAGGAAAGACTTTTAGGGTGCTGTGCGCAAGATATACATGCCTTATAGGCCATATTCTATCGCACTGGGCGGATAAGATGATTGTGCTCCATGTTGCGGCGTTTTATGCGTGAGGCATGGTTTCTCCTTCTTCCTCTCCTCTTGTCTGGATTCTGGCTGGTGAGGCCAGTGGTGATGTATTGGGTGCCCGCCTTATGCATGCCTTGAGGGCCCGTGTGCCCACTATGCGCTTTGCAGGCGTTGGAGGGGCGCGCATGCAGGAAGAGGGATTTGAAAGTCTCTTTCCCATGCGGGATCTGGCCGTAATGGGGCTGGTGGAAGTTTTGCCGCGTGTGCGCCAGCTTTCTGCTCGGCTGGATGAAGCAGCACAGGATATTGCAGCCCAAAAGCCGGATTTGGTGATTACCATAGATAGCCCGGGTTTTGCCTTGCGGCTGCTTAAAAAAATAAGCGGCTTGGGTATTGCGCGTGTGCACTACGTTGCACCGCAGGTTTGGGCATGGCGCCAGAAACGGGTGAAGGAATTTCCCGGTTTGTGGGAAGAACTGTTGTGCCTTCTGCCTTTTGAAGAACAGTTTTTTGGCAAACATGGTTTAAAAACCCGCTTTGTAGGCCATCCAGTTTTACAATCTGGTGCAAAAGATGGAAATGCTGCCCGGTTTCGGGCGCGGTATGGTTTGCCAGAAAGTGCCAGAATATTGGTGCTGATGCCTGGCAGTCGTCGTTCAGAGGCGCCACGACTATTGCCGGTATTTGGGCAGATGTTGCGCCTGCTTAAAACATCCATGCCGGATGTGGTGCCTGTGGTGCCTGTTTCTTCGGTTGTGGCGTGTGTGGTAGAGCGCGCCACACAAGATTGGCCCATAAAGCCGATTATTGTTACGGATATTCATAACAAGCATGATGCGTTTGCTGCCGCGGGTGCGGCTTTAACCAAATCTGGCACATCTACCCTGGAACTGGCTTTAGCTGGCGTGCCTATGGCCGTGACATACCGGGTTAACCCTATTACAGCTTTTTTTGCCCGTCGGCTTATCAAGGTACCATTTGTGGCTATGGTAAATTTGCTGGCAGGCCGTGCCGTGGTGCCAGAACTGCTGCAAGAACAGTGCCGAGCAGATGTGCTAGCGCGTGAAGTGCAAACTCTCTTTGAAAATGTGGCAGTGGCCCAAGCCCAGAAGCAGGCTTTTGCTACGGTTTTGCACGGGCTGGAAGGGCCGCAGGGCCAACTGCCAGCCGATGCCGCAGCAGAAGCTGTTCTGGAAGTTCTTAACCGTAAAAATACGGTTAAGATACAGAGTTAAACATGTTCAGTTATGTTTGTGGTAAAGCTGGTTTGGGTCAATTTCCGGCTTTGTCAGCACTTTCAGACCATCTGGTGTAAAGGCCCGGTAAAAACAGCTGCGGCGGCCCGTATGGCATGCCACACCAATCTGGTTCACAAGCAATAATACAGCATCTGCATCACAATCCAGACGGGCTTCAACAAGGTGCTGGATCTGGCCGGATGTTTCGCCTTTGCGCCAAAGCTTCTGGCGGCTGCGAGAATAATAACATACGCACCCGGTTTCCAGCGTTTCACGCAGGGCTTCACGCGTCATCCATGCAATCATCAGCACTTCGCCAGTGTCGTGCTGCTGGGCAATGGCGGCAATAAGGCCAGAGGCATCAAATTTTACAACATCCAGCATGGTATCCAATTCTGCTGCTGGCGGGGCAATATAAGTCATGATTTTTCCGTTGGATGAGAATCTGAAGGTGTTTGAGGCTTTAGCGCAGTTTCCAGCCACGTTGGCAGGCGTACCACCAAAGGATGCGCCGCACAGGTAAGCTGACTGTTGGCAACATCTGTTTTCAATAATGCCAACCCAACATGATCCTGGGAGGAACGCAGTGTGCCAACTTCCACGTCATCACACATTACGGGCGTTCCGGGTGCGGGCAGAGGGGATGTTGCTGCAACGGGCATCATCCTCCGTTTTACCAATGTGCGGTAATGCATGCGAGCCGTAACTTCCTGCCCCATATAGCAGCCCTTTTTCCAGGATACACCGCCCAGAAGGTCCAGATTAGCTTCTGCCGCCAAGGTACGGCCGACTTCACAATCCTGCACGCCATCTGGCAAACCCAGCACAAGGCGATGCAAGTTATAATCCTGTTCTGTAGCGGTTATGGGGGTGTCTGGGGCAGCATCAATCAGTCGCCAGCCAGCCTCTTCCAGCCGAGGATCGCGGAAACTGATGGCGTTTTCCAACACGGCGTCAGACGGTGGATTTCCCCATGCCACATGAACGGGCAGGGCGGTGAGTTCTAGCTGCACATCAGAACGTAGGCGAAAGCGTTGGAGAATGGTTTTTAGATTTTCAGCTTGTTCTGCAGCACAATCAAGGAGCAGGCAGGTATCATCGGGGTCTGAAACTACAAAAAAGTCTGCCTGCCAGCGGCCTTGGGGGGTCAGACAGGCACTCCACGTGGCGTCTCCCGGTTCCAGCGCAGCAATATCTGCCGTAACCAGACCTTGCAGAAAGCGCACGCGATCTGTGCCAGAAAGCTTGAGAACAGTGCGGTTTTCAAGTCGGGTGATGTGTGTTGGGGAAGGCATGTACATTCTCCCATAAAAGAAAAAAGGCTTCCCGCAGGAAGATAATGGGCTTTAAGAGCAAGAGATAGAAACGGTTTGCAATCTTACTGGCTTAGGGCAGAAAACACATCGCCTTCTGGCGGAAGATTGCGAATATGTGTGCGATGCCACAAAGCATAAAAAAGAAGTGTCCACGCTGCAGCCCCTGTCCTGCGGTTATCTGCTGCCCGAAAGAGTGCTTTCACACGGTCTGGCCGCGCAATTTCTGCAATACATTCCTGCCGTGCCACCAAATCCCCAAGATACGCTCCCTTTTGCCGGATCCATGTGCCGATTGGTACGGTAAAACCCTGTTTGGGCGCAAAAGGCCGTGCCGCAGAATTGTGCTGCTGTAACCATTTGCGCAAAAGCCATTTGCCTTTACCATCATGCAAACGCATGGAATCTGGTAGACGCCATGCTGTTTGGGCAACAATGGGGTCTAGCAACGGTGTGCGGCCTTCCAGCCCATGTGCCATCAGGCACCGATCCAGCTTGATAAGCAGATCATTCGGTAACCATTCTGCAATATCGACTGCTTGCAGGCGGGAAAGTGGCGTTTGTGCATCTGCTCCGGCCATTTCTGCCGCGGCTATGCCATCACGCCAATGGGCCGGATGATGGCGCAGGATATTCATGTTATCAAAAATACCACGTCGCCACATGCGCCGTCTGCCTTTCCACCACGGACGGCTGGCTGTGCGGTAACGTCCGTAACCACAGAACAGTTCATCCCCTCCTTCACCGGAGAGAATGACGGTTACGTCCTGTACCGCTTTCTGGGCTAAAAACCATGTGGGAATAATGGCGTAATCCGCAACAGGGTCATCCATACAGGCTACAATGGCGGGAAGGTGTTGCCATACCATATCTGCCGTAATGCGCAGGGTTTCATGCTGTGCGTGGGCATGTTGCGCCAATGCCTCGGCGGCCTCGGCCTCATCGGCGGCGCCGGGTGCATCAAAAACGGCTGTCCATGTGCGCAATGGCGTTGTGCTGGGCAGGCGGTTCATGGCTGTTAACAGGCATGCGCTGTCTATTCCGCCAGAAAGAAAAAGCCCAAAGGGTACATCAGAACGTTCATGCGCATGCACGCTGTCCATCAAGGCTATATCAAGTTGGTTCAGGGCTTCAGCTTCGGAGGTAAACAGGGGGGCTGATGCCGGAATGGGGGATTGCCGCTGCCTGTCCAGAATACGGCCTTGGTTAATACGCAGGGTTTCCCCCGGCATAACGCGCTGGATACCGGGAAAAATTGTTTCCCACCCTGTGGTGAACTGAAGTTGCAGCAGTTCATCCCGCACGGCTGGTGCAATGGCGCGGGGGGCTAGGCCGGAGGCTATTAAAGGCGCGGGCTCGGATGCAAAGGCAATGCCGCCCGAAAATTCAGTAAAATAAAGGGGTTTGATGCCAAACGGATCGCGCGAGAGCAGAAGTTCCTGCTGGGCTTTATCGTATAGTCCAATGGCGTACATGCCACGTAGCCCGCGCGTATAGGTGCTACCGTTGCGTTCCCACAAAAGCAGGGGAGATTCGCAATCACTTCCGGTTTGAAAATGGTCAGGCCCGATCTGCTGACGAATTTGCGGATCGTTATAGATTTCACCATTGGCAACAAGTGTGCCATCGCCGCTGGTTAAGGGCTGGTCTCCCCCTTCCAGATCAATAATGGCCAAGCGTGTGTGCACCATATCTGCCCGGCCCAAGCGGGCAATATGCACGCCATTGGGGCCCCGGTGGCCCAAAGCCTGCACCATGCGTTGTAGCACCGATTCGGAGCATGGTTGCGTGCCGGGTGTGTAGATAAGCCCCCCAATGCCACACATTTACCCGGCCTCCACCGTGGATAGAAACTTGTGCCACGCCTCCAGAACCGGGGTGACAGCATAGGTTGTTTCATAATCTCTGCGGCCAGCCTGCGCCATACGGGCCGCCAGATCAGGTGTTTCCAGTGCAGTGCAGATCTGCGCAGCCAGAGCACTGGCATTTTCCACCGGGGCTAGCAGGCCGTTTTCACCGTTTCGGATCAATTCGCTAGGCCCTTCAGAGGCGGCCGCAATAACGGGTTTGTTGGCAGAAAATCCCTCAATCACAACATTGCCTAAAGGTTCATGGCGGGAAGGGCAGATCATGGCGGCGCAGGCCCGTAACAGACCGCCGGGTTGATTGGCCCATCCGGGCATAAACACACGTTCGGCCACGCCTTCCTGCCGCGCAAGTGTTTCCAGTGCCGCACGTTCTGGCCCTTCACCCGCGATAACAAGGGGAATGTGCGGCACATGCTTCATGGCACGAATAAGAACATCAAAAGCTTTGTTTTTGTGCAGCCGCCCCAAAGCCAGCAGAAAAGGGGTGCCGTGTGGCAAAAACTCTGGCCATACGGGCTGCGTGGTGGCGAGATCTGTGGCGAAGTTGGGGAGGTAATGCACGGCATCGGCTGGCCAGCCTTGTTCCCGCATCCAGCGTACCAGCCCGTGCGTATTGCCAATAAGATGAGAACATCGGCGATAATAGGAAAGATCATAAAACCCGCCCAGTCGCCCAGCTAGCACCCAGTTGCCTTGGGGGGCAAAGCGAGCCGCACGGTTCATCCATGCCACAGCCACACGTGGAGAGAACTCTTTAAGAGCCGTACGCAGCCCCATGCGGGTGCGTATATCCAGCACGTTGCCAAAAGGGAGTTCAACAGGTGCAAGGTGACCTGCCCGCAAGCGTTGTGCGCGTTCCAGATTGGTGCGGATAACCGGCAAAACAGAAAGGCCAGCAGCAGCCTGGGCAATACAGAGACGCTCAAAAAACAGTTCTGCTCCACCTGTGGGAGCACCGGCCATAATATGTGCAACTTTCAGGGGCTGCGTGTTCTGCCTGCTGGCGTTGCCATCCATCATAGGCCGGTTTCCTTAAGAAGGGAGAGTGCTGCTGTGGCGACATCTGCAACCTCCAGCCCAGCTATGGGGGCCTCACCCTCTGGGCCTGGTGCTGCAATCCAGCGCGCATTTTTGCCAGAAGGCGCATATTCCGATGCGCGAGAGGGCCCAAAAAGCCCCAAAGTGGGCGTGCCAGCGGCTGCTGCCAGATGCATCAGCCCCGAATCATTGCCAATATAGAGGCGGCAACGGGCCAGCATGGCGGCAACTTCCGTAAGGGAAAAATGGCCTCCGGCATCAATGGCGTGGGGCAGGGCTTCCAGAACAGGGCGGGCAAGCGCGGCTTCCTGCTCTCCAGGACCGTAAAAGATGGCAGGTCGTATCTGCGGATGCGCCGCGCAAAGGCGTTGCCATAAGGGCAGGTAACGCTCTGTTGGCCATATCTTGCCCGTCCAGTTTGCCGTGGGACCCAGAGCAAGAATGGGTGATGTCTCTGGAATGATCTGTTGTGCTTTTGCGCGATCAGCCGGACTGACCCAAACAGTCGGGAGCGGAGGGGGTGAAAGACCCAGAACGTTGCCCAAATGTGTAATGCGCGGGCCTGTGCGGCGCCCTCCGCGCATAATGAACCGGCGCCCGGAACGTAAAAGAAAAGTCACGGCAGAGCCGCGTAAATCCACCGTGATATCCCATTTAAAGGGAACGCAAGCCTTCCACAGATCAAACCAGTGCAGATCATAGGGCCGCTTTTCCATCACAATGGTGCGCTCGAGTCCGGGGAATGCATTAAACAGTCCGGCCGCAACAGGCCCACAGGCTATGGTAAACCGCGCATCTGGCCAACGGTGGTGCAGATATGCCAGCAGGCCGGTAGAAAGCACGGCATCGCCCAGACGTGTGGCCGTGATGAAAAGAATGCGCATTATCGCGCCTATACTGTCTTCCGGTTTTTTTTCCAAGCCAGCGCGCGCAGGTGTGGACATTTGCGCCACCTGTGCAAGAAGCGTTTGCTGATGCTAGAATCAGGAACCGGGCAGGAAAATATCTCTGCTCTGAATCGGGGATACAGAAATGATCAGGAAAGGTTTTTATCTTCTCGCCGGGCTTGTTGCCGCCCAGATGTGTGGTGTTGTTTCCATGCCGGCACAGGCCGCAGATAAGGTATGGACAGCCACCGCATGTGGTGCGGAACCTGTAGCACCTTCTGTGGAAGTGTCTTCTGTTGATAAATATAACGCCAGTGTTGACAAGGTAAGTGCTTACGAAAAAGCGGCACGCACCTATAACAGCTGTGTGGCCAAGGCAGCCGTTAAGGAAGAAACGGCCATTAGCAATGAAGCGCGTGAAAAAATTGCGCATATTCATGAAGGCAGCAGCGCCGTGCAAAAGCGTATTGCTGGCAATTTCACCAAATTGACCACGGCTCTCAAGGCTGGCGGAAGCAAATTGCAGAAAGCAGAGCACTAAATTTTTCGGCAGGGTAGGTGTTTTCTGTTACAGCAGTGTTTGAAAGAGCGGCCATCCGGCAGATTGCCAGCATGGCTTGTATGATACCCTAGGGTGAGGCAGATAGACGGTAACACAAAGCCGTCAGGCAGAACGCCAGCAGACAGGAACAGGCCAGACCGTGGCAGAGGATCTTTTCAGGGAAGTTGATGAGGAAATGCAGGCAGAGCGCCTGCGGTCGGCCGCAAGGCGTTACGCCGGAGCTGGCTTGGGGCTGGTTGTGCTTGTGCTTGCAGGCATAGGTGCGTGGTCGTGGCATGTTTCCAATCAGAAATCTCAGGCGCTGGAAGCCACGGGGGCTTACCTTACAGCCTTGCGCCAGACAGACCATTTGCCTGCAACACCCGCATCCGGCACGGTGGATCTTACCCCAACCGCACAGGCGGGTTTGGCTTCTTTGCAGAAGTTGGCCTCATCAGATGCTAAAGGCGTGGCTGTTCTGGCCCACTTGCAGGAAGGCGGTGTGCAAGCAGCGCGTGGTGACGTAAAAGCGGCGCTGGCTGCATGGGATGCCGTGCAAAAGGATCCCAATGCAGATTCTGCATTACGTGATCTGGCTACTCTGCTGTGGTGCCAAAAACAGCTTGATACGGGAGAGCCAGCTACTCTCCGCTCGCGTCTGGCGCTGCTGACCGGTAAGGGCAAGCCATGGAATGGTCTGGCTATGGAGGCTTTGGCTGTTCTGGATGTGCGTGAAGGGCATGTGGCCGAAGCCCGACAGAAATTTGCAGCGCTACAGGCGGCGCAGGATGTTCCTCAGGGCGTACGCAACCGGGCGCAGGATATGATGCAGGCCCTAGACCCGACAGCAGGCTAAGAGAATGAGCAGCAACAAGAAATCCAGCGCAACCAGACGTTTTGGTCTATCACGCCGCGCCCTGTTGGGCGGTGCCGCTCTGGCACCTACACTGGCCGCCTGTAGCATGTTTGAAAGTGATAGAAAGCCCATTCTGGCCGGGCATCGTACGGATATTCTGTCTTCGGGTTCAGGGTTGATGGTCGATCCGGATGATCATACGCCCATTACAATTCCTGCGGCCATCAGTGTGTCTGAATGGCCTATCTGTGGGCGTGTTTCTGCCCATACCGGCAGCAATTATGCATGGGGTGGGCTGCATAAAAGGTGGAGCAAGGATATCGGGGCCGGTATTTCCCAGCCCGATTTTATGGCGTGGGCTGCACTGGGTAATCTGGGGCGCGGGCTTATTCCTGCGCCGCCTGTTGTGCAGGATGGCCGCCTGTTTGTTATGGATGCCCAAGGCGTTGTGCGCGCTTTTTCCTGGCCTGGCATGCACCATATCTGGACATATAATCCACGGCCCAAAAAGTCTTACTCTGCCAATATGGGCGGTGGTTTGGCTGTAAATGGGGGTGTTGTCTACATTGTTGACGGGATATCCCAAACCATTGCGGTGGATGCGGCAACTGGTAAGGTAAAATGGAAAACCACCAATGGTGCTCCGGGCCGCTCGGCGCCAACTGTTTCAGGCGGCCGGGTGTTTTTTGGTACCATTGATGAGCGGTTTTTTGCGCTGGATTCTGCCACCGGCCGTCAGCTTTGGACATATACGGCAACATCTGTGGAAACCACTGTATTTGGCCAGCCCGCCCCAGCCGTAGATAACGGCATTGTGGTGGCCGGATTTGGTGGGGGTGATCTTGTTGCTTTCCGTGCGGAAAGTGGGGAGGTCGTCTGGAGTGACATGATGGGCAATGTCAACAGTCAGGCCAGTACGCTGGATCTCTCCTGTGTGCGCGGGTTGCCTGTTATTGTTGATAGCATTGTTTATGCGGTAAGCATGGCACAGGTATTGGCTGCCATTGATATCCGCACAGGCCGCCGTGTGTGGGAACGCTCGGTTGCCAGCCAGAATAGCCTGCTATGTGTGGGCGATTGGCTTTTTGTGGTCTCGCTGGATCAGCAGATTGCGTGTATTGACCGTCTTTCCGGCCATGTGCGCTGGATTACGCAGCTACGGCGCTTCCGGCGTGTAGATGTGCATAAGGATATCGTAACTTGGTTTGGCCCCATGCTGGTGGGCGGCGAACTGGTTTGTCTCAGCTCTCTGCCGGAAAATGGCATGGTGCGGATGAACCCGGCAACAGGTGCAATTATATCAGTAGACAGCATGGATGCCGTTTCTTTCGTGCCGCCAATTATCGTAGATAACCAGATGCTGATCGTGACAAACGACGGGAACCTTTGCTCTTATGGCTGATCGCCGCAAATCCATGCGCCCACCTCCGCCACTTCCTACAGCGGATATGCCTGTTGTTGTTATTGCAGGTCGGCCAAACGTTGGTAAATCCACGCTGTTTAACCGCCTTGTTGGGCGCAGGCAGGCCCTTGTGGCGGATACGCCCGGTGTAACGCGAGACCGCAAGGAAGGTGTTGCCCTTGTTCGCGGGCGTTACGTAAGGCTGATTGATACCGCCGGGCTGGAAGAGGCCGCGCCGGAAAGCCTGTTTGGCCGGATGCGTTTTTCTTCAGAAAGTGCGGTGCGTGAAGCAGATCTGGTGCTGTTTTGCGTAGATGCGCGCGCCGGTATTACGCCAGCAGACGAACATTTTGCACAGTGGATCCGGCGTCAGAACCGCCCTGTTTTGCTGATTGCTAATAAATCTGAAGGTCGGCTTGGCGCGGCTTCCGCAATGGAAGCCTACGCGCTGGGCTTGGGGGAGCCTTTGGCGCTTTCTGCTGAACATGGTGAAGGTGTGACGGATCTGATGTGGGAAATTGCCGATAGGCTGCCCGCAGAGCCGGAGCATGAGGCAGAATCCCAGACTGAAGCCGAAGATGATTTTGCTGTAGAGGAAGGGGAAGAACCACCCCGCCCAACAGGCCCATTGCGTGTGGCCATTGTAGGCCGCCCCAATGCGGGTAAATCTACCCTCATGAATGCCCTTTTGGGTGAAGAACGTATGATTACCGGCCCGGAAGCAGGGCTGACGCGTGATTCCATTGCCGTTACGCTGAAAGATGGCGATGATACGTTTGAAATTGTAGATACGGCTGGTTTGCGCAAAAAAGCGCGTATTGATGAATCTCTGGAAAAAATGTCTGTTTCAGCGGCTATTGAGGCGCTGAAAATGGCAGAGGTTGCCGTGCTGGTGCTGGATGCCACATTAGGTGTGCATGAGCAGGATTTGCAGATTGCGCGCCTGATTGAGCGTGAAGGCCGCGCCTGCGTGTTGGCCTTGAACAAATGGGACGCCGTGCAGGATCGCACAGCCACGCGGAATGCCATTCTGGATAGGTTGAGCATTTCTCTGGCGCAGATGCGTGGCGTGCCAGTTGTGACTTTTTCGGCCCTTACCGGCGCTTCCATTCATAAGCTGTTGCCCGCAGTGCGTGATGCATGGACAGTCTGGAACGCCCGTGTACCTACAGGTGCCCTCAACCGTTGGTTTGAGGAAATGCTCGAACGCCATCAGCCACCATTGGTGCAGGGCCGCCGGCTGAAGCTGCGCTATATTACGCAGGTTAAATCTCGTCCCCCAACGTTTGTTATATTCGGCACGCGGGCTGAGCAACTGCCAGATGATTACAAGCGCTACCTTGTAAATGGCTTGCGCGAAACGTTTGATCTCCCCGGTGTGCCTATTCGCCTGCAAACACGTGGCACCAAAAACCCTTACGCAGATTCCTGATCTGCCGGGTGCGGTTTTATCTTGCTCGCCAGAGCATCATTGGCTGATTTTGCGGTAAACCGCTGCCTTTGGTGTTTTGGCAAGAGAAGGTAAAGGCAGGGATTCCATGATTGCCGCATGGAATCTTGTTTGCATGGGGCAGCGCATCAGGTGGTGCCCGTAACGTCTGAAGTGATGTGCGCGGCAGGAGCCACACATTGGCATTGCATAATGTGTGCGACATGCATGCCTGCGTGCGCTCTGGATTTCCTGAATAAAGCAGGGAAATAACGCCTTGCAGGCAGAAGGAAGCTTGGCTCCATGACACAGCTCCCCACTTCTCAGTCAGCACCTGTTGCAGATGGGCTTCATGGGGCTGCCCGTAACATGGCCATGTTGGCTGTGGCGCTTTCTGTTTTTCTGGCATTGCTGGATTACGCCATTGCCAATGTTGCCCTGCCAGATATTGCACGGGATTTAAATGCATCCTCATCTTCCTCCATCTGGGTTGTAAATGCGTATCAGATGGCCAGTCTGGTTTCTCTTTTGCCCTTGGCTGCATTGGGAAGCAGAGTAGGGTTTGCCCGGCTTTGTCAGGTTGGCATTATCATTTTTATGGTGTCATCCCTGTTTTGTGCCACAGCCACCAGCTTGCCTATTCTGGCAGGTGCACGCGTGTTGCAGGGCATAGGTGGTGCCTGCATCATGAGTGTGAATATCGCGCTGGTGCGCTTTATTTACCCGCATGCAGAAATTGGGCGCGGTATTGCCCTTAATGGTGTTGTGGTGGCACTTGGTGTGGCATTGGGGCCTACGGCTGCGGCGGCTATTCTTACCGTAGGGTCTTGGCCGTGGCTGTTCTGGATTAACTTGCCATTTGGGGCCTTGGCATTGGGCATGGCATTTTACGCTCTGCCTAAAGTGCCACGCACGTCTGGCAAGCTAGATATTACAGGCAGCATATTGTGCATGTTGGCTTTTGGTGCCTCCGTTATGGGAGGAGATGGGCTGGCACATTCTCAGAATACCACATTATCCTGTGCGTTGCTTCTGGCTGGGCTTGCGGCAGGTGTTGTGTTAGTGCGGCGAGAGGCAGAGGCTCCGCAACCCATTCTACCTGTTGATCTGCTTAAAAATCCCGAATTCGCAGTGGCTTTTATGACCGGGTTCTGCGGCTTTGTGGCCTCTAATTTCTACATCGTTTCCATGCCATTTACATTGCATAATACCTTGGGCCTGAGCTCGGCAGCCACGGGTTTGCTTATTACGCCGTGGCCATTGGGCATTATGTGTGCAGCTCCACTTATCCGGCGTGTGGCAGATAAGGTTTCGGCGGGTGTGTTGTCTTCCATCGGTCTTAGCACAACGGCATTGGGTTTCTTTTTGTTGTGGTTGCTGCCTGCGCATCCGTCTGTGTGGGATATTGCATGGCGTACTGGCGTGGCAGGCTGGGGCTTTGGGTTTTTTCAGCCGCCCAATAACCGAGCCATGATGGTGGCTGCCCCGCACAACCGCGCCGGGGGTGCCAGCGGCATGGTGCAGGTTGCCCGCCAGGCAGGGCAGACTTTGGGGGCTATGGGGGTTGCGGCCTTTTTTACGTGGTTTGCACATAATGGCGCTACGCAGAAGTGCCTGCTTATGGCTGGGTGTGTAGCGCTGTTTGCGGCCAGTTTGAGTGCAAGCCGCCTGTTTTTGAACACAAAAAAAGCAGCCTGAGGCTGCTTTTTTATTGATCGCATTATGTGCGGTTTTTCAGACTTCGGCTTCCAGAAAGATGCGGCTTACATCACCCATCCATGCGCCATAATAACGTTCCAGCCAACGTTCAGCCTGTGTGGGTGCACCTGCCACCAAAGAGGTGAGGGGGGCAAGATAAACCCATTCTGTCTGCCCGCTTTCATCTGTCATGTCTCGGCCCTGTAGGCCGTCCATGGCAATGGCAATCATCTGTGCGGCCAGATCCCGTACTGTGCCTTCGCCCCAAGGTGTATCTAGCCCCATAAGCGGCACAATGCCACGCAGTTTTACGTAATCTTCCCACGGGCGGGACTTTACAAGCTCCCAGGCAGCTTCTAGCGCCGCATCATCATACAGCAGGCCTGTCCACAAGGTGGAAAGAGCCAGCATCATTTCCGGTGAACCAGCATCCGCACCACGCATTTCCAAAAACTGTTTCAGCCGCACATCGGGAAAGGCGGTGGTAATGTGGTCTTCAAAATCGCCAATTGTGGGGGTAACGTCTTCCAGCCCCTCCTGCCGTTCTCCATTCATCCATGCACGGAAGGAGCAGCCGGCTACATTGCGCATTTTACCATCACGCATAATGAAATACATGGGCACATCCAGCACCCATTCCACGTAGCGTTCAAAGCTGAAGTCATCTTCAAACACACATGCAGGCATGCCAGAGCGCGCGTTATCCGTATCTGTCCAGACCTGTGCGCGGTTGGAAAGAATGTTGTTGGGTTTGCCTTCTACAAAAGGTGAATTGGCAAACAGGGCCGTGGCAACAGGTTGCAGCGCCATGGAAACACGCATTTTGCGCACCATGTCCTGCTCAGATCCAAAATCCAGATTAACCTGCACGGTGCAGGTACGCTGCATCATGTCCAGCCCCATGGAGCCAACTTTGGGCATGTATTCACGCATAATGGCGTAGCGGGATTTAGGCATCCACGGCAGTTCTGCCCGTGTGGCTGTTGGGTGAAAGCCTAAAGGTGCAAAGCCCAGCCCCAGTTCACGCGCAATGGGGCGTACGGCATCAAAATGGGCGGTAAGTTCTTCTGCCGTTTCATGCAGGGTGCGCAATGGGGCGCCAGAAAGTTCAAACTGTCCCGCAGGCTCAAGAGAGATAGCGGCACCTGCGGCCTCTCCGCGCCCTTTCAGGCCGATAATGTTGTTGTTGTCGAGAACAGATGTCCAGTCATCCGGCTCAAATTTCTGGAGGCCCTTGAGCAAGGCTTCAATGCCATTGGGCGCATACGGGGGCGCAGAATAAGCCTGCTGGCCTGCTTTTACAGCTTCGGGGCGCAGAAAGCCGAATTTTTCGTGTTCCGTGCCAATCCGCCATGCGTCACGTGGCTTACATCCCTGCGCAAGCACTTCGGCCAATTGAGCAACGGTGCGGGCAGGGGTTTGATCTGATGCGCCGGGGTTGGACATGGGGTCTCACGGATCCTTGAAAAACAGAGAAATCTCATTTTGCGCCAGCAAAGTAGAGATACGAAATGCTATTGTGACAAAACCGCTGCCGAACGCAAGCCGCAGCCTATAAGGGCCAGCCCGGCAGCAACTGCTGTATCGGCGCGCAAAACCAGCGGACCCAGGGAGATTGGCGTGATGCAGGAATATTTTAACAGCATCTGACATTCCCTATCACTCAGGCCGCCTTCCGGGCCAACCAGAAAGCCATCACCTGCATGGGCATCAGGTAGCAGGTTACGGGTTTTAACGGCTCGTTCTTCCCCACGTTCCACAGCTGCAAACAGGCGTTGGCCCTTGGGCCAGCCTGCCACAAAATCTGTGAATGATTGGGGTGGCGCTATTTCAGGCACATCAAAGCGCTCACATTGCTCTGTTGCTTCAGTGGCAATGGCGCGCAGGCGGTCGGGGTTAATGCGGTGTGTGTTCGTGCGTTCCGTTATAAGGGGCGCAAAATGTGTAATCCCCAGTTCCGTTCCCATGCGTAAGACCAGATCTGTGGCATCACGCTTCAGCAAGGCAAAAGCCAGCACCAGCGCGGGCTGTTGTAAAGGGGCGCGCAATTGGCGTTCCAGCTCAAAAATGCCCTTATCTTTTTTGATTTCTATAATACGGGCCAGCCATTCCCCGCTTTGGGCGTTGAATATCCGGGCGTGTTCCCCGGGCTTTTTGCGCAGTACAGTGCCCAGATAGCGGGCCTGATCTGGTGCAATGGGCAGGGTTTGGCCTGTTTGGGCCTCTCCCAGCATTTCTGGGGCATTGTAAAGGCGCGGAAGGTGCGCCGTGGCATCTGTTACAACCATGGTACCCGGTCTGTTTGCGCTGAAAGGTGTAAGTGATTCCCGCTTTGTGGCATAGAACATCAGCCCTTAACACCATATGTCTTTATGAACAGGATACGTGAACAGCCGTGTCAGTTTCTTCCAGCCATACCGATATCCGCATTACAGGGTGGATTGCCCATCTGCCCCCTGCATTGCAGGCTTACGCTTTGCTTGCGCGGTTGGATAGGCCCATAGGCACGTGGCTTTTATGGCTGCCGGGCATGTGGGGGATTTTGCTGCCGCAGGGCGTTGCAGTTTCCGAGCGTGTCAGGCTGATTGTGCTGTTTGGCATTGGCAGTCTTGTGATGCGGGCCGCAGGCTGCGTTGTGAACGATATGTGGGACCGCGACATAGACCGGCAGGTAGCCCGTACGGCCGGGCGGCCATTGGCATCTGGCGCGTTGAGCATGAAGCAGGCCACACTATTTTTGGTGCTGCTTTTGCTGGCAGGCTTGGCTGTTCTGGTGCAGTTGAACAGCCTTTCATGGATTTTGGGCGTGTCATCCCTGCTGTTGGTGGCGCTTTACCCATTGGCCAAGCGGTTTACATGGTGGCCTCAGCTTGTCATGGGGTTTACCTTCGGCTTTGGTGCACCCATGGGATATGCGGCAGCGGCCGGGCATTTATCTTGGGCGCAGGCAGCTTTGTATGCGGCAACCATTGTGTGGCAACTGGGGTTTGATACCATCTACGGCTTTCAGGATATGGAAGACGATGCCCGCATTGGTGTGAAATCCACATCTCGCCTTATGGTCGGTCGGGCGCGTGGGTTTATTGGCACCTGTTATGGGCTGATGCTTGTTTTGTTGGGTGTGGCAGCCCTTTTGGCAGGGGCTGGCCCGTTGTTCTGGGTGGTGTTGGTGTTGCCTGCCATATTGTTGTGGCAACAGGCATGTAAGGTAAACCCCGCAAGCCCAGCTTTATGTCTGACCCAGTTTAGGGCTAACCGAGAAATTGGTTTGGCTGTGGCACTTGCGCTGGTTGCCGGGTTGATAGCTGTATAAGCCTGCATGTTTCAGATGAAAGAAACCACGTTCATGAAATCCATTTTCCGGGCAGTTCTGCCAGCCGTGGCAGGGTTGGTTCTGGCTTGCAGCCATGCGTATGCGCAGGACAGTGCCAGTGAAACAGCCATTCCAGTAGCCTCATCTTCAGCACCAGCGCCTGTGGCGCTTTCTGCCGCGGATCAAGCATGGCTGAAACGGATTGAGCAGGCACTCAACCAGTCCAAAACTTTTCAGGCCCGTATCCAGCAACTTGATGCAGAGGGAAAGCGCACAACTGGCACTGTATGGATGAAACGCCCCGGCCAGATGCGTTTGGCGTATGATCCGCCATCCCCGCTACTGTTGGTGGCCAACGGGGGCAAGGTTGTGTTCCGGGATAACCAGTTGGACCAAACCACGGTTATTCCTATCGAGCGCACACCATTGGGCCTTCTGCTACGCCCCCATGTCAGCCTTTCAGATGATGTGACAGTGACGGGCTTTGAACATGATAACGGGTTGGTGCAGGTTACGCTTGTGCGCACATCCTCCCCGGGTGATGGCAGCCTGACACTGGTTTTTTATGAAACACCGGTTGCCTTGCGGTCATGGAGTGTGCTGGACGCGCAGGGGCGTGAAACCCGCGTGACCTTGTTTGATGTGCATGCAGGTGCAGACATTCCTACCAGCACCTTTACCCTGCCTGCCGAGGACAACTAAACTGTGTTAAAAGCAGCTTTTTCCGCACCTCTTCTGGAAAAAGCTGCCATGCGGGCCGATATATCCACAGATTGAAGCAGAGTGAAGTGAGGCACGCAGGCATGGCCGCAGAGCGTGAACCCCCGATAATGGGTGATGATCTTTTTGGGCTTTCTCCCACGCAGCAGGCAAGAAATGCGGACGCACGCAAAAAGCCGGCGCCCACACAGCCTTTGGCAGACCGGTTGCGCCCGCAAAAGTTGGAAGATGTGGTGGGGCAGGCGCATCTGCTGGGGCCAGAAGGTGCGCTCACGCGTATGCTGGAACGTGGCTCTCTTGCCAGTTTGATTCTATGGGGTGGCCCAGGTGTGGGCAAAACCACTATTGCGCGCCTGCTGGCGCAAGCGGCGGGGCTGAAATTTGTGCAGCTTTCGGCTGTGTTTTCTGGCGTGGCAGATCTGAAAAAAGCCTTCGAGAACGCACGCAGGCAGGCAGAAGTGGGTGGCGGCACGCTGCTGTTTGTAGATGAAATTCATCGCTTCAACCGGGCGCAGCAGGATGGCTTTCTGCCGGTTGTAGAGGATGGCACGGTTGTATTGGTCGGAGCGACAACGGAGAATCCCTCCTTTGCACTCAACTCAGCTTTGCTTTCACGCTGTCAGGTTATGGTGCTGAACCGGCTGGACGATCCAGCCTGTGAAGCGCTGCTGGTGCGAGCAGAGGAAGAAACAGGCAGGCCCTTGCCGCTTACGGAAGATGGGCGTGTGACCCTCCGTGCCATGGCGGATGGTGATGGCCGTTATCTGCTGAATATGGTGGAGCAGCTTTTAAGCCTGAAAACAGAAAAACCGCTGGATGCGCAGGCTTTGTCCCGCCTGTTGGCAAAACGCGCCATTTTGTATGATCGGGATAGGGAAGAGCATTACAACCTGATTTCCGCGCTGCATAAATCCATGCGTGGGTCAGACCCGGATGCCGCACTGTACTGGTTTGCACGTATGCTGGAAGGCGGGGAGGATCCGCGTTATCTGGCCCGCCGCATGACACGCTTTGCCGCAGAAGATGTGGGTATGGCAGACCCGCACGCCCTTCCGTTGGCCGTGGCTGCGTGGGAAACGTATGAGCGTCTGGGCTCGCCGGAAGGCGAGCTGGCATTGGCGCAGCTTGTGGTGCATCTGGCCACAGCTCCCAAATCCAACGCAGTTTATAAAGCCTATGGCGCGGCCCGCCGTGCTGCCAAGGCCACAGGCAGCCTGATGCCACCCGCACATATTTTAAACGCTCCTACAAAACTGATGCAGGATATCGGCTACGGTAAGGGCTATCAGTATGACCACGATGCGGAAGAAGGCTTTTCTGGCCAAAACTATTTCCCCGACGGCATGAAGCGCCAGAACTTCTATAATCCGACGGGCAGAGGCTATGAACGGGAGGTTCGTCACAGGCTAGAAACGTGGTCCCGCTTGCGGGATCGGCGTTAGTCGTGAATATCGGCGCATGAGTGTTGTCAATCGTACCGTAAGCGAAGACGAAGCCGGTATTCGTCTGGATCGCTATTTCCGCCGCCATTACCCGCATCTTACGCAGGGGGCGCTTCAAAAACTGTGCCGCACGGGCCAGATTCGTGTTGAGGGCAAAAGGGTGGAAGCCTCCACCCGGTTAGAACCGGGGCAAACGGTGCGCGTGCCGCCTATACCCATGGCCGCCAAACCTGCGCGAGATGTGCCGCGCCCGCTGGATGAAAAACTGGCGCGCGAAATTCGCAAGATGGTGGTGTATCAGGACAAGCACGTTATTGTCCTCAACAAGCCCGCAGGGCTTGCCGTGCAGGGTGGCCCCGGTATTACCAAACATATTGACATGATGCTGGATGGTCTGCGGGAAGAAGATGATCCGCGCCCACGGCTGGTGCACCGGATTGATAAAGATACTTCCGGCCTTCTGCTGCTGGCGCGCACCCCCGGTGTGGCGGCCAAGCTTGCGGCGTCTTTCCGTGGTCGGGATGTGAAAAAAATCTACTGGGCTGTTGTAGTTGGGCGGCCTGACCCACTTTCGGGCGAGATAGATCAGCCATTGGCGCGTTTGGGGGCTGGCCCTGGTTCCATCACCGTGGCGGCTGACCGTAAGGATGCCGATGCGCAATCCGCGCGATCTGTTTATGAAGTGCTGGATTCGGCAGCGCGTAAGTTCTCGTGGCTGGAGCTTTCACCGCTTACTGGCCGCACGCATCAGCTCCGTGTGCATTGCGAATCTTTAGGCACGCCCATTTTGGGTGATCCCAAATATGGTGGAGCGGCAGCCCATCCTTCTGGTTTTACAGACAGGTTGCATCTGCACGCCCGTATGCTGGATATGCCGCACCCGGCAGGGGGGCGCTTGACCGTAAGTGCCGAATTGCCACCGCATATGCGTGAAACCTTCCGAACCCTTGGTTTTGTGCCGGGCACCACACCGCCACCGTCACGCCGTGGTGGCTAAGGATAGGGTCGGTTAAAGTTGAAACAGGAGAAGCGCGCATGCGTCTGAAATGGAAAATCGGCCTGCTGGCGGGGGCCGCTGTTCTGGCGCTGGGCGGTGCCACGATTGTATCTGCCACGCAGGATGCAGACTGGCTTAAAACACGGTTGGCCGATGCCGTGGAAAGCAGCACAGGCCGCCATCTGACAATTGGCCAGCTGCATGTATGGATTCTGCCTTTTCCGTGGGTGGAAGCAAAGGATGTAAAGCTTTCTAGCGTGGCGGAAGATGGCGTGAACATGCTGGATATCAGGCAGGTGCGGGCTCGGCTGGCTTTGTTGCCCCTGTTTTCACACCGTATTGCGTTTGAAGATGTCAGTCTTATCAGCCCGCAGGTGCAACTGCGGCGTTTGGCAGATGGGCGGGCAGATTGGCACTTTACGCCGCAGGAACACCTGAGCAACGGCGCTGGGGGTTCCGCCAGTTCAGGCAAGATGCATTGGAATCTGACAGTATCAGATCTTCTGCTGACACAGGCACAGGTTGGCTGGCGTGATGCGGTGCATCATCGTTCTGGTGCGTTTGAAGTGACAGAAGGCAAGATTAAGGGGCTATCTGGCACGGCGCCTGATTTTGATGTGAAGCTGCGCAAGGGGGCAGGCCAACTGGCGCTTACAGGGCAAACCGGGCCTTTGTTGCCTATGTCTGCCCAATTGCCAATGCAGTTAAGGCTTTCTCTTACAGTTAACGGGCATCCTGCCGGATTGGCCCATATAGATGGGTCCATTACAGATCCGCAGGGCCAAAAAGCCTATGCGTTGCAGATTGGTGGTTCTGTTGCGCAGTTGCGTGATCTGAATGTCTTTTTCCCGCATGCCAATTTGCCAGATGGGCGCAATGTCTCTGTTGATATGGCTGTTGGTGGGCAGGGCGCGCAGCCCGCGCCGCAAAGCCTGCATGTGCGCGCCGAAAATGTGGACGTAGGCGCATGGGTGCCACAAACGGCATTAACGCGCATAGTCATAGACACCGCCCGCCCAACAGACCCGGTAACAGCCCAGATTGATGGGCAGGTTGGCGCACAGATGTTGAGCCTGCGTGGCACGGTGGGCACGATGCAGCAACTGGCTTTGCCCGAACATGTTGCGCAGGAAATTGTGCCGGTGGATTTAACACTTACACAGGGTGAATCCAGTATTCATGGCACAGGCACTTTGAGTGCCGGAGCTTCTGCGCTGGATGTGCATGGGCAGCTTGCGCATGTGGTGCCTGGCGGAGATCTGCCAGCCGCCAACGGTCTTAAGGTCGATGGACATGTGGTTGTTACCAATACGGCTGCGCTGGTGCGGCACCATGCTGTGCCGGATGTGCTGCGTGGGGCAAGTGGCGCGGTAGATGTGCAGGCACAAAGTGTAAACTGGCAGGGTGTAACATGGGCGCATGTCAGCACCCATGCCACATTGCAAAACAGCCGGCTGACGCTTGACCCGGTGCAGGCGGAGGGGAATGGGTTCCAGCAGGCGGGCCGTCTGGTCTATGATGTATCAGGTGCTGCCCCCCAGATTGAGTTGGCTGCGCACCCGGTCTTTCTGCCATTGCCGGTTGTTGAACGCTGGCTTGGTCTTTCTTCATCCCTTTCCGGCACAGTGCAGCTTGTCGGCGCGGTTTCCACGCAGGGGGAAACGCCGGAAGATAGACGGAACAGTCTGGCTGGGCATCTTGGTGTTTCAGTTGTGGATGGTAGCGTAAGTGGTGCTGTTATACGCACGTTGCTGGGGCCGCAGGTGCCCGTTAAAGGCAAGATGCCTGTAAGATGTTTTGGCACCCATATGCAGTTTGCGCAGGGGAACGCCAATATTGACATGCTGGGGTTGGAAACACCGTTTCTGGTTCTGCATGGGCACGGCACAGTGGGGCTGGGTAGTCAGGCGCTGGATATGCATCTGTCTCCTCGTGTGTTGTTGGGTGGGGCATCTGCTTCTTCCGATGTTGCGGTTACAGGCACATTTGCAAACCCTCAACCGCGCATGGATCCGGCTTATGAAGGCCGTTACGGCATCAGCATTGGTGGAAATGATGGAGAGGGAGACAGTTGCCCCGCCATGCTTTCTGCTGCGCGTGAAGGTGGGGTAGGGCCAGATGCGCCACAGAAAAAGGCGGGTAAGGAAGGAAAGGTCATGAACATGTTGCGTGGTCTGGGGCTGTTCCAATGAAAATGGCATCTCCCGAACATAATGTGTCTGGCAATGCGCCTGCGGGCCGCAAGCGCTTCTGGAAGCAGGCAAATGTTGTGCCACAAGAGCACGGTTTTGCGGTGCAGCTTGATGGCCGGAATATCCGCCTGCCAGGCAAAACACCGCTATGTGTGAAATCTCGCGCATTGGCAGATGCACTGGCGGCAGAATGGCAGGCCGCCGGACAAAATGCAGATGGGTATTTTACCCCTGCAGATCTGCCTCTTACCGGTATTGCGGGTTCCATGATCGAGCGCATTCCCGCCGAAAGGGAGGGGGTTTTGCGCAGCCTTCTGGCTTATGCCCGGAGCGACCTGCTGTGTTATCGGGAGCCGGGTGAAGGAAAGCTGGCGCAGGCGCAACGCAAGGAATGGGATCCGTGGCTGGCATGGCTGCATAAACAGTATGGAGTGAGCCTGCACACGTCATCTGGCGTGATGCCAATAGCGCAGCCGGAAGACTCTTTGCAGAAGCTCTATGATGCCATGGAAAAGCTGACAGCCCCGGAACTGGCTGTGCTTGCGGTTGCCGTACCTGCGTTAGGGAGCCTTGTGCTGGGTTTGGCATTGGTCAGTCAAGCTGGCAGTGTGAATGATCTGGTGGCTTGCGCAACGCTGGATGAACGTATGCAGATGGCTGTGTGGGGTGAAGATACAGAAATAACAGACCGCATTGCCAGTATACAGCGCGAAGCATCTGATGCGGCCCGTTTTTTGGAATTGTCTCGCAAGCTAACGGTCTGAATAAAACCTGAATGTCAAAGGATTTATATTCAGCGTAACCCTTGGCAAGTTTGCAATCTTCCCCAAGTATGAAGCAGTTCAAGTTTTGTGGAGCATAGAGATTATGAAAATCAAAAAGACCCTTCTGGCAGCAATTGTGGCTGCAGGTGTTTCTGTTGCAGGCGTAAGTGCCCATGCAGAACCCGGTAACGGATTTTATGGAAACGGCTTTGGCCCCGGCATTCCGGGTGCAGGACTGAATGCACTGGATGGGATTGATCTGACCAAAAAGCAGCGCAAGCAGATCCAGACCATTCTGCAGGAAGCGCACCGTCAGGATCAGGATCAGGACCTCCGTGGTGATTTCGACAAGATCCACCGCCAGATTGAAGATGCTCTGACATCCCCCGGCCCGGTGGATAAAGATAAGGTTGCAACTCTGCAGCAGGAAATGGCAACACTGCGTGCCCAGCGTGAATCTCAGCATCTGGAAACAGCTTCCCGCATCCATGATGTGTTGACAACAGATCAGCTGGCTCAGATTCATGCCCGTCAGGTTAAGATTCATGATCTACTGGACCAGTTGCACGCTGTTGAACATCCAGCCCCAGCAGCTGATGCTGGTAAATCTGGCAAGTAAACCGCCAGAAGGTTCTTGACTTTCGCAGGGGTATCCCGTAACCCCTGCAACAAATCAGGCCCGCCACTCCGCGAGTTTTCGCGCAGTGGCGCGTCTTGTTATGGGGTGTAATACTTTTGTTCGAAGCTCTTTCAGGCAAGCTTTCCGGCGTTTTTGATGGCCTCGCTAAACAGGGAGCGCTGTCTGAAGCCGATGTTCTGGAGGCAATGCGGGAAGTCCGTCTGGCTATGCTGGATGCAGACGTTGCGCTGCCTGTTGTTAAAGACTTCGTAAACAAGGTTAAGGAACGCGCTGTTGGGCATGAGGTGCTGGAAAGCATTTCCCCCGGTCAGGCTGTCGCTAAAATTGTCAATGATGCACTTATTGATGCTCTTGGCGGTGCTGGTGCTGTTCCCCTTAATCTGAATTCCACCCCGCCTGTTCCCGTTCTGATGGTGGGTTTGCAGGGGTCTGGTAAAACCACCACCTCTGGTAAGTTGGCCCTGCGCCTTAAAACGCGTGAACGTAAAAAGGTTCTGCTCGCTTCTCTGGATACGCAGCGTCCGGCTGCCCAGTTGCAGCTTGCGCAGTTGGCAGAGCAGGTTGGTGTTACCTCATTGCCGATTATTGCTGGGCAGACACCTGTAGAAATTGCCAAGCGTGCCCTCAACACAGGGCGGCTTGAAGGTTATGATGTCGTTATCCTTGATACCGCCGGTCGTCTTTCCATAGACGAAGCGTTGATGGACGAGGTGCGGCAGATTCGTGATGTCACACATCCGGCAGAAACCCTGCTGGTTGTAGATGCCATGACTGGGCAGGATGCCGTAAATACCGCCAAGGCCTTTAATGAGGCTGTGGGTGTAACCGGTGTTGTCATGACCCGGATGGACGGTGATTCCCGCGGTGGTGCAGCGCTTTCCATGCGTGCCATTACCGGTGCCCCCATCAAGCTGATTGGCACGGGTGAAAAGCTGGACGCACTGGATGAGTTCTATCCAGAACGTGTAGCTGGCCGTATTCTTGGGTTGGGCGATATTGCCGGGCTTGTTGAAAAAGCCGCCGATACGCTTGATCAGGAAGAAGGTGAACGCCTCGCCCAGAAGATGATGGCGGGTAAGTTCGATCTGGATGACTACGCATCCCAGATCCGCCAGATCAACAAGCTGGGGTCCATTTCCGGTATTCTGGGCATGCTCCCGGGTATGGGTAAGGTTAAGGAAGCTTTGGGAGACAAGGATCTTGATACCTCGATCCTGAAAAAGCACCTTGCCATTATTTCTTCCATGACCAAGGCAGAGCGTAAAAACCCTGCCATTATCAAGGCATCTCGCAAAAAGCGTATTGCTGCCGGGTCTGGATCTACAGTTCAGGATGTTAACAAGCTGCTCAAGCAGTTTGATATGATGTCCTCTATGATGAAGCGCTTCAACAAACTGGGCTTGAAAGGTCTCATGCGCCAGGGAATGTCCGCGCTCATGCCGAAAGGAATGGGAGGGGGAGGGCCGCCGGGTGGACCTGGTGGCAATCCTTTCCGCTAAGGCGGTCTATTTCTAGAAGCAGTTTTTCGGGTTTTTTATTTTTGGGTCTGGAGTAACTCCGAATGAGTCTTAAAATTCGTCTTGCCCGCGCAGGTGCCAAGAAGCGTCCTTACTACCACATTGTTGTGGCAGATAGCCGCAGCCCGCGTGATGGCCGTTTCATTGAAAAGGTTGGCGCTTATAACCCAATGCTGCCGTCTGATCACGCTGAACGCGTGCGTCTGACAGAAGAACGCATCAAGCATTGGCTGTCTGAAGGCGCTCAGCCGACAGATCGCGTGGCTCGCTTCCTTGGTAACGCAGGTCTGGCACCTAAGCCCGCTTATCGTGAACAGCCTAAAAAGTCTGCTCCGAAGAAGAAGGCGCAGGAACGCGCTGCTGAAGCCGCTAAAGCTGCCGAAGCCGCTGCTGCCTAAAGCCTGAAACCATCATGTGCTCAGACCTCATTCTGATGGGCGTTGTTGGTAAACCGCATGGTGTGCGTGGCCTTGTGCGCGTGCGCTCTTATGCGGAAAACCCACAAACGCTGGAACAGTGTGGGGTATTGCAGGACGATCAGGGCCGTAAATGGTTTTTAAGTTGGCGTGGGGCGGATAGCGTAGCCGAATTGCGGGATGCCGATGGCACGCCACTGGCTGATCGTGATGCCGCGCAGGCGTTGGTGAACACCCGCCTGTATGTGCTGCGTGCAGCTTTGCCGGAACCTGAGGAAGAAGAATTCTACCATGCTGATCTGATTGGCATGGAAGCGTTCGAAAACAGTCTTTCTCTCGGTCGTGTTGTGATGGTGCATGATTATGGTGCTGGCGCCAGTCTGGAACTGAGTGATGGTTCCCTTGTTCCATTTACCCGTGCCTGTGTGCCCAAGGTTGATCTGGAACAACGGACAATTACGGTGGTTCGCCCCGAAGAAGTTTCGGGGGAAGAAGGGCGTGGTGTTGGTAAACGGCAGAAAGCAGAGACACAGCCATGAACTGGCAGGCCACTGTTATCACGCTGTTTCCTGAAATGTTTCCGGGCCCTCTGGGGCTTTCCCTTGCAGGGCGAGCGCTGGAAAAAGGCTTGTGGGCATGTCGGACGGAAGATCTGCGGCAGCATGGTCTGGGCCGGCATCGTGCAGTAGATGATACACCATTTGGTGGTGGTGCAGGCATGGTTATCCGCCCAGATGTGGTGGATGCCGCTTTTGCTGCCTCTCAGGCACCAGCAGATGTGCCGCGTGTGTATCTTACACCGCGTGGGCGGCCGTTAACGCAGCAGAATGTGCGGCGTTATGCGGCTGGTGCTGGGGTGTTGTTACTGTGTGGCCGGTTTGAAGGTGTGGACGAACGTGTGCTGCAAGCGCATGACGTTGAGCAGGTATCCATCGGAGATTACATTCTCTCGGGTGGGGAAACTGCCGCACTGGTGTTGCTGGATGCGTGTGTGCGCCTGCTGCCCGGCGTGATGGGGTGTGAGGAAAGTGGCGTAGAGGAAAGTTTTTCCGAAGGGCTGCTTGAATATCCGCACTATACCCGTCCTGCCGAGTGGGAAGGGCGCGCTGTGCCGGAAATCCTGCTTTCGGGCAATCATGCCGCCATCGCGGCCTGGAGGCAGAAGCAGGCAGAAAAAATAACGCGGGAAAGAAGGCCGGATCTGTGGTCTGCCTGGCTGGCTCGCAAGGAAAGAAACATGGCTGAAGCTGTGGGCGGGGCCGCACAGACAGACCATTTTGGGGTTTGAGGAAGGATACCGACATGAACATCATTCAGCAGTATGAAGCTGCAGAAATTAAGCGTCTGACAGCAGAGCGCGCTGTTCCGGAATTCGAAGCCGGTGATACGGTGCGCGTTTCCGTTAAGGTGCAGGAAGGTGAACGTACCCGTCTGCAGGCTTTTGAAGGCGTTGTGATTGCCCGTTCCAACAAGGGCCTGAACAGCAACTTCACTGTGCGCAAGATTTCCAATGGTGAAGGTGTGGAACGTGTGTTCCCGCTGTACGCACCTACGGTTGCAGAAATCAAGGTTGTGCGTCGTGGTAAAGTGCGTCGTGCAAAGCTGTACTACCTGCGTGGCCGTAGCGGTAAGTCTGCCCGTATTGCAGAACGCCCGCGCGAAGTGGTTGCTCCGGCAGCCAGCTAAAACCATATAACCGTTCACATCGGTCTGATATGGTTTTTAAAACCCGGCTGGCCTATGTCAGTCGGGTCTTTTTGATATATAGGCATACCGCAATAGCATTGGCTCAATAGGTGAGCGCATGCATGTAGCGTAAGAAATATAAAGGAGGAGGGCATGGGCCCGCGTACGTTGTTCGACAAGATCTGGGATGATCACGTCGTTGAAACTCTGCCGGACGGCACCTCTATTCTTTATATTGACCGGCACCTTGTGCACGAAGTCACCAGTCCGCAGGCGTTTGAAGGCTTGCGTCTGGCTGGGCGTAAGTTGCGCCACCCGGAAAAGACTGTGGCTGTGGTTGACCACAACGTGCCCACGTCTGACCGCACGCAGCCGATTGAAGAAGCCGATAGCCGCAACCAGATTGAAACACTGGAACGCAACGTTAAGGAATTCGGGGTTCCGTATTTCCCGCTGCTTTCCGCCAATCAGGGTATTGTGCATGTTGTAGGGCCAGAGCAAGGGATATCCCTGCCGGGCATGACCATTGTGTGTGGGGACTCCCATACCTCTACGCACGGTGCGCTGGGTGCGCTGGCTTTCGGGATTGGTACGTCGGAAGTCGAGCATGTTATGGCCACGCAGACCATTCTGCAGCGGCCGGCCAAAAACATGCGCGTTACGGTAGATGGCACGCTTGGTGCTGGCGTTTCTGCCAAGGATATCATGCTGGCGATTATCGGGCATATCGGCACGGCTGGTGGCACAGGGCATGTAATCGAATTTGCAGGTTCCGCCATTCGTGGGCTGGACATGGCTGGGCGTATGACGTTGTGCAACATGGCCATTGAAGCCGGTGCACGCGCAGGTATGGTTGCGCCAGATGAAACCACGTTTGAATATGTGCGTGGCCGTCCGTTTGCCCCCAAGGGTGAAGAGTTTGATAAGGCTGTTGCCTATTGGAAAACGCTGGCTTCTGATGAAGGTGCGCATTTCGATAAGGAAGTGACGCTGCGGGCAGAAGATATCAGCCCCAGCCTGACATGGGGTACAAGCCCCGAAACTGTGCTGCCCATTACGGCCACCGTGCCGAACCCTGCTGATGAGGCAGATGAAGCCAAACGCACCCAGATGCAGCGTATGCTGGACTATATGGGGCTGGAAGCCGGGCAGAAAATTGCTGGCACACCGGTTGATGTTGTTTTTATTGGCTCATGCACCAATAGCCGCATTGAAGATTTGCGTGCCGCTGCACAGATAGCTGCAGGCCGCAAGGTGGCTGAAGGCGTGCGCGCCATGATTGTGCCGGGTTCGGGCAACGTCAAGCGGCAGGCGGAAGAAGAAGGGCTGGACCAGATTTTTCTGGATGCAGGCTTTGAGTGGCGTGAGGCCGGGTGCTCCATGTGCCTTGGCATGAACCCGGATCGGCTAACACCGGGCCAGCGTTGTGCTTCCACATCCAACCGTAATTTTGAAGGACGTCAGGGGCCGGGTGGTCGTACACATCTGCTGTCTCCTGCCATGGCTGCGGCTGCGGCCGTAACCGGGTGCCTGACTGATGTGAGGGAGCTGGCATAATGGAAAAGTTTACAACCCTGTCGGCTATTGCAGCGGCTCTGCCAGAAGCCAATATTGATACGGACAAAATCATTCCGGCGCGGTTTTTGAAAACCACGCAGCGTACGGGCTTGGGTAAAAATGCCTTTGATGCCATGCGTTATCTGCCAGATGGTAAAGAAAACCCGGATTTTGTGCTGAACAAGGAACCGTGGCGGAAAGCCGAAATCCTGATTACCTATGATAATCTGGGTTGCGGCTCCTCGCGCGAGCATGCGCCTTGGGCACTGCTGGATTTTGGTATCCGGTGCGTGATTGCGCCTTCCTTTGCCGATATCTTCTTCAATAACTGCTTCAAGAACGGCATTTTGCCGATCCGCCTGCCGCGTGAAATTTGCGACCAGCTGATGGCAGATGCCAGCATGGGCAGCAATGCCCGCCTTACGGTTGATCTACCCCGGCAGGTTATTGTGCGGCCAGATGGGCAGGAAGTGCCTTTTGAGATTGATCCCTTCCGCAAGCATCTGCTGCTGGAAGGGCTGGATGATATTGGCCAGACACTTCAGCACGAAACAAATATCGAAGGGTATGAAAACCGGGAAAACCGGGAAAAACCTTGGATGCCTTCCATTCATATTGATTGATTATTCTGGAGCTGCATGATGACTGCACAGAACACAGCCATAAAACTTCTTGTTCTGCCCGGTGACGGTATTGGCCCCGAAATCATGCGGGAAGTCCGGCACGTTATTGATTGGCTGCAAAGCCGTCGTGGCCTGACCTTAGATATTACGGAAGATCTGGTGGGTGGTGCTTCTCTGGCAGAATACGGCGTGCCGATCCGTGATGAAGTGATTGAGAAGGCCTGGGCTGCAGATGCGGTGCTTTTTGGCTCCGTGGGGGATCCAAAATGGGCGCATGTCGGGTTTGAAAAACGTCCGGAAGTGGCCATTCTCAAGCTGCGGCAGGAACTGGGGCTGTTTGCCAACCTGCGTCCGGCCAAAGTGTTTGATGCACTGGTAGATGCCAGCACGCTTAAGCCGGATGTGGTGCGTGGTCTGGATATCATGATCGTGCGTGAAACGGTGGGCGGTATCTATTTTGGCAATCCGCGTGGCATTGAAACCCTGCCAGATGGCAGCAAGCGTGGCATTAACACAGAAGTGTACACCACAGCAGAAATTGAGCGTGTAGCGCGTGTGGCGTTTGATCTGGCGCGCAAACGGTCTAACCGTGTGTGCTCTGTTGAAAAATGCAATGTCATGGAAAGCGGCCTTCTGTGGAAGGAAGTGGTGACAGATGTGCACGCCAAAGAATTCCCGGATGTGGAACTCTCTCACATGCTGGCAGATAATTGCGCCATGCAGTTGGTGCGAAACCCACGCCAGTTTGATGTGATTGTCACCGGCAACCTGTTTGGTGATCTGCTGTCTGACCTTGCTTCCATGTTGACGGGCAGCTTGGGCATGCTGCCTTCTGCAACGTTGGGTGCCGTACATGAAAATGGCAAATTCCCTGCGTTGTATGAACCCATCCACGGCAGTGCGCCGGATATTGCGGGCAAAGGCATTGCAAACCCCATTGCACAGATTCTGTCTTTTGCCATGCTGCTGCGTTACTCTTTGAACAAGCAGGAAGAGGCAGACATGATTGAGCAGGCTGTTTCCAATGTTTTGGAAAGCGGTTTGCGCACGGCTGATATCATGAGTGAAGGCATGGCTCGTGTTGGCACATCCGTTATGGGTGAAGCCATTGTGCGGGAACTGGATAAGCTTCAGAAGTAACGCTTCGTAAGTTACAAGTTAAAAAGCCGCTTCACTTTAGATGTGGAGCGGCTTTTTTTTGTGTGCAAGATTGCGGCGCACAGCAGACACAAAAAAGGCCGGAACATCCGTGGGATGCCGGCCTTTTTTGGGTAAAAGGATGGAAAGGCTTAGAAGCCTTCGCGTTCCAGACGCTTGCGTTCCATCTTACGAGCACGGCGCACGGCTTCTGCCGCTTCACGGGCCTTGCGCTCAGACGGCTTTTCGTAGTGCCGACGCAGCTTCATTTCACGGAAGATGCCTTCACGCTGCATTTTCTTCTTGAGCGCTTTAAGAGCCTGATCGACATTGTTGTCACGGACGAGAACGTGCACTTGGTCTCTAACCCCTGTTTCAGAAAAATCCGGGTAACCCGGCTTTTTGTAGATTATACGGAACCGGAACCGTCGCGGCCTTGCGGGGCGCCGATTCCTTTGTTGGCGGCCTCTATAACACGGCCTTTAGACAAGATACAATTTGTTCTTTCGTGTTTAAAATGCACTTCTGTGTGCTTTTATTGTGCAACCTCCCTAAAAATGGGGTGAAAAATGGCCGTTCTTGCAATAGCCCGCATGGGGCACCCGGTTTTAAGGCAGCCTGCGCAGGAGGTACCAGACCCCACAGCGCCAGATGTTCAGCGCCTGATAGAAGATATGCGTGAAACACTGGCAGAAAGCGGTGGTGTTGGCTTGGCTGCACCGCAGGTCTTTGTTTCCCAAAGGCTTTTTATTTACAGCGTGCCGCTTGCCCGGAGTGAAGGAGAGGATGATCCACCTTTGCCTGTGCAGGCTTTGATCAATCCGGTTTTAACGCCGGTTGATGATGAAAAGCTGATACGGGCGGAAGGCTGCCTTTCTATCCCTGATCTGCGTGGGGAAGTGCCACGATACAAACGCATATGGTATGCCGGGTTTGATCAGTACGGGCAGAAAGTTGAAGGCTTGGCCACCGGCTTTCGGGCCCATGTCATGCAGCATGAAATGGATCATCTGGATGGAATCCTCTATCCCATGCGGATGACGGATATGAGCAAATTTGGTTTTGCAAAAGAAATTACACGGTATGGGGCATAAGGCATGAGCACACGTGCGGGTAGAATAAGCCAGGCCATTTCGTTGGCAGTGGCAACCTTGGCTGCTGGCATTATGCCTGCGCCTTTGGAGCGTGATCCTGCGCGGGATGACATTCTACGCAAGATGGCCGACGTTGCCGGAGAACAGGGATGGGGGATGGATGTGCTGCTGCAAGTGGCAGGCCCAGATGCCGATCTGCTTTTTCCCGGTGGGAGTGCAGAGCTTGTAGAGGCATGGTTTGATCTGTGTGACAGAGATATGCTGGATGCCATGTGGGATACGGAAGCGCCTCGGTTAAGCCAGCGTGTTCGACAGGCGCTGCTTTATCGGCTGCCCATAGATGCGTCTGTCCGTTCGGCTACACGTAAAGGTTTGTCTGTTTTGTTGGCACCGTGTGAGGGTAAGGCCCTTCGGCGTGCCATGATGCGCACAATCAATGCAATTTGGCAGGCTGCACAAGATGACTCTTCAGGTCTCACGTATGTCACCAAACGCCTGAGTTTGGGAGGCGTATATACGTCTGTATTGCTCTATTGGCTGGCGCGTGGGGATAATGAAGCTGCTTTGGCCGCGTTTATAGACAGGCGCCTGGCCGATGTTCTGCGCTTTGGGCGTATCAAGGCCCGTATGGGTGGTTTTCCCTTTATGGCGCGGGCCTGAACCTTTGCAGGGAGCCTGAATGCGCATGTCCTTACCTCATGAAACAGCAGGGGCAGATCTGCTCTTCCTGCGTGAAGAGCAATTGCGTTTGGCGCAAACTCTCATGTTTCTGGCATCGCGGGATATGGCGCAGGCTGTTGAACCTGTTCTGGAAGAAAATGGATTGGGCCATGCGCATTACAGGGTATTGCAGGTGCTGGCATTTAGCCCCGGTATTCCCGTCAGCCGTCTTCAGGCTGTGTTGGGGGTGACAAAACAAAGCCTTGGCCGCACCATGCATGAGCTGGAAGCAAGGCAGTATCTGGCAAGTCAGCCAGGCCGTCAGGATCGGCGGCAGCGTCTGCTTTTTTTAAGCCCGGCCGGGAAAGAGGCAGAAGCCCGTTTATTTGCCGTTGTGCGCCAACGGCTTGTTGCCGCGTATCGCGAGGCCGGGGGCGCAGCAGTAGAAGGGTTTCGGCGCGTGATGCGTGGGATGTTATCCGAACAAAGTCGGTCTGTGTTGAATGAGGACGCAGCAGGCAAAAAAGGAGGGCAGCATGGAGCATAAGCACGAGAGTGTGGAAGAGGATATTGCCCCCCATGTGATTGTTGTTGATGATGATCCACGGTTGCGGCGCCTTTTGCAGCGTTATCTGTTCGAGCACGGGTTTCGGGTCAGTGTGGCGGCAAGTGCCGCAGAGGCACGGCAAACGCTAGAAGGGATTCAGCCGGATGCCATGGTGCTGGATGTTACCATGCCGGGTGAAAACGGTCTGGAACTCACACGTGCGCTGCGGAATGAGGGGCAGGAACTGCCCATTTTGCTTCTGACAGCCCGCGGTGAGCCAGCAGACCGTATTACGGGATTGGAAGCCGGAGCGGATGATTACCTGGGCAAGCCTTTTGAGCCGCGTGAGCTGCTTTTGCGTTTGAAGGCACATTTGCGCCGACACCAACCCGCACCTGCAACGGATAATCTACGTATTGTGCGGTTGGGAGATAAGGAGTTTGACCCGGAGCGGCATATTTTAAGCGGCCCCAATGGCACAATCCATCTAACGGGAGGGGAGGCCGCGCTGCTTTCCGTATTGGCACGCAGACCAAACGATGTGTTCTCGCGCGAGGAGATTGCCAAAGCACTAGATATGGCGGAAATTGGTGAACGCGCCGTGGATGTGCAGGTAACGCGTTTGCGGCGGCGCATTGAGCCAGACCCAAAGGAGCCCCGTTATCTGCATACCATTCGTGGGCGTGGCTACGTGCTTAAACCGGGGCTGTAAGATTAAATTATGCGGCGCGGCAGCCTGAAACTTTTTCCATCCTCATTCTGGAAATCGCGCAGGATGGAAAAGTCCATGCGGCGCGTTCTTCCGCGTTCCCTACTGGCACGATCCTTGCTGATTGTGTTGATTCCTTTGCTGGTTACGCAGGGGATCGCGCTGGAAGTGTTTTATGGCAATTTTCTGCAAGTTGCCTCGCGTCGTCTTTCAGATGCCGTGACATCGGAAATTGTGCTTTCACTGAATGCGCTGGAGCGGTTGAAAAAACCGGCAGACAGGCAATGGTTTGTAGAGCAGGCGCAACAACATCTGTTGTTGGTGGAAACATGGCATTCCAACGCACGCCTCAAACGGTTTGGTTCCACCCATGTATTGGGGCCTATGGATGAAGATTTGGCACGTGCTTTGCGTGCCTCCATCAGTTATCCATTTTTTGTAAATTGGCGAAAAGACCCACACACAGTCAAGATTTCCATTCAGTTGCCAGATGGTGTGCTGGATGTGGAGGCACCACGTAAGCGGCTGGATATGGGCCAGATCTGGCTGTTTGTGGCTTGGGCGGTTGGAAGTTCTCTACTTTTGTTTGTTATTGCCAGCCTGTTCATGCGCAATCAGGTGCGGGCCATTCGGCGTCTGGCGCATGCTGCCGAGCAATTTGGGCTTGGGCGCGATATAGGTCCCATTCGCCCAGCAGGCGCGCAGGAAGTGCGTAAGGCTGCTGTGGCCTTCAACCGTATGCAAGATCGGATTTACCGCTTTGTATCGCAACGTACGGGCGTTCTGGCAGGTGTTTCGCACGATCTGCGCACGCCTCTCACCCGTTTGCGGCTTTCCTTGGCCATGATGCCGCGGACCGGCGTGGTACAGGCAGAAGATATTCAACCCGATGTTGAAGACATGATTGGTGACGTGGCTGAAATGGAGCACATGATTGCCAGTTATCTGGCTTTTGCACGCGGGGAAGGAGCCGAAAATGTTGTGGAAACAGACGTGGAGCCATTTCTGGAGGATGTAGCCGCTGCCGCACGAAGGGCTGGAGCACATGTTTTTTCGGTTCGTGTTGCGCCTGGGCTGAGGGTGCATATGCGCCCAGATGCCATGCGGCGTGCGTTAACTAATTTGGTGGATAATGCCCGGCGCTATGGGGCGCATATCAGCTTGAGTGCACAGGCCGTGTCTGACGGTGTGGTGATGATGGTGGATGATGATGGCCCAGGTATCCCCCCTGACCGCCGAGACAGTGTTCTACGGGCATTTGAGAGCGGACGAGGAGGGGGAACCGGGCTAGGGTTGACCATCTCACGCGATATTGTGCGTGCGCATGGTGGAGAAATGGAATTGCAGGATTCTCCAATGGGTGGTCTGCGCGTCAGGCTGTTCTTGCCACGCTAAATAATTTTGCAGCTTACAGGGAGTTGCCAGAGCCAAAGTGGCCCGGGCCCTGATTGTTCATCATACCCATGCCGCTGCCACCACCGGCGGCGCCGCCACCCATCATGTTCTGCATGGGGTTGTAGCGACCCACGTTGCCCAGAATCTGCTGCAGAATATTGATTTTGGTACCCGGTGTGGGGGTGATGCTGTTGATCATGGCTACAGAACGGGAATCTTTTTTGTTCAATGTGCGCAGAGTTTGCAGTGTGCCGGCATCATCAAACTTTAACACCACAACCTGCTGCTTGCCGATTCCCGGAAAATCCATGGGAACCAGATATGTGCTCATGGAAATATAGATCCATGTATTGTCATCAAACGCCCCCTTGGTGGTGGGGGAACCCAGTAAATCCAGTGCATCAGCACGCGTGCTAGCGCCAGGAATCAGCTGGTTATAATCATCAGCTTCCACCAAAGAACCACGGGGCGTTGGGGTTGGCCCAAAAACGGCACAGCCAGAAAGCGCTATTACCGCCGCCAGCGCGCCACAGGTGTTACGCAGGCGTGATATTTTGTTCTGGCGTGGCGGCTTCATTCGGTTGGGGCTTCCCTAAGTGTAACATTTAAGGCATCCGCGCATTGCGCGCCATGTAACAGTCCGATGCCTCAAACTGGTACGAAGCGTCAATTACAGAATGGCTTTTTCATTCGTTTTTACACTTTACCCCCTTTAGCTTTCCTTCAAAAAGCCCCAATTAGAAAAAGCATTGTGGGCGGCCCTGTGTCCTTCAAAGTGCTCTAGCCCCCGCAAGCACTCTTCCTCTGCCAGCTCAGGAGGCTGCCATGTCTGAAAAACCAGAATTTTCTCGCCCAATGGCGTTACGCCGAATCGGGGGGCAGGAAACTGCAGTGACAGTAGAAGCAACAGAGCAGGAATGTGCAGCCATTGCCCGCCGTTTGGGATTACCAAAAATTACACTTTTCCGTTGCCGGTATCTGCTAAAGGCAGACAAGCACAGTGTGGTGGAGGCGCAAGGTGCGCTGGCTGTTCATTATACGCAGACCTGCGTTGTCAGCCTTGAAAATTTTGAGGATGTTCTGGCAGGAGCATTCAGTGTTCGGTTTGTGCCTTCTGAACGGTTTGTAGAGCCCGAAGAGCCTGATTTGGACGCGATTGATGAAATTCCGTATGAAGGGCAGGACATAGATCTGGGCGAAGCTGCTGTAGAGCAGTTTGCGCTTGACCTGAACCCATACCCGCATGCGCCTGAAATTGATCTGCCAGAAGGCCTTGTCTTGAGTGAGGAAGAGGCAGAAAAACTTCTGGAAGAAGGGGAGCAGGATGAAAAGCAGAACCCCTTTGCGGCCCTGTCTCGGCTGAAACCGGGGAAGGCCTGATACAGGCGCGGGACGGGTTTTCTTTCTGGATTGCTTGCGAAAAAGCTTGCTGTCTGCTAGAGGCCCCGGCTCAGTCTGGTGATAAACCTGTGTTGTTGTCCGGTGGAGTGAAAAAACACGCTGCCGGGCGTTTTTAAACCGTTTTTCAAGAGGGGGCTCGGGCTCATGGCTGTACCCAAGAAGAAAACCTCGCCTTCACGTCGTGGCATGCGTCGCAGCCATGAAGCTCTGAACGTGGAAGCTTTTGCTGAATGCTCTAACTGTGGCGAACTGAAGCGCCCGCACCATGTGTGCAGCCATTGTGGCCATTACGATGGCCGTGAAGTGGTTGCCTCTGGCAAGGCGCTTAAGGTTGCTGTCCGCGCTTAATTAGCGTGGGTTTGCGGTAAAGCGCGCATTGCAGCGTAATGCGCGCTCTGAGGGAGCAAGGCATCTGCGGTATGGCAGAGAAGCAGGCATGAACAAGACCGAGATTCCAGATAATTCCCTTTCTGAACAGGACGAGGTGTTCAGCCTTGCTGTGGATGGGATGGGAGGTGATGGGGCTCCGGAAGTTGTTGTGGCCGGGCTAGCCGCCGCCGCTGAACGGCACCGAGGCATCAAGGTGCTGCTGCTGGGAGATGAAGCCCAGTTGCGGCCTTTGCTGGCAAAGTACCCCAAGGCTGCTGCCATATGCACTATCTCGCATACGGATCAGTCTATCCCCATGGATATGAAGCCAACATCCGCCTTGCGGATGCGGCAATCGTCCATGCGCCTTGCCATGGATGCCGTGGCAAGTGGCCGCGCCCGTGGTGTGGTTTCTGCTGGTAACAGTGGTGCCATGCTGGCTTTGGCCAAAATTGTTGTCAAAACCCTTCCCGGTATTTCCCGTCCTGCCATGGCGGCCATCAGCCCTACCATCAAGGGTGATGTGGTCATGCTGGATCTGGGGGCGAATGTTGCGTGTGACTGGCGTAACCTGGTGGAATTTGCCGTAATGGGTGAAGCTTTTGCCAAGGCTGTGCTGGGCTTGCCTGCCCCTACCATCGGGTTGCTCAATATCGGTTCGGAAGAGCTGAAGGGTGATGAAAAGCTGCGTGTGGCAGCAGAAGCCCTGCGTGAAAGCCCATTGGCTGCGCAGTTCCACGGGTTTGTGGAAGGGCATGATATTACCGCTGGTACAACCGATGTGGTTGTGACCGATGGTTTTACAGGAAATGTTGCGCTTAAAACCGGGGAAGGGGTGCTTAAAATGGCCACCACTCTTCTGCGGCGTGTCTTTAAGCGCGGTATTGTTTCCAAAATAGGATATCTGCTTGTGCGTCCGGGTTTGGAGCGCATGAAGGAATGGCTTGATCCGCGCCGTTATAATGGGGCCGTTTTTGTGGGCCTGAATGGTGTGGTGGTAAAGTCTCATGGCGGCACGGATGCAGAAGGCTTTGCCGCAGCGGTTGATGTGGCAATGGATATGGTGACACACGGATTTAACGACAGTATCCGTGATCGTCTTTCCCATATGAGTGCACTTCTCTCTCCCCAGCAAAATGCGGAGGAGCGTGAGCCAGCGGTTCCCGTTTCCTGATTGGTGCAAGACTGTCTGATCAGTAGCGGCATGTTGGGTCGCTACCGCATGCTGTTGGCTGATAATGAAAGAACGGTTTATGGCGAAACGTTCGCTTCTGGTAGGGTTTGGCGGTTTCCTGCCAGATCGGGTTGTTAGCAATGCAGAGCTGGCAGAACGTCTTGAAACATCAGATGAGTGGATTAGAACCCGCACAGGTATTACCCGTCGCCATCTTGTTGGGCCGAATGATACAGCGGCTAGCATGGGGGCAGAAGCTGCGCGGCGCGCCTTAGAGTATGCCAAGCTGACTGCTGAAGATATTGATGCGGTTTTTGTTGCAACAGCCACGCCCGACCAGGCTTTTCCGGCAACGGCTGTGCGTATTCAGGCTGCATTGGGCATGAAGCAGGGTTTTGGCTTTGATATTGCCGCTGCATGTTCGGGCTTTATTTTTGCACTTTCAACAGCAGATGCATTCATCCGATCCGGTCAAATTCGGAATGCGCTGGTAATTGGTTCGGAAGTCTATTCCCGCATTATGGATTGGGAAGACCGCGCAACCTGTGTGTTGTTTGGTGATGGCGCGGGTGCTGTTGTGCTCTCTGGTTCTGATAATCCGGATGACCGTGGCATTCTTTCCACGCATTTGCATTCTGATGGCACGGCAGGGGATCTGTTGTATGTTGATGGGGCGGTGGGCCAGCCCGACAAAAGTGGACATCTGAAAATGAGCGGGCGGGATGTGTTCCGTCATGCTGTTGGCAAGCTTTCTTCCGCCGTAGATGAAGCCTTGGAAGATGAAGGGCTGTCTTACGCAGATGTGGATTGGCTGGTGCCGCATCAGGCCAATATCCGGATTATTGAGGGTGTTGCCAAAAAGCTCAATCTCCCTTCCGAGCGAGTAGTGATAACGGTGGACAGGCATGCCAATACCTCTGCGGCATCTGTGCCATTGGCACTGGATGAAGCTGTGCGGGATGGGCGGATCCAAAAAGGTGATCTGGTTTTGATGGAAGCTTTGGGTGGTGGCCTGACATGGGGATCCGCGCTGGTACGCATATAATTTTAGAACATATTGCAAGCACAACCGCGTGAATGAATTGACGCGGCGTGCAGGCGTGTTACTTTAATTTTTATGGAAACTGTCACACGTGCATCCTTGATAGAGCAGATCTATCAGCAGGTTGGCCTGTCTCGTAAAGAATCCTCCGTCCTTCTGGAAGATGTTCTGGAGACGGTGATGGACGCTCTTGAACGCGGCGAAAGTGTTAAAATCAGTGGATTTGGCACTTTTTCGGTGAGGAAAAAAGGCCAGCGGAGCGGCCGTAATCCAAAAACGGGTGAGGAAGTTCCGATTTTGCCACGCTCTGTTTTGGTCTTTCGTCCGAGTCAGCTTCTGCGTGCTGAGGTAAACCACGAAACGCTAGATGCAGAAGCGGAGCATGATCATGACTGATGAAGCGCAGAGTTTTTCCGAAACAGGGGAAGCAAAATCTTTTCCGGAAACGGAAGGCGTTAGCGCGGAGTCAGCACATTCCAATAAGGGGCCTTTTGCGTTCCGAACCATCAGTGAAGTGGCGGATGAACTACATGTGCCACAGCATACGCTGAGGTTATGGGAAACCCAGTTTCATCAGGTTCGTCCCTTAAAGCGTGGTGGTGGGCGCCGCTATTATCGGCCATCAGACATAGATATTTTACGCTACATTGCAGATTTACTTTATAACCAAGGTTACACTGTGAAAGGTGTGCAGCGGATTTTGCAAAATGGTGGTGTACCGGTTTCTGAAGCCGCTGCACCTGAAGAACCACAACAGGACGCAGTAGAAAAATCTGAAGTTGTGGAAAATTCTTCTGCAGAAGATATTGCTCAGGATAGTCACGAATCTACACTCCAGCCAGAGCCAGAGCCAGAGCCAGAGCCAGAGCCAGAGCCAGAGCCAGAGCCAGAGCCAGAGCCAGAGCCA
>NZ_PEBQ01000176.1 GCF_002738225.1 Acetobacter pomorum | reverse complement strand
CAGCGGCGCAGACGCCGGTGCACGTTTTTCCAGTCCCCGAAACGGGCAGGAAGGTCGCGCCATGGAATGCCTGCGCGATAGCGATACAGCACCGCCTCCACGAACAAACGGTTGTCCGCCGCAGTACCGCCGACATGACCTTTACGACCGGGGAGAATATCCTTTATCCGCTCCCACTGGTCATCGCGTAAACCATAGCGCCGCATC
>NZ_PEBQ01000175.1 GCF_002738225.1 Acetobacter pomorum | reverse complement strand
CCCCCGCCCAGAAACTAAAAACAGCCGCCTGAATTCTCATTCAATGCCCCACTAAAAATGGGGGGATTACCAGCATCTTCTGCAGCCAAGGTTTGCTTAGAAACACTTGAAATAGATGCTTCTAGCGCTGCTGTAGCGGCTGTAATCTTTGCAATTAATTCGACCTGCAGATCTGTCTGGCTGATAACAGAATCAACATCATGCGAAATTGACGTTGCTGAATCCCCAACCAGGCCAGACGCTTCACGTATTTCAGAGACTATTCCACCGATGCCATCTTTCAAAAGATTGAATGATTTCGTCAGTCGAGGAGCCTTTTCACTTACCATTTTATCAAGAGTGACACTCATATCACCCTGGGCCACTTTTTCTATAGCCTGGGAAATAACCTCAAGAGCGGCATTTGAGTCTTTCTCAGCTTTTCCACGCTCATCTCGAAGCTTGTCTAGATATATGGAAATAGACAAGTCCATATCTAAAAGTGCGACCTTAAGCAGCGTCCCCAAATCTTTTCCAAGACGCTCTAGATCTTCTGATCTGTTTCTTCTTGAGGCCTTTTGCGCTGCCCGCGCTGTCAACTGTTGGACAATGCAATCTAAAAGGATGGCATAACCAGCGATGTAACACTGAGGATCAAGACCAATTTTGGCATGAGTGGTGCCAATTCTAATGACATTATCAATATACTTCTTGCCGAAGACGCCTGAGAGAATAGTTTCCCAGTGCTCCTTTTGCCGTAATTGCGCAGAATGCATCATTTCTTCATTTTTGAAGAAATGCCCAAGTTCCGGTGTTAAGTGCACACGTTGATAAAATTTATCGAGAGCTACATCAAGAATTGGACCGAGTTCAGAACGTAGCCGGGATAAAATCTCTCTTTCATCATCAGCGATCCCTAGGAAGGATAAACGACCTGAGATTGATGTTGATTTTTGGTCGCTCTTTTCCATTGCAGAAACATGCCTGCTCTGTCTCCATAAACACATTATCATTTTTGAAAGTGATTTGCGTGCAGGAGTAAAACTAAGCACACGCATATTTAAATGCAGGAAGATTGGCTTATTCTGTCACAATTATAATCACAGATAGAACAAATCTTCCTGCTGCCGCCCCTATGAGATTAGTGATAAAATCACATCCCTAGAGCACGGCGATAGATATCCAAGAGTGTTTCCTGTTCCTCAACCTCGGCGGGCTCTTGCTTCCGAAGTCGAATAATCTGCCGGATAACTTTGACATCAAAGCCGGCAGATTTAGCTTCGGTAAAGATATCCTTGATATCGCCAGCCAAAGCTTTGCGCTCTTCTTCAAGTCGTTCCACCCGTTCAATAATACTGCGCAATCTATCTGCTGCAATACCACCTACTGCTGCATCATCCTCGCCAGAAGAATGAACTGCTGCATGATCTGGCATTTTTAACCCCGTAAAAAATGTTTCGACAAAATTATATAAAGCCTAATCGCATTATCAATCAAATTTTGCATATGTTTTAAATAAAATCAAAAATCATTAACTTTCTGATTTTATAATATCCTTCAAATTCACCTTACCGGAATAAGGCCCAGTACAAAAAAACGAGAGGGCAAAGGTTCCGCCCCCCTTTACCCTCTCGCATCATAAAACCTAAGAATATTAAAAGAAATAAACTCAGGCTTCTGAAGACTCATGTTTACGGTGAGTACCAAGACCAGAACGATGAGCTTCGACCTTTTTCATTTCGGTATATACTTCGCAAGCCATAGGATAGTTTTCTGGGAGCCCCCAATACATCCTGTAGGCCTCAGGCCGCTGACGATGAGACCGTTCGATATGACGCTTTAGCATCGTAAAGTTCTTACCACAGTGAAGGCAGGTAATAGAGTCATGCTGAATCGACTCCGCCAATGGGACTGCTGGCTTATCTGATTCAGCGATCCACTGTCCTGGCTTCTCGGGCAGATCTGGTGACATGCCCTGCACAAAATTACTTTGCGCAATATCCATCACCGATTGGCGCTTCTTGGGAGTGTGTTGAACACTTTCCACCGGCGCCTGAACTTCAGGTGCATTTTCTTTTGCTTCAGTTGCTACGGGAGCTGGAGCTTCCGCCTGTTTCGGTTCTGGTATTGCATTTGCTTGAGGATGAACATCAGCAACAGACATCCCGGTCGGGCTAGGTAAATGACCTTGCCCCTTCTCAGAAGAGGAATACTCTCCTTCACCCAAAGGTATTTCTGAAGGCAAAAGCTTTGCTATGCGTGAAATTTCAGAAATCGCACTATTCATATCATAAATAATGCCAACATCAGCAAGAGCTGAAATTAGACCCAGTGTAGTGGCCAATCTTTCAGGGCTTTTTTCGGCAATGGATATCAGAGTAATGGTAACGTCACGAAGGCTGAAGGCCTGATTTATTATCTCATCAGGATTTTGCTTAGGCGTAAATTCCTGCTGAAATCTCATTGCCAAACGAGCAATCCCCTTTTGCGCGATCTCGCCTATGGAGGAAGCGCCGAGACCCACGACTAAAGGAGGCTGTTGGTTTGAACTTCTTTGAATTCCTGACATGTAAATCGAACTCCGTGTAAAGATGGAACCTACTATGAACACAAAAAGAGAACAAAAGGTTTCTGATGCATGATAAGATTAAGATGAAAAAGTATCAATCATAAAATTCCTCAAATTGCAGTTTGTTAGGCCAAGAGAGACGCTAAATAGCTTCTTCATTTTCAATCAGTTCATTGTTATCTTAGGATCCAGTTCATTTAAGACATGCCTAATTTGGTCTTTTGTCCAAGAATATCAGGGGAATACAAGGTGAAAGACAAAACCAAATTGTCAAAATCTCACACCCCCCTGTTATATGCTCTCCCACAGATCAGATCGACCAGAACCGCAACTCTGCTTGCTTTAGCATTTCTCACAATGGGCCTTGCCCCAGCCAGACCGAGCGAATCGCTCAAAAAGTGGGCTCAATCTCATACGATTACTGACCCAACTATTCATGCCACCGATAGCAAGAACGTAGAGAGAGGAAAACACTCCTTGCCTCCTCCCCCATATATAATCTCAGCGGCACCTAAAGAGCCTGTTATGACAAGCTCTTCTCTCACCCCGCTTCCCACTTCTGCACTTCCCATTATCGGTAAGGAGGCCAACTCAGTTCCAGGTCATCCCCCTGAAGGTTCATTTACGCCTCAACCCACATTTTCAGGTGATAAAAAGGATCTTGGCGCAAAATGGCTTCCTGCATTCCAGAACATGACGCCAGATCAAAAAGATCTATGGGGTATGCGCCATCTAACAACAAAAGATGACTTAATTAAAATGAAGTCTAACGCGAAAGTGAAAGAGGATCCCGACAAAGAAGGTCAGATTTCGCACGTGTCTCCAGACTTGTTCCTAACTCACAAACACGGCAGCATCCAACAGAATAGAACAACCAATGCCCTGCCAGTGAACTCCTGCACAGAATCTAGAGACCTTTCTGTCCTGCTTTCACCCCAATGCATAAAAGAGATGGATAGTGAACATGCGCGTGCCAGCAATGATATGACATCTTCTGAAGGTGTTTTAGATGGAGAATACAATAGGACAATGAAAAATATCATCCATCAGGACCCTTACCCCATAAACTGTCACATTTCATTTTTTCCAACTTCGGGTGAAGGCATAATCCATAATGTCAAGGTAACGACCATAAAGGCCTGCATGCTTGAAGCCGACATGGTTAGTGCCGGCAAAACAGGGCACGAGGCCGTAACAATTGATGATGAAAGCAATAGCACGCATTTTGACATAGCATGCGCACGATCTTCGCCCAATCAGATAAGCTGCAAGCCTCGTTGATGTTACGCAAACAAGAGCGTTTGTATTCAGTTACATTTTTGCGGCTTGGCCCATAAGAGACATCGATAGGCTATCAATGGCCCTTTTAGCTTTTTCAAGCATGCGAACCGCATTTACACATGCTTCTCCAGCGCTCTTTGTTGGATCAATCCCTCGCAACGATGAGGCTATGATATCAATCACCTTTTGAGCTTGAGGGGGCAAACCTTTAGCAGAAATTTCACTTACATCTGCTTGCTGATTAACCTGGCCTTCCACTTCATTGTCCTTATCAATCACACCCTTAAGCGTAAGGCGCCCTTTCTTTTTGTTGATTGTGGCACCATGAACAACGGTAACCGCCCTACGCCCTCTCCCAACTGGAATAACCTCAGGCTTCTTCTGTCGAGGGTCTTTGGCGCCTGACGCTCCAGATATAGAGTTTAAACGCATCATCTGCTCCATATCTGCGATTGTCTGATTTTTTTTCTTAACCTCATCTTGCATTTTAGAATTCTGTTCGACCAGTTCCTTATTTTCTTTCTTTCTGGCAGATATTTCCTTGCGCAATTCGGCCACTTCGATCTGCAGAATATCAAAGTCTTTTAATAAAGAGTTCTTTTCTGCAAGAGCACCCTCAACAGCCTCCAATTTTTCTTGCAATTCCAAGACAATGGGAAGTTTCGTTGGATCTTTGGAGTGCTCAGTCGCACTCCGAATACCCTTGATCGGTTTAATGGCACTTGGAGTTGGAGAGTTAACCACTGGGTTCTTACGTGGCCGGCCCCAACCCCGGCGCACACTCACCTGGGCATCTACTGGGACCGTTTTCTCACTTTTTTGGGGGACTAGATCAGGTATTGCCTGTTGAGGTTCTGCCTGTGCTTTTTTGCTTACAGCCTTTGACTTTTTGGCTGTTCGTGGAGTTCTAGATTTCTTCGAGACATTACTATTGACTGGGCTGACAAATTCCAACCCTCCCTCACGCTGTGAGGAGCTGTCATTCAGTTCAACGACACGAGATAGATTCCCCACCGCCTTTGGCGTCCTTGGCGAACCGCCCTCTCCACCCTTTGAGGTTTTGGGAGCACCTTGGGAGTAAGACCTGCGAAAGGCTTCAAGATCAAATTTCTTTTTATTGTTCTTTACAACTGCGATCATATCACTTTGACTCTATTGCTCAGCATTGAATGCATTCTATTGATAGACATCAAATTAAGCTAATGTCACCTCTATATCGAAAACAAATAAGATTCAATGAGATTCAACGCAATTCTTATAAAACTTCCCCACAACCGCAGCCTAGTAAAGATGTAAGAGTTAAAATGGCGGATTTCCGCCAAATCATTCTCCCGCATCTCTTTTCCCCAGAGTGAAATGCCTTGCCCGGCTCAAAATCATTCGCCAAGATTGTCGCAAAGAATGCCAGAGGCACAACCACCAAAAAAGTCAGAAAGCCGTCAAGGGGACAATAATGACTTGTTGCGATGAAATGCCTGATAACCTAGCAAATCAAACAATGAGTGCACCTACATTGCCCAAGAACGAATTATTAGATCCTTGCGCGATTGCCAGGTTCTGCACCTTCCCAATAAATTCTAAAGGGGAGATAGTAACAGAGAGAGGCATGGTCTTTGCTCTTTCTCCGGGAAATCAATGCAACACTTATTCTGCTCTTAATGGTCAGATAATTAGTGCTGGAGATTTTCACCAAGAAGCAATGGATGGCATTGAGAGAGCATGCGGGAGACTTCCAAAAAAGAAAAATCGGAAAACAAAATTATCTAAGCAGATTGTTCTCCCAATCCTGGCGATACAGTCAATTTTACTGATCATAATCTCACTCGAACTGACCCTGAAGACCAAGGTGAATCTCAACAACAATAGAGATTATCAGATATCAGAACACGCTCAGGGAATGGAAAAATTGAAATTTGCCGATCAGGGGCATCAATTAACTCCTGCTATATCGCCATACCCAATAATGAGCCCCCCGCCATCATTGATGCGTCACGAAAAAAAAACTTCATCACCTCAAAAAGGGGATCTTGAGCTCAACTCTCAGGCCATCGATCATCTCCAAAAATCAATAGTGAGTGGAGAGCCTCTTTCACAAGATGATTATAATGCTCTCCCAAAATACCTGAGAGAAGCAGTCGATGGCGCAGGACTAGAGGTGAGCGGCAGGCAACAGCCAAAAGATCAGGCAAAAAAGAACAAAATCAGCATAATCCAAGACGATGGTGCCCAACCGGACAATAACTCCACTCGCCCTGGTGAAGATCCTTATGGGATTAGCAACATGCCTCCTCCCCAGACCACTGTAGCTACTGGGAGTTTCCATATCCCAATGCCCGGAGGCAATGATCTACATAATAGAGATGATGCTGAAAATTTTGGCTTGGGCAAATTTCCATCAGCGGTATCAGACCGGTACCGATAGTATATACTACCCCCAACAGAGCAGAGATAAATTTTCATCTCTGCTCTGAATGGTGATTAGAATTTAAAATACTTATAGGTGTTTCCATTATATAATTTATATAATATAATAACTCTATTACATTCATTGGTTCATAAATTAAGAGTGCAAATAATGACAAACACTGCGATTCAAAACACCATTCCAGATGATAATGATTTTAAAGTAATACGCAAACTCAAGTCGCAAATCATCGAATACAGTGAAGATCTGCGATCCGATCCAGACATCAAACAAGCGCTATTCATTGATACCGAAACTACCGGCCTAGATAGCACTGTGGATGAAATAATTGAAATTGGCATCGTTCCCTTTCTTTATTCCAAAGCAACTGGGGGAATTATTGGATGTTTAGAGCCTTTCAATTCATTCCAAGAGCCAAGTCAACCCTTGTCGGAAGAGATTACAGATATAACCGGCATCACCAATGAAATGCTTAAAGGTCAATCCATAAACAAAGAAGCAGTTAAGAAAATAGTGTTAGAAAGCTCCTTTGTAGTGGCTCACCATGCCAATTTTGATCGACCTTTTGTTGAAAAGATAATCCCCTCCTTCTGCCAAATCCCTTGGGGGTGCTCATTGGAAGACGTACCATGGCGGCAATGTGGGCTGTCAGGCGGTCAATTGCTCTCATTAGCATACCAATCCGGCTTCTATTACGATGCCCACAGAGCAATTACCGACTGCTACGCTGGGATTGAGCTTTTGAAGATTGTGCGTGACAAGAATGGCGTAAATGCTTTTCAGCATGTGCTCGACAGAGGCAGAAGGCCTTACTTTAGGCTATGGGCTCAATTTACGCCTTACGAGTTAAAAAATAGCCTTAAGAAAAGAAAATATCTTTGGAATGACGGGACTGACGGAAGGCCTAAATCTTGGTACACGGACAAAATGTATTCAGAAGTTGAAAATGAGATCTCTTTCCTTAACAAGGAGATTTATCAAAGAGAAAATGACAATGTCATTATTAGGAAAATTGAACCGAGCGATAGGTTTACTAATCGGTGTTAAAGCCAATTATGGGGCTTGCAAGGATAAAATCTGATGATATAACCGCGATTAACCTTAATAGGATGATTTGAAAATCCTGGTACGGTGTATATTTTTGTTCATTAACCGAAAGAGCATTACGATGGCCAGCGGACTTAAAACAATCGGAAAAACCTGCGTATTTATTGATGGGTCAAGTCTTTATTCAACTTCACGCAACCTTAATTTTGACGTCGATTATAAAAAACTCCTTGAATACCTTGAACGTGAAACTGGCTTTCTAGTCCGCACATATTATTATGCCGCTATTGTTGATACTGAAGATTATTCCCCTCTTAAGCCTTTGACTGACTGGCTCTCTTACAACGGTTATACACTTGTAACCAAAACTGCCAGGGAATTTACAGATGCGACTGGCAAGCGCCGTGTCAAAGGCAATATGGACATTGAAATCGCTATCGACATGATGGAAATGGCTCCTCATGTGGATAATATGATTATCTTCACTGGAGATTCTGACTTCAGGCGTGCAGTCGAAGCGGTGCAGCGCCAAGGTGTTTCTGTAACTGCGGTCTCATCGAGAGAGACATCCCCGCCCCTCATCGGTGATGATCTACGCCGTCAAGTGGATCACTTCGTTGATCTCAATGATATTTCGAAACATTTTATCAGAGCAACAGATAAACGTGATAGCCACCCGAATGGTCGGTACAACGATAGTTCTTTCGACCGCTCAGAAGCTCAGGTTCTACCTGCTTCTCGCAACTCAGGCCCAATCAGAATGTGATCTCTGCAGAAACCTGACAATATCATCTACAAAGGGGCACAACTTGTGTCCCTTTTTTTGTCCATAAATTCATCTTCAAATTTCTAATGACGCAGCGACTGCGCCAGGACAAATTGGCAATCTGTGAAGCTTATTATTCCCAACAAAACTATCAGGACAAGCACACAAAGCATCTCCTATTCTGGAGTTACCTTTGCTGATGCCGTCCATAAAATCAGAAACAAGGTGTTCTGTTGGTCTAAAGACAACCCCAGCAAATCCTCCAGCCAAACACGCACTTAGTTGCGCATTTCCTCCGAGAGAAATTGATCTACGAACAATATCTTCATAATTATCACTGTCCTTTATGCATGAAATTGCCCCAAGGACATATTCTATTGGGTTAACGCCCACAGCAACCCCCCCCCGGCACCAAATTTCTTTATAATCCTCAACCTCAATTCCAAATGAACTTCTAACAATTCGAGGAAGGGTTTTAGGTGATTGCCCTGATTTCAAAGCCAACCCCACAACAGTCACAATTTTGATAAGCATGACAATGTCACGCTCATCCGTAAACTGAGCGCAAAAGCCTTCAACCCAGTCCATTGCATCATTCTGACATTCGAAAATCGCTGATGAAGCTAGGCTCAGGACTCATAGCCAGAACAAGACGGTTGCGGCGAGGCAGACTGCGGAGAAGAAGACGGTCGGGCATCTGTCATAGCGTGTTGCGACCCGTCTCCAGTCCTTGAGCCTGCCGAACATGATCTCGATACGGTTGCGTCTTTTGTATTTCCGTTTGTCGTATTTGACCGGTTTTGCGCGAGATTTTCGACCAGGAATACAGGGTTTGATCCCTTTCTCCTCCAGGGCCTCTCTGAACCAGTCAGCGTCGTAGCCCCGGTCTGCCAGCATCCATTCGGCTGATGGGAGACTGTCCAGAAGGGCAGCGGCACCAGTATAATCACTGATCTGACCTGCTGTCATGAAGAAGTTGAGCGGACGTCCGTTCCGGTCAGTGACAGCATGCAGCTTCGTATTCATCCCGCCTTTGGTCCGCCCGATCAAACGGCCTGGGCCCCCTTTTTTAACCGCAGGCTCGAAGCCGTGCGATGGGCCTTGAGATAGGTCGCATCAATCATGATTGTCTGAGGCTCTGCCTTGCCAGTAGCCAATCCCTCCATCATGCGGATGAAGATCCCCATAGCACTCCAGCGCTTCCAGCGGTTGTAGAGCGTCTTGTGTGGACCGTATTCCCGGGGGGCATCACGCCAGCGCAGACCATTTCTGTTCACGAAAATGATCCCACTCAACACACGACGGTCATCAACGCGAGGTTTGCCATGGCTCTTCGGGAAAAAGGGCCGCAGACGATCCATCTGTTCCTCGGTCAGCCAATACAGGTCACTCATCTTCAGTCTCCTCACAGAGGCTGAATCAGATTTCCGCAATCAAATCAATGGGTCCTGAGCCTAGCACTACAGTTGCATTTTGTGTTGAGTTCTGACTCTATGGGTAACCATGATTCAGGATATGATGAGTGGCGGTGCGTCTGTTGAGGAGACGCTGGCTTTGTGGGCGTCCGGGCTTCGGTCCGCCAAGGAGCGGATGGCGCCGCTGTTTACGCAGAAACGTGTCGTAGATTCAGCCTGTGCTTTTCTTGATGTTTTGATTGGCAATGAACCACGCAAGACGGGATGGATGCGAGCGGAAGCCGCAGGAGATCCTGGTCCATGGCGGCAGCAGGCGCTTCTGGGGCGCGGGCACTGGGATGCCGATGCCCTTCGTGATGTCGTCAGGGATTATGTGATCGAGCATCTGGGCACTGAAGAGGGCGTGCTGGTCATCGATGAGACCGGTTTTCTGAAGAAGGGTCAGGCGTCCTGCGGTGTGGGGCGGCAGTATACGGGATCTGCCGGCAAGATCACGAACTGCCAGATTGGTGTATTTGCCACCTATGTATCGGCGCGGGGCCATGCCTTTGTGGACCGCGCCCTGTATCTCCCGAAAGACTGGACATCGAACCGTGAGCGCCTGAAGCAGGCCCACGTTCCCGATGACGTGGTGTTTGCAACCAAACCGGCGTTAGCCTCGATGATGATTGAGCGGAGTATTGAGGCCGGTGTGCCCTTCCGCTGGGTTGCAGCAGACAGCGTGTATGGCGTCGGTGATGTGGAACGCACGCTTCGCCGGGCTGGAATTGGATATGTTCTTGGGGTCAAGGGCAATCACTGGTTCGGATCATGGGCAACGGAACCGCTGATTGCCGGAGAGGCGAAAGATATTGCAGCAGGACTGCCAGACCAGGCCTGGCGTCGTCTGTCAGCGGGGCACGGCACAAAAGGTGAGCGACTTTATGACTGGGCGTATCTTCCGCTTGCTGATCTGGATGCTGAAGAATTTGACAGCCCTATAGCCGGACCATGGACACGTGGCCTATTGATCCGCCGAAACATCTCTGACGGGGACCTTGCCTATTTTACGACCTGGAGCCCGAAAGGGACAACCACGCAGGAACTCGTGAACGTTGAAGGGACGCGCTGGAGGATCGAAGAATGTTTCGAGACGGCCAAAAACGAATTTGGTCTTGATCATAACGAGACCCGCTCCTGGCATGGTTGGCATCGGCATGTCTCTCTGGTCATGCTGGCCTATGCCGTCATGGCAAGTGTCCGGTATCAGGCAAACTCATTGAAACCGAAAAAAACACAACGCAGAACACGATAATCGTCGTCCGCTGGTCCATTCAGGAAATCAGGCGCCTCGTCGTAAAACTTACACAACGCAGACTACCTGTCTCTCACATCCTCAGATGGTCCGTCTTTCGACGAACACATCAGGCCAGCGCTATCCGCGCTCACTCACGACACAAAATGCAACTGTAGTGCTAGGCGAACGCTGCTTTCTGTCCCGGATAAAATCCTGTCCGGGGCAGAGGTGTGCTACTCATCAAGTTAAATGCCACCTGCGGCTCAAGTGATACGAAGAAATGGTATATGCCTGCTTTGGCAACCGCACGATTAGTCATCGAATGACCGGAACGTCGCAACACAATGGCTCTGGACATATAACCATGACAGACCCAACATGGGGAACAGCGGGCTAACCCCCGC
>NZ_PEBQ01000174.1 GCF_002738225.1 Acetobacter pomorum | reverse complement strand
ACGTATAGGAAGTCCTGAACAACCAGAAAATGATCCAAAATTACTCCATCTGTGAGATTTCCGCGTCGATTCATCCAGAAACACCCATGCCGGCTGATTGAGCAGAACGCGACCAAACATCAGGCGTTGCTGCTCTCCCGGCGACAGCCGTTCCGTCCATCTGCCCTCAGTATCCCGATCGTCGATCAGGGCCGACAGGCCGACCTGCGCGAGGACGGTGCAAAGACGATCATCGGAAACGGTCTCGGGGGCGCGGGGATAGCATAGGGTGGCGCGCAGAGTTCCAAGAGGAAGGTAGGGACGCTGCGGAACGAACATCATCTCCTCCGCAGGCAGTCGTATTGTGCCGCTGGTGAACGGCCAGATACCGGCGAGCGTGCGTAGAAGCGTCGATTTTCCGAGACCTGATGGCCCGATCAGGACAATATCATGCCCTCTGGGCAATGTTATGTTTACCGACGACAGAAGCACCGAACCATCCGGACGGTATATATCCAGATGATCAGTCACAATGTCGCACACGGTCGGCTTAATTTCGCGCGTGGTTTTCCCGGTGCCGACAGACGCACGATCCATCGTGCGCTGGAAAGTAGTGAATTGCCCCGGGTTTTGTGGAGACAGAAAGACCCGTGAGGTAAGAAGAATTCATGAGCAATAAATCGA
>NZ_PEBQ01000017.1 GCF_002738225.1 Acetobacter pomorum | reverse complement strand
CCAAGGTGCTTCCGGTACGAAGGATCTGGCTCCAACAAGGGGAAGCGGAAAATGAAGAACATTGGTCAGGCACCAGTGGCGGATCAATGCGGCGCGCATCGGGGCACGAACATGTCCTGCTTCTATCCAGGCATGAAAGGCCCGGGCAGAGCCAAGAAGAGGGCCTAATCTGACACTATGCTTGCTGAGCCAACCTGAAGCCTCTTCTATGGCGTTGCGTTGCGTATCCGTTGGCCTAACCAACCATTGATATTGCTCAAATGCAGCGTGGAGAGCGTCCACAGACGTTCCGCGTTCATAAATATCACATCCGAGTGGTACTGATCTCAAACC
>NZ_PEBQ01000173.1 GCF_002738225.1 Acetobacter pomorum | reverse complement strand
GGCCCGTTGAAGCAGGAAGCATCAGGAGGGCAGCTTAATGCACGCCTACACTGGAACCATCGGCCTTCAGGTCGGTGAGCAGGTCAGAAGGCAAAACCTAGCAATTGCGGTTGCTCTAATCGGCCATTTCTGAATTGATCTTTTGGCATTTTGGGCAAATTCTATTTCCAGGCCCATAGGAAAGAAATTTTTGTTTGCATCTTAAGCAATCTAAGTTTTTCGGCCACTTCCGCCTTATAACTTCCCCTGCGGCAGTAACCATTTTAGTCTCTATTTTTTTCTCTTCTACATAAGAATTGCCATGCTCATTCAAGAATGCTTCAACGTTATCCGCTTCATTTCCTAGAAGGTCTTTTAACGAAGGTACCCATAGTATTTTAATCAAATCATTACGGTGCATAGACTCAAGTCTGGCCATAATGGCGTCAATGCTTCGACCCATTTCCTTAGACAATTCCAAGGCAGGCACAAGTCCGTCCTTCCTTTTCAATCGCTCTATGTTTTTTACGAGGCAATCATCCTCATCCGAAGTCCATTTTTGCCTATGGCGAGACATATCCCCTTTTATCTGAGGGAGTTTCTTTCTTGATGCCTGCGTCTGAACAGAAGATCTGGATCGATCGAGAGCCAGGGCGATCAACGCCACACTAGAGAATTTATGCCACAGCACTATTAGCGCGACATTATCCTCACTCGACCAATCTTTTCGAGGGCCAGTCTTCGCCATCGCTCCCGCCAACAAAAACTCCACCATGGAGTATTATAAGGTTAAGGAATAAAATGACCTTAACAAAGGCCAAAAGTCATCCCAAAGCGTACTGAACAGGCCACTCGGAATAAAGGCCTTGTCTTTCAGACTTTGTCTCTTGCATAGAAATTTAGTTTAATTCCATGGATATTCTTTAGTTAGAGAAAGCCAATATGTCTCAGACTCACGGTCACATAGCCTTATCTTCAGCGGTTAATAAAGCTGGAGAGTTAGCGATCTTCGCGTCATTTAATGACACGAAGTTCGTGCCAGATGGCTTTGTCCTGAACTCTGATAAAATCCTATTTACCTGTGGAGAACAGGTAACCAAATCCACTTATTACATAGAAAAAAGCTTCACGGACTTACTAAACAAAGCCCATTCGATAACTCTGGTTTATTCAACGCCAGATGATTGCCTGCATGAAGTAATCATCCCCAGAAAGGAGGCTAAGTCGTGATCCCTTTGATCAATGAGCATGATATTGGGCAAATCCAGACCAAAATGCCCTTTCTGGCTAAATTCCTTTCCAAAGGAACGAAAATAAGCGTACCAGAGGGAAAGGATTTTGTCTCATTTTTTAACAAGATTAAAGACTCTGCATCCAGGCCATCCACAAGAAAAATAGCTGCAGGCTTTGTGGTTGTTGGTATATTCTCAGCAACCCCTCTTATGGTTTTGGATCCCCAAAACAAAGATCATCTGGTCACCAAATTTATAACCCTAGATTTTCCTAAGTCTGCCACCCCTCATCTTTCTCTGAAGCCTGCTAATGTCCCGCTTGCTGGCATTAACAGCAGCAAGGGTGGTAAAAGCTTACGAACCCATCTGAAATCCATAGCCACCTCCGCCGTCTCAAAGGACGAGGCACCAAAGATAGCGCGCCTACTGCAGCATCAGCAGGTCAAGTCAGATGACGTTCGTCAGATTCCTCTAGACGACATTTCTCCAAGGCTAAGAAAAGCGATCTCTTACGCTCATCAAACAACTGGGGTGAGTAGCCACCTTTTGGCTACTTTCTCATACCTTGAAAGCCGTATGAATCAGCATATTGGCAACACGAGGTCTTCTGCAGAAGGAGCATTCCAGTTTACTAAAAGTTCATGGTTGGACACGATTGACCATTTCGGCATGAACCATAGCCGCGGTCTTGCAATTGCAGCATCTCATATTGAACGTGATGACCAAGGGAAGCTCAAAGTCGACAGTAAAGATGCTGAGAAATTTATCTCAAAGTTACGAGACAATCTTCCTGTTGCGACCATGATGGCCGCAGAAGCGATCAAACACAACCAAGGCGTACTTGAGAGAAAATACGGACCTGGGTCTGATACGCTTACCAACTTATACGTTCTTCATCTCCTTGGCCCGACATCGGGGTTGAAATTCCTCAATGCCGAATTTTCTGGTGGCACATCAAACTGCTCAGATGTTTTCAAAAGCGGCATCAAGGCTAATAGAGAGATCTTTACCAGAGATGGAAAGGTGTTGACCGTTAGAGATGCCTACAACAACATCGAGTCATCTGTCATGACCGCTTCGAACACACTCCAGGAGGCCTTCCCAGAACATGCTCATGATAGTCATCTGGAGCATGAACCATCCCCAACATCTGAATTCGAACCCTCTCCCGATCCTTAGTCTCTCTTGAGTGTTCGACTAGGAGGTAGCCTTATGACATCTCAAAAGAGGCCTTTTACAATATCATTCGTTGAAGGAAGCGATAAGGCGCCCATCATAGATTTAGAAGGAAAGTATGAAAGCTTTTCTGCTTTTGTCTCAGCTCACTCTCAAAAGCTGGATTTTGCAGATTTACGGTGGGTCAATCTCTCTGACACCGATTTTAGTTTCGGACTCCTGAGACATGCTGACTTGTCATACTCTAAGCTAGATGGCTGTGTATTTGATCACAGCGTTATAGATCATGCTCTGATTTGCTCTGCATCGGCTACAAAGCTAAAGGGCTCCAACTTTTCTGCGAAAAATCTAAGAGCTGAATATTCTGATCTGTCTTATTCTAATCTAGAGGATGTGGACCTCTCTGAATCAGCCCTGACAGGCATCACTCTCGACGAAGTCTCTTTCCAAAGATGCAATATGAACGGCTCTGATTTATCAAGCGCCCATGGTGTAGATACAAAATTTATTGAACTCAACTTGAAAGGAACCTCTCTATCATCTTCTTTCTTTATCACACCGATATTCAATGAGTGCACATTCAGCACAAATAAACTCAAGTCATCTTTAGAATGGAAAGATGCTCGTATGCATGGAGCTATTTGGAATAAGTGTACAGGTCACATTCCAAAACTTATGATGCTAGAAGATGCCATTTCCAAATTATCTCTCACCGCTCTTTCTACCGGCTTCCTAGGTATGGGTACTGCTGTTGCCGCCTCAGCAACCCTTACATCAACGACATCGCTCTCTGTCATGCCTCTCTACACTACTGCCGCCATACTGGTTGCTAGTGGGCTTTCCGCAATTACCTCTTTGCGGGCATCAGATTCAATCTGGACAAGAGCCTCAAGGAAATTCGGAGGCATCATCGGACGTACGGCCCGCAGTGTTGTAAAAAAAACGAAGGATCTATTTAGAAAGTTGCAAGTAACTCCAAGTGATCAATGTAAAGCAGAAGACCGGATCAGCAAAATATTGAATGATACATACATATCACTGGGAAGTTCGAAGTCTATTGAAGCAATTAATGCTGCCTTCAACTCTGTGAATATTGGCAATCATCGAGATGGCTTTGGCTTTTCGACTTCTATCGTAGATGATTTAATATCCACATATGGCACTTCATCAGATATCCTTGTCTGCAATAGCGCCGAGATGACTAAACTCTCACTTGCTTTTTCAAGGCTAAAATCTGGTCAAGAGTTTGGCAACACCGTCCTCGTTGATCCTGCATCCCTCTCTGCCCGAACAGGAACGTCCCCCGCCCTGATCAAGACCTCACCAGGTCTGATAGATATTTGCTACGTGAAAGATGATTCTCAGGGGCGACCGATATGCACGGTTGCCGAATATAATAAAGATGGCTCTTTGTTCGGAATGACTCTGACGACAGACGGGGAAACTGTACGGTTTAAGCCCGATGATCCAGAAACAAAGGCCTTATGCCTGCCCTCCTTAAGCAAAGCCCTTTCTGGTATGGAAGCCTCATCACTAGCCCCTAACATCAACAAAGAAGTGGATTGCAAGGACGTATCCTATACCCTTCAGGAAGCAGAGCCATCCGAAACAAGTCCAGAAACCATTACTAATGCTCCTTTCCCAGCCTAAGGCCCAACACCACAGATTATCAGAAGCAGGTTACACACCCCTTCAGGTGGGAGCTGGTTTAATGATGGTAGCCCTGCTTACCTCACTCGGTGCAGCATTGGTTTCGGAGGGGCTTAAGCTGGTTCACGAAAAAACAATTCAAGTACAGCTAGGGCAGATTGTTGAGGCCACAGAATCATTAGTCTCAGGAATTCATTCTTATGATATTTCAACGTCCGATCTCTCTGCTCAGGGCATACTTTCCCAAGAGTTCTATAAGAAAGACGGCACCCTAGCCATTCTTGGTCATGACGTTAAAATCGTGGGATATTCTGACCACACATCAATAGAAATCCCTACTACGACCATGCGAATATGCATCAGGCTGCTTCTTACAGATTACGGCAGTCGGGTAGTACAGAGGTCTGCTAATTCATACTCAACCCTAAGTAGAACTGCATCTCTACCAGACGCACGCAATGCGTGCATGGATAACGACTTCAATACCGTTACCTTAAATATCCGCTAAAATCTCTCACATTCCCAATGCTATGTTCAGTGGCTTTAAGCGACTGCATCGACACCAGAACTTGCCTGCATATGCAGGTTTTGGCGCTTGGGTATTAAATTTGTTCCTTGCATCCCCGAAAACTAAAATTCTCAGAAGCATCTGAATTTGCCACCACGGACAAATACATTGAGATGAGCCTTAAAAAACGGAGCGCATGGGTTCTTACCCGGATAGAGGACAAAACTACTCCAGGCATGTTTTCGATGCTAGATGGAGATGTCCCCCCTATACCCAAAAATGTCGATTGCGCATTAAGAAGGTATACAACCAGTTTCACGAATATCGCCGAGGTGCCTGATAATGATTGCTTCCCCCTAAAGGATTCCCTGATGATTTGGCTAGAAAGTCTTACTCAGGAAGGAAGAATACCTCCGCATAAATATCTAGATTGGGAAATGAACAGAATACCATCAGAAGCTCAAAAGCTGCTGCTGGAAAATGGTATTGATGCCCTTAAATTTAGACGGCTGGATGACAGTCGGACACGGCTGGTAATTGTCGATAAGACAAAAGTTAGCCAAGCAAAGGTAAATATCTATCGGGTTGCACCAGAGAATATCCTGAAAAACTCTCTCTGCTCTGACTTAAAGACCTCTCCAAATCTGCAGATTGCTTCAGGTGACGGAAGCATTCAAAACCTAAGCCTCGCCGGCCAAACATTGCAGAATGTTTGTAAGGATGCTGCTGATTTGGAGCTAAATAACTCCCGCGGCTCACATATTTTGGCCATGGCGATATTCAAGTATCTGGATATCGCAGGAAAATTAGGAGGAAGCGGAACATCTCAACCAAGTATATCTGCGATCATAGATAAACAGAAAGGCTGCCCTGTCTGGGTAATGGTCAATCTTGATGACAAATTTATTGATTATCAAGGCGTGGGAACAATCAGCGACATTTCTAAGCGGATTTTCCATGGGGAATTTGGTGACGCAACTCACCTTACAATAAGACATGGCATTTCCCCGCACAGTCAGGTCCACAGTCCGGTTATTGAACAAGCTGAGGTTCTCAGTGCGAAGATAATCAGTGCCATGATGACACCTGAAGCATTCCAGACTTTTTGCCATATCCCATCGGAAACTGGATTTACGTTGCTGGCAAACACATCTCAGCTCCAACCCACTCATTCACTGGAGCGAAATGAGCTATCCCTTGAAAAAGCATCAGTTAGGCCTGATGAAACGCAATCATTGCCGACGCCAAATGTTCAGCTATAATTATTCTAAAAGAAAGTGGAAAATCTAGACAGCCACAGGAATATCAAATGAAAGAATATAAAAAGAAAACAACTAGGAAAAAAGTTGTTGGATTTATAGAGCCTGACCTCCATGATAAAATAGAACAAATTTGCAGAACAAACGGTATTACAAAATTACATATCATTGAATACGCGATAAATACTTTTTCTTCTGAAGTAGGAGACGATCAAAGAATAAACATAACGATCAACCGTGACCATAGAGAGGGAGGGCCATCTGCGGAAGCGAGAACTCAGGATGCCACTTGCAATCGCGGGAAATTTTTCTTTGGGGGTTGGGTTGATGAGGCTTCTCACAGCATCATAAAAGAGATGTCCCGTAAATATAACGTCAGCATCTCCTCAATTCTGGAATGGGGAGTTTGTCATTATATCGCGAATTCAAGAGAGAATTTAAATTAGAGGCACTTCCCGATTTCAAAAAAAAATTAAGACCCATCCACGCTTTGGGGCTTAGCCTTGAATATCGTCTGGCCGTTCGTCACTATTGCAACATATATGTACCTGCCCGGTGCGCTATTGAGTGATTGTGTGAAGAAAATGGTCCTGAGACGAGAAAAAGAAAAAAAACATCTTCGGCATCTAATTTTATCCTTCTGGGTAATATGCGCCTTCATAGCACTCTTACCCCGCTCAGCTCATGCACAACAAACCCCAATTACAAGAACATGCATCCTGAGATCCGCTGATGCGTTCCACATACCCTATCGCATTATCCTTACCTTACTACGCACAGAAGGTGGTCAATTGGGAATGGAACACCACAATGATAACGGCACTTACGATTTGGGTCCCATGCAAGTAAATAGTAGGTGGATACCAGATGTAGCGAACTTTCATTTTGGCGGTGATAAAAAAGCGGCCTGGTCTGCAGTAAGAGATTGGGGTTGTTATAATATACTCATCGGCACTTGGGTCTTCCGCACATATGTTGACGAAGCAGGCGGCAATCTTGCGGAAGCCGTGGGTTTATACAACTCTCATAATATAATCCCGAAATTACGATATCAGAGACGGTTTGCTGCAAATTATGCGAAGTTATTTTTTGGCTCATCAAAAGTAAATAATTCGCAGGAAGCTAGATCTGCGACACCCGGATTCAACAATCAGAGGCAAAACGGATAATGGCTCCTCCCCGGCCCGGTGAAAAAGCCCCACCCCTTATGGGGAGTGAAGAAACGGTCATTATGGTGGCCTTGCTTATTTGGCTTGCATTTATCTTTTTCTGGCCATGGGTGAGGCCGCCCTTAGAGTTTATTATTCTAGGCAATGCTGATTGGCAGTATCACCTGCTAGACAAAATACATTTATTGAGAGACGTCAACGGCCTAAAAATTGAGCATTATATAGATTATTATATGCATCACCCAATGCTCATTGGAACCGTCCCTTGGAGCACCACTCTGTGGATTGCGGAAGATATTGCCAGCTTTTATCATATGTTTTTGGCTTACGTGGCGCTGGTCGGATTTTTATTTTGGAAAACATACAAAAACAGGCCAACGAAGTCTTATAAAACAGTATACAGTTTGACAGGAAAAGAACTAACAAATGTCCCCTATATTTTTAATCAGAAGATAACATTTAAACCGGCAAGAAAATTTCTTCAGGCTGATTATAAGTCTAAAACTCTATCCTTCATTGTAAAAAAAATACTCACATTAACCTTTTTCTCAAGGCTTATTGAGACGAAGAAAGAATGGTTGAAATCAGGTCCCAACTTTTTCGAATACCAATCACTTGCCTGGAAAGGGACAAAATACAGCGCAGAATTTGTGCCAGAATCTGCTGGCCCCGCAGAAGATCCGGCAAAAAGTCCACAACAATGGATGAAAGAAAATGGGATAACTATTACTAATGGTGAAATCGATATAGCAAAAGCAGAACAAACTTTTAAAAGTCAATTAGGTGCGCAATGGACTGGCATTGAAAACGCACCTTACTACATGCAGGCCATAGCGATACTCTCCTGGTTAAATTACACACATAAATCAGGCAAACCTGTTGATGAATTTCGCGGCATATTGGATTTAATTCATTGCACCTCAAAGTCCCCTAAAGAGGCGGAATCTTCAACCAGAAAACAGATGGCCAAATATTTTTCAAACAAACAACTTGTTGAGGATCTGAACAGAAGAGGCAATGCCCACGCCTATCTAAACACAGCAATGATGGCGATATATGGCGCTGGCGGCCCTATGGCTAAATGGGGTGGCGGTGATGCTGGCGTTAACGCTTCCAGTGGCTTTAGATGGGTCAAGAAAATAGACCGCACGTTTTGGTACTGCATGAATAATGTCGGAAGAGAAGCGCACCATATAGAATGTGCTGGAGCAGTAAGCCACTTTCATGCTGAACGAGTTGAACGAAAGAGGTTAGACACGCCTTACGTGGCAAGCGCCATTGAGGGGTTAGAAATGACCGTAAGAGAAGACGGCGTCATGACCCTCGATGACTACTTCCGTGAGCGTATTCAATTTTAAGCCTTCCAACCACTTTCTGTTATTTCTGAATATGAAACTGACAAGGCTATTTCGCCCTCCCCTGCTTGAGCGGAAGGATGTATCCAGATTTTGGCCTTATCATTTTTAGATTAGGCTTTGATATAATAATGGCCTTATGCTATTTATCGCGCGGAACAAAGCTTCTTTCACTTTTACATGAAACCTCGAAACGGGATTTTATCAATGAAAACATTCAATCCTCATATATCCAAACCCAAGGTTTATTTGACATAACCTTCTCAGAATACTGAAAAACCAGAAAAAGCCTTAAAATTGGCTTTTCTCCATAAGATGTCTGGATTTTAAGGTAAAATTCATGTCCGAAACGAATGTTGCTGGAAGCATATTTCCCAAAACTTCGAATCCGCCCTACACTCCACAGCGGGGAGCTGAAATTCCTGTGGCCATTGAACAAAGCCAACCAAAATCAGCTCAGAGCCCCAAAGGCCTTTTGCCCCCTAAGCTGTCATTCCTTAAATCCCCTCTATTTCTGACGCTAGTGGGATTTCCAAATCTATGCACCATCATCTATTTTGGACTAATTGCATCGCCAATTTATGAGTCAGAGGCGGTTCTTCGAGTAAGTAGCCCTGTTGAGCAAGCAAAATCACAATCCTCATCGATTTCTTCTCTGCTTGGTGGCGGTCATGATTCACCTGGAATCTGGATGCTTAAAGACCGGCTAGATACTTTCGATGAGTTTAAGTCGATTAATAGCCAATACGACATTCAGAAACTCTATTCCCGTGGTGACTTTGTAACCCGCGTTGGCGGCCTTTCATCCTCATGGCGTAAAGGCTCAGGCGATGTGGCGCTATGGAAGTACTATCAGCGTATTTTTGATATGGATGTTGACGAAAATACCGGTGATGCAAAATTAACAGTTACCGGCTGGACTGCTGAAGACGCTCATAATATCGCTACTGCATTAGTCCATGATGCGATCGTTAATTTGAACTATCAAGATCGTCAGCAGGATGCCGAGACCATTACTGCTGCAGAACTGGAATGCGATCGGCTTAGAAAATCCCTCTCAGAGGATGATATCGCTATCGCTGCATGGCGGGCTCAAAGTGGCGCTTTAGATCCTAAAATTGACTATGCGTCTTTACTGGATGAAGCCTCACAGCTCAACACCAAGAGAATTGAGCTTAAAGGTCAGTTTGAAGCTATTTCCCGAAATGCGCCAAACAGCCCTTCAGCAATTTCTCTCCAGTCCCAAATGGCAGTGATAAATGGTGGCGTACAAGATTCCCTAAATAGCGCCAAGACCTTGTTCCCATCTGCTTCCACCTATGAAGGGTTAACTATCAAGCGCGAAACTGACGCTAAGCTACTTGAAGCTGCCGGCGCGGCTCTACAGCAAGCTCGGATCAATGCAGCCCAGAACCACTACTATGTTGAAATGATCGGAAGCCCGTCCAACCCTAAGTCCCCTGCTGGCCCTTACAGTCTGAAGTGGGTTTCCATCGTATTCATCGTTTCCATGATTCTTTATGCCGTTCTCGGATAAATGGCGGAATATATAAGGCGCTCATTTACTATGCTCGATAAATCCTTCCGTAAGCGGCTTTCAGTCGCCCTTGCCCTTACCACTTCTCTTTCTCTGACAGCATGCGGCACATCAATGCCCAATGCCGGCCCTCTAGCTGGGGAAATTGAACAGGCCAAGTCTGTAAGCATTGTACATGTCAGTCCAGACATGGCTGCTCAGATGCAAACTGAAGCGCACGATCGTCAGCAGTCAGAAATAACTGCAGCATTAAACCATCTTGCGCTTTCCCAGGCAGCTAATGACTATCGTCTACATGCTGGTGATGACCTCCAAATCTCTCTTTGGAGTTTTTCCGAAGGTGGCGGTGGCGGTGGATTAGGTGTTGATCCTTCTCAGTCTGCCTCATCACCTGCCATGGCATCGGGCATCCAAGGCACACCATTAGGTAAATTTCAGATCGATGCATCTGGTAGTGTCACTCTCCCCTACGCAGGGCGGGTAGTAGTTGCCGGAAAAACAGAAAGTCAGGCCCGATCAGCCATTATGGCTCGATACAAAGCTCTTGGCATTCTTCACAATCCAGATGTGACAGTGCGTGTCGCTGAAGGACATCAAGGTGTGCTGGTTACAGGCGCAACTGGGCAACCTCAGATCGTCCCATGGAATGCCGGAGGGGTTTCGCTATCCGAGGCTATTACACTTGGATTAGGTAACGGCACAACCACTCTCAACGAAAATAGCTCATCTTCTTCATCAAGCGACACTGCCAGCACAAACGCTATAACTGTTGCTGTCGTACGGAATGGCGTAGAGACTGACATCCCCATGTCGGCCGCCCTTGACCAAGACATCACCCTGCACCCCAAGGATAAGGTCATTATTCGCAAACGACCTGCGGTGCAGGTTACCATGCTTGGTGGGGGTATTGTAAGAAACGGGCTTTTGAGTTTCGCCAAATCTCCAAGCCTTGCTGCTACCATCGCTGCATCACAAGGTCTCAATCCGAATACGGCCAATAGCACCAAGATTTTCATATTCCGCCAACACTATGGGCAAAAGCCGACACTCTTCACTTTCTCCTGGACTGATGGGGATGGCCTCGCGGCTTCACAGCTCTTCCCAATGGAAAACAACGATATTGTTTATGTTGCTGAGTCTCCCATCATACCGGTCGCTCGCGTTCTAAACACTATATTCCAAATGGCCGAACCAGCATTGATTGCGAGGCCCTGATTATGGATGCATCTAAAGCTGATCATTTAGACGCATACCCTTATCTAGCTCTGTCCGGGCTTAGCCCGGCAGAAGCACACAAGGAGCAGGAACGCATCCAGAGTTGGGAGGATCTCTCTGAATGGCTGGACAATAACACCCCGCCAGATAATACCCCTCCTCCAGACAGGACACCGATTGGTACGCCTATCATGGAAACATCCTGGAAAGCGGCCCTTCGGCGCCGCTTTTTTGATTTACAGGCTCAGGGAGACAAGCATGTAGGCGAGGATCCTGTCTGGCCTAAAGTCGTGGAACGTAGACGTCGTGTGACCACTTTTGTCTCATTGGCATTGACGGCGCTTATGACGGCGCTGTCTTCTATGATGATTTCCGTACAGACTTCATCCACCCTCCTTGTGGACATTATAATCACTCTCATGGCGATCATGAATTTCTTCATGATCAATGTTTTTGCCAAATTGATGATCGGCACGTGGCATGCTATTCGCGGGGCGAAAGGAAACCCTTGGCACCCAGCTCACACGGCCTGTAACCCACGCTCAGACGCCAAGGTCGCGATCCTATTCCCAGTATATCATGAAGATCCACATCGCGTTGTGGGCGGGATGATCGCGGTTGCAACATCCTTATTAGAAAATGTGGAAGCGGCGGGGGCGCATTACGAATTCTTCCTACTCTCGGACAGTCGCAAACCATCATACCGAATTGCTGAATTAGCTGCACTGGAACAAGCACGTCAGGCCTGTCCGCAAATTAAGTTCCATTACAGATGGCGGACAACCAATGAAAATGCCAAGCTTGGCAACGTAACTGATTTCTGTCGCCGCTGGGGTAAAAGATACGACTACATGCTCGTTATGGATGCTGACAGCATTATGAACGGGAAGACCATCCATACCCTTCTCCGCATGATGGAAGGCAATCACCGGCTAGGTATTCTTCAGACAAATCCTACACCTGTGATGAGAGAAAGCCTCTTTGGGCGGATGCAGCAGTTCGCTGGCGGAAGGTACGGATCCGCCTTCTCATATGCACTTCAGGCCATGCATATGGGCCACGCAAGCTATATTGGGCACAACGCAATGATCCGTACTCAGGCGTTTATGGAAAACTGCCTGCTCCCAGATCTGCCGGGCAAAAAGCCTTGGGGCGGAAAGCCTTTAAGTCATGATATTATTGAGGCTGCGCTTATGGCTAGAGCCGGATATGAAGTGTGGTTTCTGCCAGATATCGGGGGAAGTTACGAAGAAATACCGGCCAACATTATCGGCTTCATGGCAAGAGAACGGAGGTGGATGCAAGGGAACCTCCAGCACACGAGATTTCTGTTCATCGATGGATTAAAAAAGATCCACCGTGAAAATTTTGTAACTGGCTTTATGGGTTACTTATCAGCACCAATCTGGGGAATATTCTTGCTTATCTCCGCACCAACGATGGTGAGTTTTATTCAATCAGGGAAATTTAGCAATGAAGATATTGGCAAGATTGAAGTTCCCTCAATTATTATGCTCATAGCCTCAATAGTGTTTATGTTCGCCCCCCGCATATTGGCGCTCATTCTTTGTATCAAGCAAAAGAAAACGGCATCGTGCGGGGGAACAGTCAAATTAATTACAAGCATGACACTTGAAACCATCTTCACTTTCTTCTTCGCCCCTCTGATGATGGCTTTCATTTCAAAGTTCGTATGGCTTTGGGCAAAACGGAAAAGCATCTCATGGGGCACACAGCAGCGCGATGATGAAGCACTGTCTTGGTCGACCTGCATCAAATGCTTTAGCTGGACAACTGCCATTGGTATCGTGTGCACAATAGCCCTCTATGCGGAGATACAGAAGGTGCCCGCACAATCGGCCGCCCTGCTCTCAATGGCATCTGGACATCTTTTGGAGCCTATGAGCCTCTTCTTATGGTTCTTCCCAATCCTGGGCGGTCTATCGGGCAGCATTATTATTGCCAGGTTTACAAGCAGAACATTCCCCATCTTAAAGAAGATGAAGATATTCAGCATACCTGAAGAAATTAATCCGCCAGAAGAAATAAAAAACACACTAATATGGACAAAAGAACTGCAACTGCGCGTTCCAGATCCAGAAAATGAAGTTGAGTGCTTCCTTTACGCGCTAAAGGATAAATCCTTTTATCTAGCACAACGTGCGCGTTGCAGGATTAAAACTCACATATCAGCAAAGATTAAACAAAAACTATCAAAAGGAGAAAAATTAAGCCTTAAAGAGTTTATGTTCGCTTTAAATGAAAAGGCTTGTCTCGATTTACTTCATCAGTCTCATTGCGAAAAGCATAACGCCTGATAAGACAAAATAAGACAAATTTTTATAGAAGAAAGTGGTCTTAAATAACTTGACCACTTTCTATCTTTGAAATATCCCTACTTTATCAAGACGGAAGGGTGTCCGAGTGGTTTAAGGAACTGGTCTTGAAAACCAGCGTGCGGGGAACCGTACCGTGGGTTCGAATC
>NZ_PEBQ01000172.1 GCF_002738225.1 Acetobacter pomorum | reverse complement strand
ACTTAACGATATGGTCATTGAAGCTTACATGAAGAGAATAAGATTAGTTATACCTGAATTTGAAAAATACGTACCATCAGATGAAAATAAGAAATTTTTCTTGGAAAAGATCTCTGTTTTGAAAAATAAATACAAAATATAAAGTGTTATTTCATTATGAACATAGATGAAAGTAAGTGTAGATGTGTGAATGTATAATTCTAAAATATCTATTTGAATGGATTCTTGAGGATCGTTAAGCTTTAAGCAATAACCAAATAAACAACTTAATTGTTTGCAAAAAGCGTGAGTTTATGAAGCTTTGGTTGATGATCTAGTTGCGCTGATCCGTTCTTAGGAGATGAAAGTGGTGCCATAATGATAGGTGATATTGTGATCCTAGGATATGTCGTCAGTTAACATACGATTGAATGATAGTTGTACTTTCATTTTGATCTGTGATGTTTTCATCCTTGATGGCGTGAAGGTTATGTTGGAGAGAGGGCATCTAATCCGTCTGTTTGTGGTAGCAGTACCGTATCGCTATCGCGCACGCATTCTCACACATGATGATGCAGCAGCATGATTGTCCATGCGCACCAACATAGTGCAGGTGCGCATAAATGGAGGGGGCGGATCAGGCTATTGGACAGCCCCGTGGCGAACTTGAATGCCACGGGAAAGGTGAAGGTGCTTTCTCTGATGCCTGGGCAGAGAACTGACATTACGGAAGTAGAACCTCTGCTGAAGGCAGAGTCGATCCTCCCTTTATCGCTCATAAGATGTGTGACGCTGATCCGCTTATCGAAGTGCTCAAGAAATGGTAGATTACATTGATTATTTTTTCGAGAAAAAACCACTGCAATTTAAGGATTTCATTTTTTCTACCGGCTATTTAATTGATCACCACAATCCTTAGGCTTGTTTGATGATATACCCTAAGCTCGCTTAGGTAAGACTGATTTTTCCAACATTAAAAAACAATTATTTCGTATCATAATTTTTATATCTAGATCATAGCTTTGAACTACTCATGCCAAGGAATTTTTCGAATTCTCGATATGTCTTTGTATTCACAAGATTGACATTTCTGTTATAAATAAGAGCACAGTTATATATCTAATTACAAGGTAAGAGAAATGACAATTGCTGAAAATGATTTGTTGATCGATTATGTAAAAGAAAATTTTGATCCTGATTATTATGTAAATAGATACCCAGATATAAAAAAAGCAGGCGTAGACCCTGTAAAGCATTACCTTGTCTTTGGTTACAAAGAAAATAGAAATCCGAATGATAAATTTGATGCTTCTTGGTATAAATCAGTATATATCAAGAATGATACAATTCCATCTATAATAGATTATTTGAATAAGGGAAAGTGTTTTGCAACAACGCCATATAGTTTCTCTGATATAAAGAAAATGTGCATCGAAAAAGGTGTTTTTAGTAATGAGTATTATTTAGCCAGTAATCCTGATGTTGCGGCATCTGGATATGATCCATTTAAGCATTATTGTAAATATGGGTGGAAAGAGCTAAGAAATCCGTCTGATAATTTTGATAATGTATGGTATACATTAAATAATATGGGAGGATGTTTTGAAAATAATCCTCTTATTCATTATATATATAGGTGAAATTAACAAGGTAAAGACAAAGCCTGGAGAAAAAATTCATTTGGTTGGCGGAGAAGATATTTCTTCGCAAGATATAAAAAGAATTTGCTTGTTTGCGGGGTATGACCCTGATGGTTTGATTGACGATACAGCTGTCGAATATATAAAAGAGCTATCGAAGTTTAGCGATATTTATTATATGGCAGATAATCCCGTTCTTGATACAGAATTTTCTAAGATAGAGCCATATGTAAAAGGGGCATGGGGAATTCGCCATAGATCATATGATTTTGGATCATGGAGTCTTTTGGCGAAAAAATATGTAGGATGGGATAAAATTAAAGAATATGACGAACTTTTGTTCGTTAATGATAGTTGTTATTTAATGCATCCTCTTGATGATTTGTTTTCATCTATGAGTCAAGCTAAATGCCATTGGTGGGGACTTCAAAGCACCAAAGGATTGTACAGAACAATTAATCGGCAAGGTGTTAAAGAAGAAATTTCTCTCGAAGATGTAAAAAAAGAATATTTATCTAAGTTTGAATTACAAGACCCATATGACTTTTTAGTTGGTTCATATTTTCTTGCCTTCAGAAAGACAATTATGTCTGATGAAAATTTTATTAGTATTATAGAAAATATTTTTTCGGAAGAAAATAAGGCGAGAACAATTGCTAGATACGAAGTTGGATTAACGCGGTGGTTGATATCTAAAAATTATAATTTTACGTGCTTCTTTAATATGGTAGAGCCGTTCCAGCCTGTATTTACTAATTTTGCTTTTGATATGATTGCAAATGGCTTTCCTATTTTAAAGAGATATTTTTTATCGAATAATCATTATAACGAAACAGGAATAGAAATATGGGAACGAAAGATCAAAAAAGCAGGGATAGATAAAGATTTATCCATATATAGGAATAATTTATATAGAACATCAAATTCAGAAAAATATTATAGTCTTTATGGTAATATTCTTGAGGAAACAGAAGAAGTAAAAACATTATCTGCCCGGAAAATTGACGAAGAGGCACCAAAGTATGACAATTGGTGGGGTTTTCCAGTTTGCGCATTTAATAATGGGTTAAATGACAATACGAGGGCGATGTTTGAATTTGTAAAAAATAACCCTAATATTAAAAAAATTATTTTTTCTAGGAAAAAGAATATAAAAGTAGACGGGAATAATGTTTTAGTTGTGCCTTTAAAAAGCCCAGAAGGTCTTTTTTACATAGCAAGATGTAAGCATATTTTCTTGAAGCATACTATAAAGTCTAATGTTTTTTGGGAATTAGATCCGCAAAAGCATAATTTTTATAATTTGTGGCACGGAATTCCCCTTAAAAAAATACACTATGTTTCGAATGATAGATTGCATTTGGCTAAAAGAACAGAAAAAGAAAATAGATCTCTTTCTGCGGTGATATCAGCATCAAATGTCGATCGATTGGCCATGACGGCAGCTTTTTGGCCTTTGACGTTTCATGATGTATGGTTAACTGGCCTTCCTAGACATGATTTTATTACATGTGCAGAAGAAAGCCTGCCTTCTGATTTTTATAAGGAGTTATGTAACCTTAAAAATGTTTTAAGAGATCGAAAATTAATTCTATTTGCTCCTACATTTCGAAATGATCAGGAAAATGGATATTATAATTTTAGTAAAGATGAAATAGATCAGCTATCGGCTCTTTTAAGAGAGAATAATTGTGTTTTGGGCATTCGAGAGCATATGGCTGATACGTCTGGCACATATGGATCGGTTTTTGTGGGAGAGACTTTTATAAACCTAACTGAGAGCATCTTTAAAAATGTAGAGATTGTTCTTCGGTGTTCTGATGTTGTTATAACTGACTATTCAAGTTGTTTTATTGACTTCCTTTTGACGGGAAGGCCTGTAATAAGTTTTGCCTTTGATCGGGATTCTTATTTAAATGAAAGGGGAATGTTTTACGATTTAGATTGGTGTTTTCCTGGACCAGTTGTGACCAAATTCCCTGATCTTATACAGTCATTGGATAGTGCCCTGAACGGGACTTTTGATAGAGATATGTACAATCAAAAGCGGTCTATTTTTCTTGAATATATGGATTCCAAAAACAGCAATAGAGTTTATAATAAAATATTAGAATATAATAATGAAATCATTATAGAAAAAAATACCAAAGGGAAGGTAGTTTTTGTTTATAATCATGACGATATAGATTCTTACATTTTCAGAGTGTTAAGTTTTGTGCATATTATGCGGAAAAATGGTTATATATGTGAGATGTATAATGACAAACAAATATCTCGTAATGTAGTGCGTGGATGCTCCTTTTTGTTTATGAATAATGTTTCCATTAGCAAAAATATAGTAGATTTAATACAGGAGGCAAAGTTTGGTGGAGCAACTGTAGTATACGATACAGAAGCATCTATATTGGAGGATATAGATTATAACGATATTAGTTATTGTAGTCTTTCTGACGAAGATGTAATTCGTGTTATAAACGAACGTAAGAAACGTTTAGTATGCATGAACGAAGCTGACATTGTTACAGTGAATTCTAAAAATTTATCGGAAGATCTTTCTAACAAGAATATCAGAAATGTTTTTGTTGGGGATTATTCCCCAACAAAAACATGCAAAAACAATATTAGTAATGAAAGAAAGGAAGAGGATAATATTAATATTTGCTATTTTGCAGGATATACCTCTGATCCTTTGGATTTTATGGAATGTTGCGATGCTATCAATAGAATTTCTAGTGAATTCAAAAATGTAAAATTTTCAATTGTTGGAAAAAAATATTACAGAAAATATTTCGAAGAAAATGTGTCTGCGGATTTTATAGACCGAGATACTATGAGTAAAAAATCCTACGGAGATATAATATCGAATTATGATATAAATATTCTTCCTATGAGGGATAATGTTTATAATAGATGCTTGGGGAGCACATTGGTACAGGAAGCAGCTAAATGTGGTGTAGTAACTGTAGCATCAATGATTGGACCATTTCCAACAATTATATCAGATAAGAATGATGGATTTTTAGTAAAAGACAATATTCTTTGGTATGATACTTTGAAAGAAATAGTTTCAGATAAAAGTATTGTTAAGTATTGTTCAAATAATGCTAAAAATAAGTATTTAGACCCAATGGTTGAGCATAATTTTTCTGAGGAAGTGCTATCGGTGTTTAAAATGCATTAATTTCTATTACACCAAGTCCATTCTTGGACTTGCATATTATTGTATATGAGGGCTCAAAGAACTATTGATCAATAATCGTGTTGGCAAGTTTCAGGCGCAACCGACGTTGATTGATAGTTCTTCCTCAGACTTATACAATGGCAATCTTTTTTAAGGGCAGTGAGTCCCAAGAGGCCATCGGCAAAAATTTTTTCAGTTTGAACGTGGCTCTGGCTAAGGCCAGCACAGGATAATCTTCTGTTTCTCAACGGAATGCCTTGTGTCCTGCACGTCGGTTGTCCGTGACGAAACATGCCTGAGCGCTACAACAAGTGGAACTCCATCTATGTCAGGTTTCGCTGCTGGGCTGAACAAGGCGTGTAGAATGCTTTGCTGCAAACCATGGTAGGCTTGCAACTGACCGATGATTGGCTGCGTATGGTCGATAGCACCGTGGTTCGTGCCCATTCATAGGTTACGGGTGCAAAAGAAGGATAGGTCTTGGGCTGCAAGGTCACAGGCGCTCCTGATGAAACTGTCTGCCCCTACCCCCAAAGCCATGCTGGCCGATCGGGGATATGATAGTGACAGTTTCCGCTAGGATCTGCTGATCCATAGAATCCTGCCGGTCATTCCATCATGCAAAGGCCGCAACGCTCCACAGAAAATAGGCTAGCAGTGTTATAGGGATCTCCACCGTATCAAATGGATGTTCAATAGACTTAAGCAGATCCCCCGTATCACAACCCGCTACAATAAGACGGTCTTATCCTTCATGAGTTTCCTTAATCTTGCTGCTGTAAGGTTCTGTATCAGATCTTGTGTCAACGTGACCTAGGTAAAACCTAGTATATTTCTCGGAGCACGAGTTATTGGGGAATATAAGTTAGTAACGTCTGTCATTGGAGAAGTTAAGGCATCTGTCCCTTTTGGATTTAAGATTGGTTATGTAATTCGAGATGTTTGTGACTTGATTATAGGGGATTAGGCATAAATTGATGGATACGGAATACACCTTACATATCACGTTGAAACGTACAGTAGAGATATACGCAGAATAGCTGTTTTACGCATCACCATAGGTAATATGCATTGACTGCTACATGACAGAAGATAATAAAGGTATGGGCATTATGTATTTTATATGGACAGATTTATCCATATGTTAAAAACATTAGGAGATAAAATATGTTTAGTAAATCATTTTTTATATCAATTTCGGCGTTATGTGTTGCGACTTTTCAAGTTCCCTTGTCGGCTAATGCAGCAACAACACTTGTTTTAGCTTGTGGTGGATTTTACAAAGGTACCACTCCTCCTAAAGTGGCTATTTATGACATTTCGACAAATCCAGTCACGGAAAAATGGTCTGCAAGTTATGCTAAAGCGCATGATATCTATGATTCTTGTGAAATAGTAAATGATGGTACCCAAGTTCTAGTGTCTGCTTATAGAGATATATATTTATTTAACATCTCGGATGGAAGTATTGCTAAGCAATGGCGAGTTAATCGCAGTCATGGTCTTGATCTTATAAGCCCGAGCAGAATGCTGGTATCTAGTTCTTCAAGCACTACTGATAAAGGTGCATCTCATCCTGGTGATGTGCAAATTTATGATTTCACGCGGTCAAAAACAGGGCCTATATCGGATATACAAATGCGCGCTACTCATTCATTCTTGCCCGTTAAAGGAATACGGAATGAATATTATGTGGCTTGGTATCATGGAATTAGATTAGTATCTCTTTCAGAAGTAAAAGAGCCTCATCCATCAATTCATGCAAAGGCAAATTACCGACTTCCGACAACAGGTACGCATGATATGGTTTACGACTTGTCGGATAACATCATTGCTTCAACACCAACTGATATTTATACGTTTAATCCATATACACGCGTTGCTACTACGTATTTTTCACGTCCAGTTTCTGGCGTAAAAGGTCTATCAATCAATCATGATAATGGGCAGCTTATGTATGTGACTGAATATCCAGGAAGTCCAAAGATTCATCAGCAGGATGTAAAATTACAATTTAACGACAGAGAGCCAGTTATTTTGCCCCAAGAAGTGTACCGGGCTAAGTGGGTATATCAAGATTCTCATGGAGTTTATTCCACAAAAGATTAGGCTCAGTATTTATTAATTTATTGAACCAAGTGGATGTTGTGATTCCGAGAATTGTCGATAGAAGATTGGGTTGACTAATTTATCAACTACTTACACGCCTCCTATTCCTCAATAGGCGGCGTGTAAGTATCTGGTGATTTTGGGCGTAGCAAGGTTCTATTAGTTAGCATCTCTCGAACTTGAAAATGAATAAGAAACATTAAAAAGCGATTCTTCTGTTTCTTTGTGGTTAGTTTGCTCTACGGTTGGAGTAAAGAATTTATCTTATTGAAAATACGCGATTTAATGCAACATATGGTAACGAATTGGAAAATTATTTGCTTTTCCGATTCGTGGCTGTTGTTGATAAAAATATATATTTTTCAATTGTAATATTAAATTTTTAAAAATATATTGTTAAGAGTTTATGAAATTTAACGGTGGCAGCTATGCGGACGGTTATTACATACGGGACTTTTGATACCCTTCATTATGGACATATTCGTTTGCTTAGAAGGGCAGCCGAATTGGGTGATCGTCTTATTGTTGGTCTTTCTACGGATGAATTTAACTTTTTAAAAGGAAAGAAATCTCTTTTCACTTACGAAGATCGTAAAAAAGATATTGAAGCTCTTAGGTTTGTTGACCTGGTTATTCCAGAAGGGAATTGGGAACAGAAAATAAAGGATGTTCAGAAATACTCGGTAGATATTTTCACTATAGGAAGTGACTGGGAAGGTGAGTTCGATTTTTTGAACGATTTTTGCAAAGTAGTTTACTTAGAAAGAACTCCATCTATATCAAGTACATAAATAAAAAGAATATTAACATTAGATGTGGAAAGAAGCTATTCTTTGTGAACTAAATTATATTTACGGGCTATATAGTTAATAGCGTGAGTAATGTGTTTTGTTGTTTGCGTGTCAAATGAAAGGGTTTGGGATTTTTTGATATTGAAGAGCATCTGGTGTGTCTAAGTGCGCGTTGCCAGTAGTTCAAAGTGTTTCCCGATGGTAGATGTCAAAGTGCTCCAATCTATATTTCGGATGAGCGCAAAGGTGGTTGTCCACTATTTGATACGGTTTTGATGTTCAAGATCTAAGTGATCCAGACCTAGAATATTCTCTCCGATGAACGGACAGAATATCTGGCCAACAACCACCTTATCCTTTATGCGTTTTCTGGAGTGAGGTCTGTCGGGTCGTATGCTAGATGCCAAAAAACGCTCTAGCTGTTTCGTGAGCGTCTGATACAGACTGGTGTCATCGAAATGCTGTTTAATCTGTTTGATACCATATTTACAGAACGTCGGTTATCTACCGATTCAGGTCAGATCCTTGACGCAATGCTGATAGTGGCTCCGAAGTAGCACAATACCAAAGGGCAGAAGGTGGGGCTTCGGGCAGAGTACATCCCCCGAAAGGCTGGCAGGACAAGTCCGTCAACGGATCTCGCCATTTCATTTTTTTTGATGTAAATCGCATATTTCCATCGACCGGAAATTTCGGCTAGTCTGGAAATGGAAAGTGATAGATGCAGCAGATAGTGATAGTGCGAGATTGAGAGAAGGGCTGCTTGACCGCAGTAATACAGCGTCTGATGTTTGGGTCGACACGGTCTACCGGTCAAAGGTCACAATGAAGCTTTCATAGAAAATACGGGCTTTATTTCAAAGGTTCGCAGGAAAAAGCCGCAGCTTAAACCCATGCTGCGGCATATCCAGGGATCCAATGTTGGTCTGATCTCGCGTTGAACATGTCTTTGCTGATCAGAAGTCAAAGACGGGATTGTTCATCTGCACACTTGGGATCATGCAAGCCTCTATGAGGATCGGCCTGGCCAATATCGTCTATAATATACGCCGCTGCCAATTCATCGGGGAGATCAGCCCCGTCGGATACGTAAGGCAGAACACAAAACCCCTGCCGCTCAAAACGTAGCGCGAAAATCAGCCCCAAGAACCGTCAATAAGTATAGCAGAAACCTGAAATCAGGGGGCGAGGGCGCCAATAACGGTTCCTTCGATTTCTCCAACTGGCTCCATCTTTTTAATCTAGATGTTGAAGGATGAAAATATAGAGTACTTTTTAAAAACCTAGCGGCTTTTACAATCCTCTAGGTTTCTACAGTATCTATGTTTTCATCTTCTTCAGGTGTTTCTGCAATAATAAGAAGAATTTCGAGTACGAATAGGGGATAGGTATTGCTTTCTATAGGAAGAATTAATTTCCTTTCTTTGTGGAATCAAGAATAATATGTTGTATATTTTTTCTATATTTATTAATAGAGTTTTCTTTTTCTATTCGTTTTATAGAATTCACTCGTATAAAGTTCCATAAGTCCATATTCATGTATAATCTTACAATGCATTTTGCGAAATCTTCTTCATTGTTAGCAGATAATATATCTTGATTATTTGTCCACCCAATTTGCTTACGTATTGTATTTGTGCAAACAATAGGTAGTCCATATGAAGCAGCTTCGTGTACTTTGAATGGAATACCAGAACAAAATCGTGTTGGAGCAATGAAAACTTTATGTGTATTATAATATCTATATAAATCTTTTGCGTTGCTTATAACGTTTATATTATTATCTTTTTTACAAAAGTTCAATTTTTCTTTTTCATTCATATGTCCGACTATAGTAAATTCCACAGGAAAACCCAATAGGTCACGAACTATAGGCAGTATTTTAGAAATAAACCATTCCACAGAATCATAATTTGGAGATGATCTATTGTGCAAAGATCCAACAAATAATATACCGTTTCTTTTTTCAAATGAATTTTCTGTTATATTTAGTTTATTGCAATGACCAAGAATATAAGATTTTCTATGAAGAAACTTTTTTATAATCCAATTTTCAAATGTATTAACCGAAACAATACTATCAGCAGCGTAATAGCTCTTTAAATTTCTTGTGATGTAATCGGTTAATTTTCCATCTACTGTGTTGTGTAGATTATCTTTTTTCCACTCTCTTATAGATGCAATACATTCAGTATCAAAAATTATTTTTGTATTGCGTATATAAGGTGCTATTTTTTTCAATAATTTTTCTATTTTCTCCATATTATGTCGTCTAGATATCCAAATTACATCATAATAATTAGCTCTATTTTTAATAAAATTTTCAAAATCATGTAAATTAACATCACTTATTAATTCTATGGCATCATCAAAAAAATCATTAATACTATAATACTTATATTTTGATTTATTAAGTGGGAATATTGTCACTAAAAACCCCAAGGAGGACATAATATTAACAATTTCATTAGATCTAGAAAATCCAGAACCTAGAAACGGCAACGGAAAAGTATCATCTATATAAAGAATTTTTAGAGAATTTTCTCTACAATCGCGTGCATACAATTCATTTTCTTCAGATGCAAAAAACTTTTTCCGCAAAAATTCAGAATTCTTTTGCATGAAAAATAACTTATTTCTCTGCAAGGATTTTTTTGCCATTCCATATGGAGAAGAACCGTATTCATAATGTAAAATTTTTACAGTGGGATCATAGATTACAGAATAGCCAGCTTGATGCAACCTGATACAAAAATCACTTTCCTCGTAATAAGCTGGAATATAATTATCATCGAAGAGGCCTATTTTATTAATAACTTCTTTTCGTATGAGAAGGAAAGCTCCAGAACAAAAATCAACATTTCTTACAAAGTTTACTTCTGGAATTGATGGCAGTTCGTCTCTTTTATATCCTCTTGTCGTTCCTTGACGCCAAAATATACATCCGGCTTCTTGTAATGTACCATTTGGCTTAATGATTTTTCCACCTACAGCGCCAATGAAAGGTTGGCTATATAGTCTGTCATATGCATTTTGTATCGCTTGCGGTAAAATTTCAACATCATTATTCAAAAGTAAAACAGTATCAGATATTGCCATTGTGATAGCTTTATTACATGCAATAACAAATCCTACATTACCCTGATATCTAATAATATTCATTCCAATTACATGGTTTTCTATTTCTTTCGTATCATCTAATGATCCAGAATCTACAAAAATCACTTGAATTTCTTTTTTGTAAGTATTTCTTAAGCTATATAAGGCGCTAATATTAAATTCAAAATTGTTGTGAGCAACAATTATTACAGAAATTTTTGGATTTTCATACGAAAAATCAATATGAGACTTTATTTTTTCATAACATGTTTCGTGGCATGTATTAATAAAAAATTGCTTAGTCGTATATTCATTATTTAGTGTATTTTTATATTTATCACTCGCAACTATAATAAAATGGTAATAACTTAAAAAAAAGTGTTCATCAATAAGATAATCGACATAATTTTTTTGCGGTATTTTCTTTACGTCAACTCCTTCCGCCGGGTCTCGATTTTCATACATTCCATAATTTAAATAATGATCATATCCATCAACAAAGCTGCCTTTTTTGACGGCAAACAAAACATCTTTATTGTTTTGCAAATAAAAATTTTCATTAAAAATGTTGTTTGGATTATACAAAGAATTCCCTCTATTCATCATATAATGATGTATGGGGGAGAAAAAATTTTCTTCTATATCATAATTTTCTGCGTACCAATCTGGATCAAAAAAATCCGTGGTTTTTATATTATTTTTTGTATAATATAGGCTCATATAAGTTGAATATGGTTTTTTTATACCTCTCACTTCATCACAGTTAACAACAAATGTGTAAGGATCAAAGAAATAACTACATGGAACAAATTCAGCATCTAGTTTTTTTATATAAAAATCATATATGTCATTTGGAATTTCGTAATTATCATTTAATTGCAAAAGATATTTTTTAATATATTTATTGCTGAATATTGCATTAGGATCATTTGTTTTATATCCAATTTTGCAAAAGTGATCAAATCCAGACTTAAACTTTCCTTTTTCTATTAGATTTAATACTTTGTTATAAGTTTTTAAGTAAAATACTTCGTCGAAAAATTCATTGGGAGAATGCGCTAAAGCATAGCCATAATTGTTATAAAAATATTCACATTCTTCTTTGTTTATGCCTAGAAAACTTAATAAAGATGAATATCTTTCCATATACCAGTCTTTGTTAAACAATTGATACATCATCTACCTCGAAGAATTATTTCGAATATAATAGCATAAACAGGTAGGTAAGTCAGTTCTAAAAACCTTGCTCTTGAGTTTCCGACCATATCTGGTTGGCGTGTCTAGCGCGTTTTAATGGGACAGAATGAATCCGGGTAGAGACCATTTTTGTAAACAGGCCAATGATTTGCAAACCTAAGAGGCGTATATCCTACCTTATTCTAAAGTACCGTTTATGATGTTGATCAACCAGCGTATCGTAAAGCTGATTTTGGGTTATAAAAACATCAACGATCATGATGAACAGCGTCAGTATCTGGTGTTGAGCATAATGTTTGTTGGGCCGTCTGGTGAAGCTTAGGCAAAATGTGCAGTAATTTGCCGGCAAATCCTAGCTGAACGTTTGGAATGAGGAAGCCACATATCCTAATGCAAGGTTGGCTAGGATGTAGATACCATTGACAACTATATTCAATAGACGTGTTGAAGATTGTGTTCTTGCATCTTTCTTCACATGCGATCTTTGATGAGAAATTTTCTTTCCACGCAGAAATCATTCTCCTACCTGCCATTCAGGTTCACGTCATCTTCGCTCGTTATAGAGGCGGAAAGGCCATCATTCATGATGGCGTGCTGTGGATTGCACCAGGAAGGCCGGATACATAATTATGCAGTGGGTGGTACGTTATGGATTACCAATTCTGGTAACACTGAGCCTGTGTGGATGTATCGCACATACTGAAACAGAAAGTATCTGTAAGAAAGCAGGAGAAGAAGGCATTCTCTTGCATATTGATGGGTCGTATGCGGGCTATCCCTATTCAGTTCTACGCCATGCAGTCTTGCAGAGTGTTTCATGCCCTGTAGGCGAAACAGAACTCCGAGCATTTCACGCTATTGCTGTGCCTGCGCCCCATATGCGGGTGTCTATCAAGCGCCCTGTTGAGCAAGGGCGGTTAGGGGCGCTTTCAGTCGTATTATTTTCACAGGGCCGTTTCGTGATTGGCGAGCGCATGGCTCTGACGTCTTTCTCCCGCACTCAGTCACCTTCGTCGATAAAAGGCGACATCAATCTGGCGACGGTTAATCTGTGGAATGACCTTGCAGCCCGGATCACGCACAACAAGCCGATTATTCCATAGGAGGCTGAGTGTCACCTCATGCGTGAGATTTTGCTGCTCGGTATTGTGGCCTCATCCTTTGGTATGCTTTCCGCAAATGCCCAACCAGCACCAGAAAAAATGGATTTTCATAGAGCTGTGAACATGGCCTGGGCTGTTGACCCCGTGCGCACAGAACTACAGGTGAGTCATCATTCCGCAAAAGCCCGAAGCAATGCTGCGGGGTCATGGTTTGCAGGTGGGCCCATTCTATCTGGCGAATACATGGATGACCATGCAATCGGGAGTAATGAAGGGTACACAACTTATCAGGGAGGTGTGTCTGTGCCGCTCTGGTTGCCGGGGCAGGGAAGCGCCACACGGCAGGTTGCAAGTGCTGAAGCCGCATCTCTGGATGAACAGTTGAATGTCGAATACCTGTCGCTTTCCATAAGGATATTAGATGCAGCGGCCAAAGCGCAGATTGCTCAGGAACGCTTAAGAGCGGCACGACGGCTGTATGAATATGCAAGCAAGATAAACAGTTTTACCACCCATGCCGTGCATGTGGGGGAATCTTCATCTTCGGAGAGCCAGATAGCGCAGTCAGAAATGGAAAATGCCCATAATGAACAGGCATTGGCGCAGGAGTATTTGGAAAACGCTCAGGCAGAACTGGAAGTTTTGTTTGGTCGACCGGTCGAGGTTGATCTTTCCCATAGTGGAGATATGGCACATGCGCATTTTGTGGAGCCGCGCGATATGGAGGACAATGATCCGCGCGTAAAGGCCGCACACAAAAATGTTGAAGCCGCACAAGCCAATATGAAGCTTGCACGCCGCTCTTTTATGCCCAACCCGGAAGTGGGCATCGATGTCATTCATGAAAAACAGTATGGCAGCCCGTGGGATGACCGCGTTGGTGTCAATTTCAGCATTCCTTTGCCCAGCGAGGCCCGAAATACACCGATTATGTCCGAGGCCAGTAACAGGCTTGCATCCGCCAATAGTCAGGAAATACAGGCCCGACGCATGGTGCATCTGGAAATATCCCGTGTGCGCACCCGGCTGATAGCCGCTACAGCTGCCCGACAGACAACACGTATAGCCGCTTCAAATATGCAAAAGCGTGCAGAGGCAGAAGAACATGCATGGCGGTTAGGAGAGGCAACATTGGAAACTGTCATGCAGGCAGAACAGGCGGCCTGTAATGCGCAATTTGCCAATGCCCGTGCCGAGGTGGAATGGCATGTCGCAACGCTGCGAATGATGATTGCCATGGGGATCACTCCATGAAAAAGCGTGTTCTTCTAAATCTTGCCATGTGTTTTTGTGTGTTTTCTAGTGCCCACGCTGAAGATCAGGCACTCCCTTCAGTTGTTACGCTGGATACCGCAGCGGTGAAGAATGATGGTATTACAATAACCTTTGCAAAATCGGGCACAGTTTTGCGCACTCTGCCAGTGATCAGCCGGATTGTTCCCGATACCACGCGGCTTGTGTATATTCACCCAGCCGGAAGTGGCAAAGTGCTGGATGTTCTGGTGCAGCCAGGTGCTTCTGTTCGTAAAGGGCAGGCCCTGTTGCACTATCAGGATCATTCTCTCCATGGTGCACGGCTGCAAGCCATTCAGATGCGTGCTGCGTTAACTGCCGCTATTGCCAGCAGAAATGATGCCGCAGCCGCAGTGCTGCGCGCAAAACAACTGGTGGGTCAAACCCTCTCATTGGCAGAGCTGCGTCGCAGGCAGGATGTTCTGGCGCAGGCAGATGCAACCATGCGTGCCCGTCAGGCAGATGTGGATACATTGGGCCATCGTTTTCATGAGGAATTCAATTCAGCCTCTGAACAAAGCAGCCAGAAACAGCAGGATGAGGTATCCACCCTGATTTCTCCAGTTGATGGCATGGTGCAAACGCTGGACACATCTGTTGCCGCTGATCTGACACCAGCTACGAACGTGGCAAGCGTGGCAGATCTCTCTGATGTGTGGATTGTATCAGACATTACGCCGGAACAGGCCGCATGTCTTCAACCAGGCGGACGACAGACCACAGAAACCAATGGGGGTGCCATTACATCCCGAATTGATACGGTGGATGGTATGGCCAACCCGCAAACAGGGTTGGTGCGTATTATCAGTCGTGTTCCCAATCCAAAAGGCACATTGGTTCCCGGCATGGTGGTGGATGCAACCTTGACGGAGCGGGATAGCGTAACAGGCATTGTTGTGCCAGCGGAGGCTATTCAGAAAATTGATGGTTATAACATTGTATTTGCGCAGATGGATCAAACGCATTACCGGCCCGTGAGGGTAAATGTAGCCTTGGATGATGGCATGCATGCGGTTGTAAGCTCGGGCCTGAAAGAGGGTGAGGCAGTGGTCAGCCACGGCAGTTTCGCCCTGAAATCAATCATCGGGCTGGCCGGACTGGATGCAGACTGATGGCCCGTAAATATCTGGAGGCTTTGCTACGGGCCCGCATGGTGGTGCTGGGCTGTCTGGCCCTGATATTGGCGGCAGGTATTATGGCCGTGCTGGAACTGCCTGTAGAGGCTGTGCCAGATATCTCACCAAAGCAGGTGCTTGTCTCGGTTGTAGCTCCCGGCCTTGCGGCCGAGGAAGTGGAAAAACTGATTACCTTTCCAGTCGAAACCAGCATGACGGGCATTCCCGGTCTCACAGATCTGCGCTCGGTTTCCCGTGGTGGGGTGTCGGTTGTGTATGTGCAGTTTGCTGATGATACGGATATCAATCTTGACCGCACGCGTGTGAATGAGCGCATCCAGCAGGCGCGGGCTTCCATATCTGTGCCGGGTATCACTGTCAGTATGGGGCCGCTTGCAACGGGCATGGGTGAAATCATGCAGTTCCAGATTAAAGGGGCAGGGCGCTCCCTTATGGAACTGAACCGGATCATGAATTGGACGGTAGTGCCACAGATGCGCCTTGTGCCTGGCGTGGTGGATGTGAACGTGAATGGTGGGGCGGAAGAAACCTATGAGGTCACGCTGGATCCTGCCCGGCTGATTGCCAGCAACCTTTCGGTGGGGGAAGTCTATCGCGCAGTAGATACAAACAATGCGGCATCAGGCGGTGGGTGGATCACGCATCATGCCGAGCAGCAGAGTGTAGTCGGGCGCGGGTTGGTGAGCAGTCTTGCAGATTTTGGCAATATTGCTGTGCGCACCAATGCTGATGGCTCCATTGTGCGTCTGCGTGATCTTGGGCGCATCTCCACAGGCGCGCGCATACGTCTGGGTGCGGTTACCCGTGATGGGCAGGGTGAAATTGTGATTGGCGTGGTCATGATGGAAAGTGGTGCAAGTTCCAATGCCACATTGGCGGCCATTAACCACGCCTTGCCACGTATCAGGCAATCCCTGCCTGCGGGTATTACGCTGGAACCCTATTACACCCGTGCCACACTCACCGGGCAAACCATCGCCACAGTGCGCGATAACCTGCTGATAGGTGCCGGGCTGGTGATAGCAGTGCTTGTGGTGGTGATAGGAAGCTGGCAGGCTGCGTTGGTCATTGCCTCCGTTATTCCTGTGGCTCTTGTCTGCGCCATGGCGGGCATGCGGTATTTTGGTATTTCAGCCAATCTGCTCAGCCTTGGTGCCATTGATTTTGGCATGATTGTTGATGGCTCTCTGGTGGTTATTGAGCATATCCTTTCAAGGCGGGAGGAGGAGCCAGAAGCCGCGTTTATGCCGCTGGTTGTCTCATCCGTTCAGCAGGTCATGCGCCCAGTGGGGTTCGCTATACTGGTCATCATTATGGTCTATCTGCCTATTCTTACCCTGCAGGGCATTGAAGGGCATATGTTCCGGCCGATGGCGCAAACGGTTATCATGGCGCTTCTGGCTTCGCTGGCTTACTGCTTCATATGTATTCCCGTAATTGCGGCTCTGGCTCTGGCACGCGTACGGCCTAAAGGCGATACATGGCTGATTGCCCGCCTGCGTGCGCCATATACGCGTATGACAGAATGGGGAGAGGCGCATCCGCGCCTTTTGTTTGGAGGCACGCTGGCTGTTCTGATTATATCGGCAGGTCTTGCAACGCGTCTGGGTGGGGAGTTCATTCCCCAGCTTGATGAAGGGGCTTTGGCTGTTACCACAACACGTCTGCCCTCAGCATCTTTGGAGACTGTGCTTGCATCAGTGACAAAGCAGGAACAAATCCTGCGGCGTTTTCCTGAAGTCAAAACAGTTGTCAGTAATACAGGCACATCTGCCATTCCCACGGACCCGATGGGTGTGAATGAAACGGATAGCTTCATTCTTCTTACTCCACCATCCACCTGGAAAACCGCGCGTACACAGGCCGGGCTTGTAGCTGCAATGGACGAAACGCTACGGCGTGAGTTGCCAGATGCACTGTATTCCTGGAGCCAGCCAGTGCAGATGCGTATGGATGACCTGCTTTCTGGCGTACGAACACAGATTGCCATTTCGATTTTTGGGGATGATCTGGCAACACTCGCTATGTTGGGAGACAAGGTTGTAGCGGCTATTTCAGATGTAAAAGGTGCTGCAGATGTGGCTGCGGCAGGAGATGGCAGCGTGCCGCTGATTATGGTGGATATTGATCGCGCGCAGGCTGCCAGCCGCAACGTAGCGGTGCAGGATATTCTGGATACGGTGGAAGCCATAGGCGGCCATATTGGCACGCGGCCTGTTATTGTCGGTAATGCCATCATCAGCACGCAGGTGCGTCTGAACGCCCATAATGTGGCTTCAGCGGCAGCTATTGCTGCCTTGCCTGTCCGGCGTATGGACGGGCAGGGGAACGTCATGCTTTCACAGGTGGCGCATGTACATGAAGTGGGCGGTGCGCCACGTATTAGCCGTGATGGTGTGCGCCGCCGCATGGTGGTGCAGGCCAATGTGCGTGGGCGGGATCTTTCCTCCTTTGTGGCCGAGGCGCAGATGCGCGTGGCGCATGATGTGCATTTGCCACCGGGCTACACCATGCAATGGGATGGGCAGTTCCGTAACCTGCATTCAGCCATGCAACGCCTGGAAATTGTTCTGCCTGTTGCTCTTGGCCTGATATTTGCTTTGCTGGTTGTAACCTTTGGCGCAATCCGGCCCGCACTTCTGGTTTTTATCAATCTGCCAGTGGCTGCAACCGGTGGTATTATCATGCTGACATTACGAGGCATGCCCTTCAGTATTTCAGCGGGTATTGGGTTTATTGCGCTATTTGGCGTGGCAATTTTGAATGGCGTTGTGTTGGTAAGCGCAATTGCCGCATTGCGCGCGCGTGGCATGGCCGTGGCACAGGCAGCTTTTGCAGGAGCAAAATCCCGCTTCAGGCCGGTTATGGCTACGGCATTGGTGGCAAGCCTTGGCTTTTTTCCCATGGCGTTTTCTGAAAGTGCAGGCGCAGAGGTGGAACGGCCTTTGGCCAGTGTGGTGATTGGCGGGCTGGTGACATCCACGTTGCTCACTCTGCTGGTGCTGCCATCCCTTTATGCTCGTGTCATGCGAGAGGAGGTTCAGAACTGATGCGTATCCTCATTGTGGAAGACGAGCATGATCTGGGGGCAGCCGTGCAGGAGCGTGTAAAGCAGGATGGGCATGCTGTAGACTGGTTTATGACACTGGAGGACGCGCGCGCAGCCGTGGCCACTGTGGACTATGACTTCATGCTGCTGGATCTTGGGCTGCCAGATGGCAACGGACGTGACTTGCTGCGGGAGATCCGTCGTACCTCCTTTGATACCGCCATTCTGATCACAACGGCAGAAGATCAGATCAGTGACAGGATTGCCGGTCTGTCTGATGGTGCGGATGATTACATTGTCAAACCCTATGATTTGAATGAACTTGTTGCGCGGATTGCAGCTGTCGCGCGTCGGTACGTCGCGCCACGCAGGCAAGCCTGTTACCAGATCGGCGAGATTATGATTGACCGGGAAAATGGTTCCGTAACGCGTAACGGCATGGCGCTTGATTTAACAGCGCGGGAATGGGCGATCATGGAATTGCTCTCCCGCAGGCCCGGACGCATTTATTCCCGCCAGCAGATTGATACGGCATTGTATGCGCTGGACCAGGATGTTGGCAGCAATACAGTTGAGGTTTTTATTAGCCGCCTGCGTAAAAAGGTTGGCAATACGGTTATAAAAACCGTTCGTGGCCGGGGGTACTGCCTTGCCGATAGAGCGGATACATGAAGAACTGGAGCCTTGCCACCCGGATTGTCAGCGGTGTTCTGTGTGTGGTCACGCTGAGCCTTCTTGCCCTCAGTATCGCCGTTGCGGGTTTTACGCGTTACGAAATAACGGAACGTCTGGATAATTCCTTGCAGGAAGTATCGGAACGTTTGCAGGCTATCATCACCATACAGCCGCATAAAACGCAGTCAGACAATGTGGCATGGGTGCCTGATGTGGGGCCACGAACGCTTGCGTATCAGGTAGTTGACCAGTCAGGCCACGTTATCCTGCGGTCTCAAAACGCACCTGTTCAACCTTTTGTGCCTGATATTCATACCGGGTTTGCCAATACCCCTTTGTTCAGGGTTTATATTGCGGCACCTATGGCCACGGCTTATCGTGTTCTTGTTGGTGAGCCCACGTTGCATCGGCGAGGGGCCACCTGGCGTGCTACGGCCATAGCGGTCTTGCCGATACTGATTTTTCTGCCCGTAATTTGGGTGCTGGTGCGCCTGATTGTGCGCCGGGACCTGCGGCCTTTGAACCGTTTGCATGATGAAATGCAATCTCGTGGTAGTGGTAATCTGACTCCTATTCCCTCCCTCAATCTGCCTGTTGAACTGGTTTCCATTCAGAATGCCGTCAATACGCTTCTATCCCGTTTGAAAACAGCGCTGGCCACTGAACGGTCTTTTGCCGCAAGTGCTGCACATGAGTTGCGCAACCCTCTGGGTGCTCTTCTGGCACAGGTGCAGATGTTAGGGCGCATGCTGCCGGCAGAGTCCGCGGCCAATAAACGGGTGGACATTATTGCCGACAGCACCCGCAAGCTGGCCCGAACGGTTGAAAAGCTCTTACAGTTTTCACGAGCCTCTTCTGGCGTTGCTTTCCGGAGAGATCGTTTTGATTTACTGGCTGTGCTTTATGCTTTGGTAGATGATTTATGGCACCGTCCGCATGATGGGGAACGTATTGATTTGGAAACCAACAGCATTGGCCACATCTTTGTGCATGGCGATATGGATGCAACAGGCATTTTGTTGCGTAACCTGCTTGAAAATGCCTTATTGCATGGCACTTTGGAGACACCTGTAAAAGTTGTGGTTCAACAGGATGGCAGCATCAACGTTATGAACGATTGTGCGGCCTTGGCCTCGGATACATTGGCGCAACTTACCAGCCCGTTTGTGCGGGGTGGTACATCTAGCCGGGGCAGCGGCCTTGGTTTGGCAATTGCCAGTAATATTGCCAGACAGATGAACGCCCGTCTGCAATTTCATTCACCTCTTGGGGGTTCCATACGCGGGTTATGTGTTTCTCTGAGTTTTCCAGAGCCGGAAATTATTATTCTGTCTGAAGAGACCGAATGAAATCTCGTTCAGGTCTGCGTCATGTCTGAGGCATATGATGTTCTGAATGGAACGCTTTTTGTTTGGATATCTTTCCTTTTAAGAAGCGTATTTTTCAGAAAATCCAGATGATTGAGAATATGTCGATCAGATATGGGAAATAATGTCTTGAACAGCCAGCAAGAAACACATGTAACATCCCGTCTGGGGTGGTTACGGGCTGCGGTTTTGGGCGCGAATGATGGCATCCTGTCAACATCCAGCCTTATAATGGGTGTTGCCAGCGCACATGCCAGCCGGGAAAATATTTTGCTGGCTGGCATATCAAGTCTTGTGGCCGGAGCGATGTCTATGGCTGCAGGAGAATATGTTTCTGTCAGCTCTCAGGCAGATTCAGAAAAAGCTGATCTTGCCCGTGAGAAAAACGAACTTGGCAAGAGTTGGGATGCCGAAGTGAACGAACTGGCGGATATATACCGCCAGCGTGGGCTGGATACTGTTCTGGCATGCAACGTTGCGCAGCAACTGATGCAACATGATGCATTGGGTGCTCATGCCCGGGATGAACTAGGTATTTCCGAAGCTACATCAGCAAGGCCCATACAGGCGGCCTGTGCATCAGCAGGAGCGTTTTCGGCAGGTGCACTACTCCCGGTCATGGCAGCAGCACTTTCGCCTTCAATACTTGTTTCATGGATAGTTTCTATAGTGTCTCTCATGAGTTTGGCGTTGCTGGGTGTTGTGGGGGCACGCGCAGGCGGCGCAGCACCTTTGCGCCCCACCATGCGCGTTGTGTTTTGGGGGATTGCCGCCATGGCAGGAACAGCCCTGATAGGGAAGCTGTTTGGGCAAGGATAAAAGTTGTTAGAGACAGGCAGGAAGCAGATCAGATCACTTTTGACAACACAACCCATCCAGCAGCACATCCAAAGCGGCAGGGACCGGAGCTGGCCCGACTTTTTCTTCCAGAAGCTGATTACTGATTGCCAGCATGGCCAAACCATGAACTTGCGCCCAGCTTGCGGCTGCCTGCGCATTGATGGCCACTTTTCGGAAACTGCCGTCCTGTTGCCCTTTTTCCAAAAGTTGCAGGAGAATCCGGAAGGTATTCATGGCTGCGTCATGTAGTTGTGGGTCTATTGTCTTATCCGCATCTGAACTGAACATCAGGCGGTAAAGGCCTGAGTTGCCAAGCGCAAACGCAATACATGCCTGTGCCGCCGCCATAAATTGCGCGCGTGAGGAGGGGAGATTGGAGGACATGGCCGCAATTATTGTCTCTCCAAGCTGCACAAAGCCAATGCGGGCCAGCTCACGTAACAGCGCGCCTTTGTCACGGAAATGCTTGTACGGAGCTGCGTGACTAACGCCTGTGCGCCGCGCCACTTCCCGCAAGGTGAAGGTCCAATTCTGGTCTGCTGCCAGCATGGCAAGTGCGGTGTCGATCAGTGCACGGCGTAGATCACCGTGATGATAGGGGCGGTCCTTGGTTTCACTCATTCGTGAGGCCTTTGTTTACAGCAGAAACTTTCATTGACACCAGATCGTTATGTTTCATACCCTGCTCCCATAAGTTTCTCCTGTAAACATGGAGGCCACCATGTCCGATGCCACTTCCCCTGATCTGCACCGTATTCTTGATAGCCAGCGTACCGCATTCCTGCATGCCGGACCACCCGATCTGAAACAGCGGCGGACCGATCTGCGACGCCTGAAGGCTGAAATCCTGAAGCGGCGTATGCAGATTGTACATGCCCTGAAAACAGATTTTGGCCAGCGGTCGGAGCGTGAAAGTGCCATTGTGGAACTGATCCCACTGGTGCAATCAATCAATTACATGATCCGGCATGTAGGACACTGGATGAAGCCGGAACGCCGCCATGTATCGGCTTATTTCCAGTGCGGTTGGGCCAGGGTGGTGCATCAGCCAGTAGGGGTTGTGGGAATTATTGCCCCGTGGAACTATCCGATCTCTCTGGCCCTTGTGCCGCTGGCCACAGCAATTGCGGCTGGTAACCGGGCCATGCTCAAACCCTCGGAATTCACACCGGCCACATCAGCAGTGATTGGCGAGATTGTGCAAACCATCTTTCCACCAGAACAGATTTCAGTTGTTATGGGAGACGGAGAAGTAGGGGCTGCATTCTCGGCTCTGCCCTTTGATCATATTCTGTTCACAGGTAGCACGGTGGTTGGCAGAAAAGTGGCTGAGGCTGCTGCACGCAATCTCACACCCGTCACGCTTGAACTTGGCGGCAAGTCTCCGGTAGTGATCGAGCCTGGTTTTTCCATGCAACGGGTGGCGGAGCGCGTGGCATTTGGCAAGCTGACCAATGCCGGTCAGACCTGCGTCGCCCCGGATTATGTGCTGGTTCAGGAAGATGACAAGGAAGCTTTTGCCGCCGCCTATCAGATCGCGGTGAAAAAGCTGCATCCGGGGGAGTATGTGGGTTCCCCAGATTATACGGCCATTCTTAACCAGCATCATTATGAGCGGCTAAGTGGTCTGATTCATGATGCCGAGGCACATGGGGCACAGGTCATCCGCATGGGCAGCGATTCCGCTCCCAGCCATGTTCTTGCGCCGGTTCTTATCCTGAATGTCAAACCTGAAATGGCCGTTATGCAGGAGGAAATTTTCGGACCCGTCCTGCCAGTGCTGACTTACAAAAATCTTGATGAAGCAATTGCTTTTATCAACGCACGTCCCCGACCTTTGGCTCTGTATTACTTTGGAGACAAGTGTGCTGAACGGGAGAAACTTCTAAAACGCACGGTTTCAGGAAACGTGACAATTAACGGCACATTACTGCATTATGCGCAGGATGATCTTCCTTTTGGTGGCGTGGGGGACAGTGGTATCGGTGCCTATCATGGCAAGGAAGGTTTTATGGCGCTTACTCACCCGCGTGGCATATACAAGCAGGGCCGCCTTAACGCAGCAACGCTTCTTCAACCTCCATTCAACAAGTTGACCGATGCCATTACAAATCTGATTCTGCGATGACAATGCGTGTTCTGCTTATCGGGGGTACTGGCCTCATCGGGCGCTTTGTCGATACGGATCTTGCCATGCAGCCCGACACTGCGGTGACCAGCCTGACACGTCGGCAATCATCAGGCTCCGATCATGTCATGGATTTCGAACGCCTGTACGCCGCACCCGAAACAACATTACACGCTGCGGTGTCTTCTGGGGCGGACGTGGCAATTTCCTGCCTAGGCACAACACTGCGTACCGCAGGATCACAGGCGGCTATGTTTCGCGTTGATCATGATTACGTCCTCGCTTTTGCCAAAGGTGCGTATGCGCTAGGTGCGCGTCAGTTCATTCTTGTTTCCTCTGTGGGGGCAGGTGGCCCCGGTTTTTATCTGCGGACCAAAGGTGCAATTGAGCGTGACATTAAGGCTGTAGGCTTTAAGCGCGTGGATATTATACGCCCAGGTATGCTTCTGGGGCCGCGTACGGAGGCGCGGCCACTGGAGGCAATTGGGCAGCGCTTGGCGGCAGCTCTGGCGCCGCTCATGGTTGGTCAGCTTTCCAAGTATGGTGCGATTGATGCGAAGATTGTTGCAAAAGCAATTGTCGGGCTTGTAGGGCAGGCGGGCGATGGGTGCCGAATATATGACAACGCGGATATTTGCCGCATTGCGCGTCAAACTGCCGATTGATGAAAATATGGCGTGCAGGGAAAATTCAAAATGCATCATGAGACACAGGAAAAAAGGAGATAATATTCAAAGATACATTTTTTAATAAAATGATCCTATAAGAGATATATAAGGAAATATAATTTAAAAATTATATATAAAATATCTGGTTATTGTATTTTTATATTGATACCAATCAATAAATTCTGAGGCATATAGGTATATAAACTGGCCTTGCAGCGCGGTCTGTGATGCCCGTTGCAAAATAGGAGGCGAGTTATTATGCCAAAATCAGTAGTTAATCCCGAATTTCTTCCCACTCTTGAGAAAATGCCATCTTTTGATGGTCTTTCATCGCTCTCACTTCCAGAAGTGCGAGAGGTTTTTCTAACATCTGTGCGCCTTATTGAAGGGCGGCCTCTGCCAGATGTTGTAACGCGGGAAGAATACGTGCCGGGGTTGAATAATGCCCCAGATGTACGCGTGATTGTTTATACGCCACGTAATGTACAGCCCAATGCACCGGCCATGGTTTATATTCATGGTGGTGGCCTTGTTTCTGGTCATCCTGAAGTGGATGATCCCAAATGCCAGAAACTGGCCAGTGATCTGGGCTTTCAGGTTTTCTCCGTAGATTACCGTCTGGCACCAGAAGTGAAATATCCCGGTGCAATTGAAGATTGTTATGCCGTGCTGAAATGGGTGCATGACAATGCCAGCAAGCTTGGCATCTCGCGTGATAAGGTTGCGGTTGCGGGCGAAAGTGCAGGCGGTGGTTTAAGTGCAGCGCTAAGCCTGATGGCGCGTGACAAAAAAGAATATAAGCTGGCTTTTCAGTTGCTCATTTACCCCATGCTGGATGACCGCACTGCAATAAATAGTGATCCGGGCGCCAATTTTGGTGAATTTGTCTGGACACGGTCGGCCAACAAATATGCATGGCAGGCGTATCTGGGGGATAAAGCGGGTGGACCGCAAACACCACCTTATGCCGCTGCGGGCCGCGCAACTGATCTGGCAGGTCTGCCCCCTACTTTTATTGGTGTGGGATCAATGGATCTTTTCTTGAAGGAAGATCTGGATTACGCAACCCGTCTGATGGCTGCGGCTGTGCCAACAGAAGTTATGGTAGTGCCCGGCGCGTATCATGTTTTTGACATGTATGTGCCAGATGCTGAACTTTCTCGCAGGTTTATGGATGCCTACTGCGCAGCCCTTAAACGTACACTAAATCTGTAATATCAAGAGCGCCTGACAGGGTTTTGTCTTGTCAGGCGCTGTTTTGAACACTTTATTCACTGCCTCTGCACGAAGCCATTTCTCTGGGAGAAACGGGTTCCGATGCTGCTTTACGAAGTTGCATGGCACAGCTTTGCGCTGAAATGATCATTCTTTGTGCGGGTTTGGAAAAAGAGAGCCTGCCGCCATTTTTCCCTGCGGCTATCAGGGCCAGATCTTTATAGGCATCTACAAAAATATTCTGTGCCACACTGCCTATATCTTCACAACCGCCCAGATCTGTTGGCTGAAACATGTTTCTGGCACGGAAACATAAAAGAGAAACAGTTTTTCCGGCGGAATAGGAAGATGCCGCGTTAACACCATTGTTGGAAAGGTAAGCCTGCACGTCATCTATTCCAGATGGGGAGGAGGCATAATCAACATAAAAATCTTCTCCTGTCTGGGAGACGGAAAGCGCCTGCCCACTGATATAAATGGGTTTATCTACAGGAAAATTTTTTGCAGCAGCAGTGGCATCAGATTTCCATGCTGCCCAATAGCCTTGCGCAGTGACAACGGTTGGGCGCGGAAAAACAGGGGCCCAATTTATCAGGCTTTTGCCGCCACTTAGGAATGACTTGATATCATTGGTCAGTAAAATGGATGCGGCATCTACATATGGGTAGGCATCATCCACAGTTTGCGGGACGGATGAGGCCATAACAGGTGTTGCCCACAGACACAGGGCAATCAAAAGTAATTTTTTCAAATTCATCTCCTTTCTTTGTTCCAATTATATATTGGGGAGAGAGGAGAGGTAGCCCTGTGCTAAAATTGGAGGCAGACGGTTTTCTAACCATCTGCCCATGCAATCATCAGGAATGTGCAGCAATAACAACTTTTGCCAGAGATTCAATTTCCGTGGCTTCTACACCTTCTGGGTTACGCTCAGCTTTTTTGGCCACTTCACGTTCAGCCTCACCAGCATGCACGCCGCCTTTCAGCACGTAGTTTGCCAGTTCGCGCACTTCTTCCTTGGTTGCCAGTTTGGGCTGCTTGAGGGCACGTTCAGCCAGATGAAAAAGGGAGCTGGTTTCGTGCGGTGCTTTATCGGTCATAAAAGTTATCCTTACTTATCATGATGTTCAAATCAGAGCATCTGTTCGTTGTATCAAATGGGGATGCCTCTTGTGTTCAGCTACAGGGGAAGAAAGATGGCAGCTATGTGCTAAAAAGAATTACACCTGAACGAATGAGAAATGGCTGGTTACGCTGGTGTTGTTTTATGCGTATATCCATAAGCTTAAAGTGGAAACAGCCCCAGCACTGCCGAGGAATGAATGAAAGATTTATGGTCAGGCATGTGCGCATGTCTGGATCGTGTGTTTGATATTTCCGGCCGAGGATCCACCATTGCTACAGAAATTGTGGCGGGCATTACCACTTTTGGTGCCATGGCTTATATTATGGCGGTTAACCCCACCATTCTGGCATCAGCCGGGTTAGACCAGCATGCCATGGTGCTTACCACAATTGCTGCTGCGGTTGTTGGGTCTATTATTATGGCAATAGGGGCTAATCTGCCCATAGCCCTTGCGCCTGTTATGAGTAGTAATGTGGTGTTTGCCCAAATTGTTGTTGTGCGTATGGGGGTTCCTGCCGCCCAGGCGTTTACCATGGTGCTTTTGGGCGGGTTGGCATTTCTGTTTCTCTCTCTTACGCCATGGCGCAGCAAAATTGTTGAAACATTCCCGCTTTCAGTCAAACAGGGCATTCACTTTGCCATTGGGGCTTTTGTGGCCCATATCGGCATTGTTAATGGCGGCCTGGTTACCAAAGGCGGGGAGGGGCTGGTATTCGGGCAGTTATCCAACCCTGTGGTGCTTTTGGCGCTGGCAGGCGTTTTTCTGGCAATAATGCTAAAATGGGCCCGTATTCCAGCAGCAATTCTGGTGTCTGTTATTATTATCACCATAGCCGGTTTGTGGGTGCCCCACCCAGATGGCAGCAAGGTGACACAATTACCGGCGCATTGGGTGGATTGGCCTTCCTACCCATGGTTCATGCTGTTTCCGTATGATTTTCATGGCTTGTTTGCCAATCTGTTTTTGGTTCTGCCGATAACGCTCTATTTCTTTTTAGGTGATTTTTTTGATGCTACGGGCACCATGATGGCTGTTATGCAGCGTTCCGGGTTAAAGGATAGGCAAGGGCAACCATTACTTGCAAAGTCTGCTTTTGTTGCAGATGCCACAGCAAGTGTTATTGGCTCCGCTTTGGGGACATCCACAGTTTCAGCTTATCTGGAATCTTTGGTGGGGGTGGAAGAAGGGGGCCGCACCGGGCTGACAGCTTTGGTTGTGGCGTGTCTGTTTGCGGCTTCATCCGTGTTGTGGCCACTTATTATCTGCGTACCCGCTGTGGCAACAGCACCAGCGCTTATTCTGGTGGGGTTGGGTATGCTTGGCAGCTTGCCGGATTTAAAATCTTTGGCAGCGGCGGAGCGGATTATTCCGTTGTTTATGGTGCTTGTCACCATGCTGACGGGAGATTTTATGGTCAGTTTGGCGCTGGGCTTGCTGCTACATACAGCTTTTGTAGTGACAACGCGCAAATGGGCGGAACTTACCCTAATGCTTTGCGGGTTGGACTGTGTGTTTATTGTGTATCTGGTGTTGTCTTCCAGATTAGGCCACTGAAAGAAAAAACAGGCTGCGCCAGATGTGCAGCCTGTGCCTGAAAGTAGGATCAGAACCCGATAACGGCATCACCACCAAAGGTAAACATACCGTTGTTTCGGCCACCATTAAAAGGTGTGGTACCGTTAAGGGAGCGATCAAACCGTACTTCCGGCCGGAGCTGGAAGACGCGTATATGGTGCCCCAAGTCTGGGTGATATACAACGTTTAAGGACAAATCCCCATACGTAGTGCCGTGGCCAGAAGGGCCGGCAACGGTTTCGCCGCCCGTGCCTGCCAGTGCTTCCATGTAGGAATTGTTGCCGCGGAAGGTAGCTACCATCATGTTGTTGTTATCGCGGTAGATTTCCCCACGGTAGTTGAAGGTGAAATCCTTATTGATCTTGTAACTCAGGAAACTAACAAAACTTTCTGCATCCGCACCAGCAAACTGGCCCCGTGCACCAATGCCGCGCACGCCTTCATCATGTAGGTAGTTGAATTCTGCGGTAACGGAGAGCTTGTCATTTATCTCATAAGTGGCGTTAATATCGTTCCAGAAACGTTGCGCATGATCGGCTTCATAATGCCCGACCGAGCGCCAGGAGTTTTCAGGCCCAACGCGGCTCAGTTCTACAATGCGCAATTTGCCATGCGCGAGGTTGTTCAGGTTGAAGCCAAAATAGGCCGCAGGCATGTGGTTGTTGTCTGAATGGCCGAAGGATGTCTGGTTCCCGGTATCAATCCCGAAAGTCACATCCACCATGGGTGTCACATGCCAATTGAACATGGCGCCAATATGCTCAAACGGCACAGAGTATTCAGATGTATAGGCAAGAGTATAAAAAGCGCGGGAGGTAGGGTCCAGCCCTTCCACGCCCATTGGTGCTTGCAGGATACCAACCTGCATATCTAGCCCGCCTTTTGTCAGCCACGGCAGATGCACATCTACGTGGGCCTGCGCGGGAATAAGCTGGTAGCGTGCCTTCCATTCCTCATCTGAAATACCAAGCACATGGTAATATCTGGCATCGGAACCATACAGCCCTTCCAGCGTGAAGCCTATCTGATATTCGTTCAGGCTGGAATCAATGGCTTTGGAGAGGGTGAACTCGGCTTGGTTCAACTGTACCTGGTTGGCGTGATCGGCCAAGAAGTCACCATAGTTATAGCCGGGGTTGGGGCGGGCCGGGTTTGCCATGATACCGCCTTCAATCTGGCCTGTAAGCGTAATATCAGACAACCAGTGGCCCAAGCCAGAGCTGCTGGTTTTAAGACTTGTGAACGGCAACACCTGCGCGTGCGCAGTTTTATGTAAAGCGGGAACAAGTAACGAGGAAGCAGAGAGAAGAAGGAGAACTTTCTGTTTCTTTGGGAATGTTATCATGGAGAGCGCGTTCCCTTAGGTGTGGCTATTGCGAGGCCAGATCATTCAGCAGTTTTGACACAAACATTCCGACAGAGAAATAAAAAAGTAGTGATAAATGTTATCACTCTATAGTATATAGTTATGTATTACAATTTTTGCCGCATCTGCTGGCGGAGGTCATTACAACGTTTTGTATAGTGTGCTGCCTTAAAAGCCGTAATAAAATTGATGAAAAATGCAGCTGCCAGAGAAAGAAATGAAAGTAATGTCAGCAGCTCTCCAGATGTGCGGATCGGATCATCGTAATGCAGGCCAGAGTACCATAGCAGGCTGATGCTAACGATAGCGCCGATAAAACCAAAAACACCTGTGGTTTTGATCATGGAATCTTCAACGGTTTCAAAGTCAGATGTTTCACGCCATAAATCAAAAAGCTGGCGGTCTATTTCCCCTACCGCGCCGGCATGGGCTGCTTTATCTTCTGTGGTTACTTTATGTGGGTTTTTGCGGTAGATTTCCAGTTCCTGCCGTGCTTTGGAAAAAACGCGGCGGCGTTCCTTAATGGCGGGAATACTGATATCTACAAAGCTCAGAATAGCAACATTCAATCCGGCAGAAAGCTGAATGATAGCCTGAAAATCTCCCCAAGAAACAGCCATTACATCCCCATTTGCGGTAAATACCGAAGGGTGTTTTAGCGTTTGTGGAGCGTGCTGAAAAAGGCACAGCCAGCATGTCTGCTATTCGGGGGCAGGAAACACGCTGGCTGTAAACATATTATTTAAAGCGTGCCGTTACCTCGGCAATACGTGTGCCATAAGCTGTTGCCGTATCCAGATCTCCACTGGGAATTTCATCTACACTGGCATCAGATGGGCTTTGTACCAACAGGCCAGCCGCGCCACCGAGCACGTTGATATCTGCTTTTGTGGCCGCTTTGGTGTTGGAGGGCAGCAGGCCAAGGCTGATCCAGATGCCGCCATGCTGTGCAGCCAGAACCTGAAGCCACGCCATGGTGCAGCCTTTATCACCCACCGGGCTTGCACTGTTTGTAAAACCGGCAAACAGCTTGTTCTGCCATCCACGATTGAACCAGATGCGGGATGTGGCATCTGCAAATTTTTTAAACTGCCAACTGGCGTTGCCCATATAGGTGGGAGTGCCAAACACAATGGTTTTGGCCTGGTCCAGCGTTTCCCATCCATTTTCTGGCAGGTTGCCGTTTTCATCAATTTCCAGAAGTGTGGCGCGGGCACTTTTGGCAACATATTCCGCCACTTTGCGTGTGTGGCCAAAACCGGAATGATAAATCACCACAATATCAGACATCTATGTTCTATCCTTATAATCAGGCTGGTTGCAAAAAAGTTCGCAAATCCAGATTGGCGCTTTTTTATTCCTTCGATAAGAAGTGTTTTAGATAATTCATCTCACACTCCTAGGGTGAGATCATGTTGTCAGCCATGCAGATACAAAAAACGCCGCAGTATGAATGCGGCGTTTTTTTTCAAGTATTCAGATCTGCTCAATTGTTGAAAAATCAAAGTGCTGCCCTGTGGGGTTTTCTCCCAGCCTGATGCTGGAGGGCGAGGGCATGGAATAAGGCGGAACTGGCAGATTATAAGGGGCGGGGGCACCTTTATAAACGCGGCCAGCCAGATCAAATTTTGATCCGTGGCACGGGCAACCATAACCGCCAGATGTATCGGCTGTGTTACCCGTAGGCGGGTTAAGGCCCGGCACACAGCCCAAATGCGTGCAGATGCCCACATAAACACCATATTCCGGCACAAGGGAGCGGTGCCAGTTGCGGGCATAAGTGGGTTGCTGGTTGGCTGTGGAATCTGCATCGCGCAGCTTTTCGGCCAGTGCGTGATCTTGCAGCAAGGCAAGCTCCTCTGGCGTCCGGCGCATGATAAACACAGGTTTGCCCTGCCATACCACCGTCATCTGCTGGCCGGGCGTTAGCTTGGAAATATCAACATCTACCGGTAGATGGGCGGAGGCACTGTCCTGCGGTTTCAGGCTTTGCACAAATGGCACAGCACAGGCCGCCAAACCTGTAACTGTGCCAGCCGTGGTCACAATTCCCAGAAAGTCACGGCGGCCGGGGGCCTGTTCTGTAACTGCGTTTTCTTCGGTTTCACGTGTCATGCTGTTCGTGCTTTCCGTTTATCCGTGCGACTTCAGGTTTTTCCAGATTTTCCGCTTCCATGCGATAGCCAGAACAAGCAGAACAGCCAGATAAGCCAGAACCCCTTTGCCAATATTGTGGCGCTCATTACGGTGCGGATCTGCAGCCCAGACCAGAAATGCGGTTACATCCTTTGCCTGCTGCTCCACGGTTGCCGGTGTGCCATCGGGGTATTGTATGGCTCCATTTATTAATGGCGGGGGCATGCCAATCATGTGGCCTTCTGCCCAGTCATTATAGAATTTTCCCGGCACCATTGGTGCGCCAGCAGGTGGCGGCATGCGGTAGCCTGTGAGAAACGCATAAAGCCAGTCAGCACCACCGGGGTGCACAGCCGCCAGGCGAGATTGATCCGGCGGCGCAACCCCACCCATAACCGCAGCCGCTGCGGCATCATTGGGGAAGGGGGAACGGAAGTGATCATCCGGCAAGCCGGGGCGCATGGTTGGCATGCCCGAGATGCCAACAGGGCCGGGGATCTGCTTGCTATGGGCCAGATCTGTAATGGCTTGGTCACTTAACCCAATGCCTTCCAGATCCCGATAGGTCAGGCTGCGCATGCCGTGGCAGCTGGCGCATATATGGTCATACACCAAAAAGCCGCGTTGCAGGCTGGCTTTATCATAGGTACCTGTTGCCCCTTCAAAGCTCCATTTCTGATGCGGCGGGGCTTTATCGGGCGTGTTGGCCAGTGTGGGCGTTGCAAGTGTAAACGCTGCCAGCAAAGAGCCTGTAAAAACATGCTTGCGCATCAGGCATCTCCCTGTGAGGCCGCAATGGAAGAAGGAACTGGGCGTGTTTTTTCCGTGCGGGATACTAGAGGAAGAAACACAAGAAAATATCCAAAATAATAAAGCCCGGCCAAACGTGCGGCAATCAGCCACCCACCTTGTGCGTGATGTTTGCCTGCATCTGCCAGCACAATAAATGCGCACACAACACCCAGCAGCCCAATACGGCACAGGGGGCGGAACCGCATGGATCGCACGGGGGAGCGATCAAGCCACGGCAAGGCAAACAGAACCAATAGAGATCCCGCCGCAGCAACAAGACCACCAAACTTGGAAGGTACGGATTGCAGCAGCCCATAAAATGGTAGGAAATACCATTCCGGCTCAATATCCGCAGGCGTATGCATAGGGTCTGCCGGGGTGTAGTTGTCTGGCTCAATCAGCATGTTGGGCCAAAAGAACATCAGGGCCGCAAACACCATGGCAAACAGAATAAGCCCAACCAGATCCTTACTGACATAATAGGGGTAGAAGGGCACCGTATCCTTGGGGGTGCGTGGTTCCACACCAATCGGGTTATTGGAGCCCGAAACATGCACAGCTGCTACATGCAGCCCCACAACACCTACAATCAGAAACGCCAGTACAAAATGCAGCACAAAAAAGCGGTGGAGGAAGATGTCTCCCAAATGGTCGCTGCCAGCCATAATGTGTTCTAGCGTTGGGCCAATACCCGGTATGGCACCAACAGCCTTGGTAATAACATCAGCCCCCCAGTAAGACATCTGGCCCCAAGGCAGCAGATAGCCCGCAAAGGCTGTGGCCATAACCATAAGCATCAGCACAAGGCCGGTCAGCCACAACAGCTCACGCGGGGCTTTGTAAGATCCGTAATAAAGCCCGCGGAACAAGTGTAGATACAAAGCGGCCAAAAACAGGTTTGCGCCTGTCATGTGCATGGCGCGTAAAAGCCATCCACCAGAAAGCTGGCGCTCTATGGCCTCTACAGAAAGAAAAGCCCCTGCATCTGTGGGCGTATAGTTCATGGCCAGAAAAATGCCACTTGCCAGCATAAGGGCCAGAACAAGCGTAAGAATGGCTCCAAAATTCCACCAGCCATTCAGATTGCGAGGCATACGAAAATCGACATATTCAGCCCGAAAGGCGGAAATAATCGGTAGGCGTCTGTTAATCCAGCCAGCCAGGCCAGAACAGGGTGGTGTGGAAGAAGCAGATGCCTGCTTCTGGTCGGGTATGCTCATGGTAAATCCATGTTGGCTGGCAGAAACAGGGGCAGGCAGCCCTCCATATTCCGCAGTGGCAGTAGGGAAAGGTCTCGTATGTCGAAAACTGGCATACGGAGTTTATAGTGCAGATCTGGTATGAGGGGCATACAGGTTAATGTCGTTTAATATGCCTATGTGCGGTGTAAAACGCACATGCTTGTAAAAATACCATAAAAACCTGCCATTAAGTGCTATCAGAATAATCAGGGTTAAGGCGTAACAGGCCCCTTTACCTTATCCGGATAGATAAGGATGCATCATAACTTTGCCGAAACATTTGGGCAAGATGGCGCTGTTTTTAACAAACTGTGAAGGCGTTTGCTCTTGCATAAGGCAAATTGCAGGGCCATCATACTGGTTATCACTCGCATGTTGTGGGTGTGATGTTCTCAGGGCAGGGTGAAAATCCCTACCGGCGGTAAGCAGCACAGGGTGCTGTAAGCCCGCGAGCGCCCGCTTTTTGGCGGGGTCAGCAGATCCGGTGCAATTCCGGAGCCGACGGTGATAGTCCGGATGGAAGAGAACAGTAAGGTCATGCTGCGTTATCGTGATTCGGTTAGAATTGCGAACGCGCGAGGCTACCTTATGCCCTGAGTCCGTCTGGTTTATGAGAACGCGGGCAGAAACAGGGTGAACAGCTTTTCACAGATTTCCCGACAGATCATGCCAGAACGCATTGGTGCGGCATTTCAGCTTGCCGTGGCCGAGGCATGGAGTTTTGTAGGCCGCACAGCGCCCAACCCGCCGGTAGGCTGTGTGTTGCTGGATGCGCAGGGTGAGGTGTTGGTTGTGGCCGCGCATCATCAGGCTGGCACCGCACATGCAGAAAGGCGGGCGGTAGAACAGGCGCGTGCTCTTGGAGTGGTGGAGCGGATTGATACCGCTGTTGTCACGCTGGAGCCCTGCAACCATACCGGGCGCACCCCTCCATGCACGGAAGCATTGCTCTCCACCCCTGTAAAAACAGTCTGGATTGGCTGCGCAGACCCCAACCCCCATGTGCAGGGGGGTGGTGCCGCCCGTCTGGAACAGGAAGGCCTTACAGTTAACCGCCTATGGCAGTGCATGAATGCCACCACCACCTACGCACACTGCCGCGCCTTGCTGGCTCCGTTTGCATGGCGCATGACGCACGGACGTCCCTGGATAACGGTGAAGCAGGCGCTGGATGGCAAAGGTTCCATGGTGCCTCCCAAGGGGCAGAAAACCTTTACCACTCCGGCCTCTCTACGGTTGGCGCATGCCTTGCGGCGCGTAACAGATGGTATTGTTACGGCCACAGGCACCGTATTGGCTGATCGGCCCACGCTGACGGTTCGGCATGTTGAGGATCACCCCCATCGCCAAAGGTTGTTGGTAGTATGCGGGCAGAAAAACCATGCCCCGGCTGAGTGGCTGGCTGATGTTTCTGCCGCGTTTGACGTGCACTTCTGCCCCGATATTGCGCAACTTCCAGATATTCTGGCCCAGAGTGATGCGTTGTGGGTGTTGGTAGAGGCCGGGCCCACCCTGCTGGAAGCCCTTAAAACCCATAATCTGTGGGATGATTGGCTGACCATTCGTCAGGATGCGTCAGGGCAGGATCATCTTGCTGTTTCAACCCAACATGATGTCACACCCCTTTCTCTTTTTCCTGAATGGGTGCGGTGTACGCAGGAGCAGGTATGTTTTCCGGTATCATAGAATCTCTCGGTCATGTGGCCAAGGCGGAGCACAGCCCCCAGTCTTTGATGCTGGAAGTGAAAACCGGGTTGCATGATGTGGCGGAGGGGGAAAGCATCGCCGTAAATGGCGTGTGCCTGACAGCCGTCGAACCTTCAACAACCGGCCTTGTGCGCTTTTTTGTCAGCAGCGAGACACTGGATTGCACCACATTAGGCGCACTTGAAGGCGGAAGCCGGGTCAATCTGGAACGGGCGGTTACGCCGGCTACACGTCTTTCAGGGCATATTGTGCAAGGCCATGTGGATGCCGTGGCCCGGTTTGTGGAATGCACACAGTCTGGCGATGCACGGCGTGTGGTGTTTGAAGTGCCTGCGCAGTTGCGGCGTTACATGGTGGCCAAGGGGTCTGTTGCGCTTGCGGGTATCAGCCTGACCCTCAACGAAGTGGGTGAGCCAGAAGGCGAGACCTTTCCTATCGAACTGATGATTATCCCGCATACGTGGGAGCACACCACACTGGGCACGCTGAAGGTAGGCGATTGCGTGAATGTGGAAGTGGACATCATTGCCAAATATGTGGAGGCACAATGCCGCACCAAGTAAATAAAGCTGCCCCGGTAGCCCCCAAGGCATCGGACAGGCTGTTGAAAGCGGTGGAAGCCGTGCGTGCTGGCCGCATGGTCATTATGGTGGATGATGAGGATCGTGAAAACGAAGGCGATCTGGTCATGGCGGCAGAGTTCATGACGCCAGATGCCATGAACTTCATGATCACCCATGCCCGTGGCCTTGTGTGCCTTCCGCTTACCCCAGAACAGGTGGACCGGCTTGGCCTGCCTATGATGGTAAGGCAGAGCGATAATACAGCCCAATATGGTACGGCGTTTACAGTCTCCATTGAGGCGAAGGAAGGTGTCAGTACCGGTATTTCCGCGCCAGATAGGGCACGCACAGTGCTGGTTGCAGCATCAGAAAACGCAACACCAGCAGATATCGCAACGCCGGGGCATATCTTTCCGTTGCGGGCCGCCCCCGGTGGGGTGCTGGAACGGATTGGCCATACAGAAGGCTCGCTTGATCTGCTGCGTCTGGCAGGTTTGAAGCCTGCCGCGGTTATCTGCGAAATTCTGAATGAAGATGGCACCATGGCGCGCCGCCCGCAACTGGAAGTGTTTGCGCGCCAACATGATCTGCCGATTGTCTCTATTGCCGAGCTGGTGACGTGGATTAAGGCGCATGGCCTGTCTTCCTTGGCGCAGCAAGCTTCGGAAGCACCGCAAGGTGATGTGGCAGAAGACGCTGTGCCAGATCTGGCACAGGCATTCTTACCCAGTGCTTACGGGGGGAATGATCTGATTATTCACGCTTTTCAGGATGAAAACGGCGTAGAGCACGTTGCCTTGGTAAAAGGGGATGTGCATCGCAAAGATGCTGTGCCACTGGTACGCCTGCATTCTGAATGTGTAACGGGCGATGCCTTGGGCTCTTTGCGGTGCGATTGTGGATCACAACTGCATGCGGCACTTCGGGCCATAGGGCAGGCAGAGTGTGGTGTGTTGGTGTATGTGCGCGGGCACGAAGGCCGCGGCATTGGGCTGGTGAACAAGATCCGTGCCTATGAGTTACAGGATGCCGGGCTGGATACTGTGGATGCCAACCATCGGCTGGGTTTTGCAACGGATGCGCGAGACTGGCGTGCCGCCTCTGGCGTGTTGCGCAGCCTTGGTGTGGGTGAACTGGATTTGCTGACAAATAACCCGGATAAGGTACGTGCGTTGGAAGCGCGCGGGTTTATGGTGCGGCGGCGCATTGGGTTGGAAATTCCCCCCAATGTGCATAATCGTGCCTATTTGGATGCCAAACGGCGGCGTATGGGGCACCATCTGGGGCGTTTTGTCGCGGCTGATGCTGAGCCAGATGCGGTTGTCTGATTTTTTTCATAAGTGATAATTATTAAGGTGTTTAACTGATGGGTACTCGTTCCCCTGTTTCCTTGCCGGATCTCAAGGCGCTTTCTCCTGCACCGCGTCTGGCCATTATTGTGAGCCGATTTAATGAAGTTGTTACAGGTGGTCTGCGTGATGGTGCCATTGCATGGTTGGCGGAACATAATATCTCTGTGAACGACAGTGATATTTTTGCCGCCCCCGGTGCTTTTGAAATGCCGCTTTTAGCGCAAACACTGGCAAAAACAGGCAAATATGAAGGCGTTATCTGCCTTGGATGCGTTGTAAAAGGAGATACAGCGCATTTTGAATTTATTAGCCTGGGCGCCACAATGGGTATTCTTCAGGCCTCTTTGGCCACAGAAACGCCTATCGCCTTTGGTGTGCTGACAACTTATACAGAAGAACAGGCACAGGTGCGCTCTGCCAATGATGTTCATAACAAAGGGCGCGAAGCTGCTGCCGCATGTGTGGAATCTCTGGCCTTACTGCGCCAGATCAAAGGCTGAATAAATGGGCTGTGTTAGACTGCGTCTGCAAAAAGTGTAGAAGCCAACCCAGAAAAGGATGGAGGGAGCATGAAGCGGGTCACTCTCATTGCCGGGATTTTCGGTTTGGGGTTGACCGTATGGATGCTGGCCCAATTTGGGGTATCCTCCATTTTTTCCCTTGTTATGACAGGGGGATGGGGCATTCTGGCAGCCATTGCTTTTCATAGCATACAGGTTTTTCTTTCTGCATCCGCGTGGCGCACGATTGCTGGCAGCACTTATGGCCCGGTTTTGCCTCTAAGAGCCTATTTTATGCTCCGCTGTGTGCGTGAGGGCATAAATAATCTGCTTCCCGTTGCGCAGGTTGGCGGTGAGGTCATGTCTTCCCGCCTTTTGGCCCGGCGTGGTTTGGGCCTGAAACACGCAGCCGCGGCGACAATCTGCGATCTGACAATTGAACTGCTGAGCCAGGTTATATTCACCCTAAGCGGTTTGGTATTGCTTCTGTTTTTGGTCAAGCGTTCTGCCGTAACAGATCGGTTGCTGGAAAGCGCATTGGTGCTGCTGGCTATTGGAGGGGGCGTTTTTATCAGCCAGTGGCTGGGAGCCGTGGCGTTTATAGAAAAACTGCTGATCCGTATTGCCGCCCATCTGGGATGGAGCGGAGTAGATGGTATTCGCGGGCTTAATCAGGAAGTGCTTGCATTATACAAATCAGGCCGCAATGCGGTGATGGGTTTGATATTGCAGTTTTGTGCATGGGCTTTGGGCGCTGTGGAAGTCTGGCTGATTCTGCATTTTATGGGGCACGGGTGTTCTCTTGCTACCGGTTTTGTGATCGAGGGGGTGGGAGAGGCGGCTAAATCTGCCGGCTTTGCCGTGCCCGGCGCCCTTGGGGTGTCAGAGGGAGGGTATATTATGGTTGGTAGCCTTTTTGGCATGCCACCACCCGTTGCCATTGCGCTTTCTCTTATCAAACGTTTGCGTGAAATTGCTTGGGGTTTACCCTCTCTTGTGCTTTGGCAATGGCTTGAGCATACATGGCGCCCTTATGCCGAGCGCCTGCGCAAAATGCCCTTTTCCCGCACGGGTCTGTAAAAAGGAAAACAGCGCCCTGCTTACATCATCACTTGCTTCTGGCTGGGGGGTTGGGCAAACCATGACAGCCCTTCTGTTTGGGCCGTGATTATTTTGGGAACCTGTCGTTCATCATGCTATTTGCACCCATAGGTCGTTTCATTACGTTCTGCGCCCGCCATGCCTGGGCTGTTGTGGCGTTGTTTCTCGTGCTTTCGGGGGCAGGCGTTTATGCTGGCATGACCCGTTTGGGCGTAACGACAGATACCAGTAAAATGCTGTCTCCCCGTTTGGAGTGGAAGCAGCGTTCCGATGAAATGGGGCGTTTGTTCCCCCAAAAGGAAAACCTTCTGGTTGCGGTTATTCAGGCAAAAATGCCTGAGGAAGGGCAGGAAACAGCGCGGGAGCTCGCTGCCAAAATAAGCGCGGATCATAAACATTTCTCTTTTGCGCACAGGCCAGATGCCAACCCGTATCTGTTGCGCAATGGCCTGATGTTTTTAGAGCCACAGCCGCTGTCCCAAGTGTTGAATGACACAATTACAGCGCAACCCTTTTTGGCCGCATTGGCGCAGGATCCTTCAGCCCGTGGGCTGTTTGGCGCCCTTTCTCTTATGGCAGAGGGTGTAAAACAGGATCAGGCCAATCTCTCCGGGTTTCAGGCCCCTTTGTCTGGCTTTGCCAATACGCTTGAGCAGGCAGTTGCGGGCCATGCCGAGGCCATGTCATGGCAGCAGCTTCTGGGTGGCAAGCTTTCTGATCTGGCGGGGAATTATCAGTTCGTTATTACCAAGCCGATACTGGATTACGGGTCTTTCCAGCCGGGTGGTGCAGCGGCAGATGCCATGCGGCAGGCGATCAGCACTTTGGAGTTTGTAAAAAACGGACACGCCAAAGTTTACCTGACAGGCCAAGTTCAACTGGATGATGAAGAATTTGCAACCGTGGCGGAAGGTATGGTGGCAGGGCTTTTGGGGTCTTTGGCACTTGTAACCCTGTGGCTGACGCTTGCAGTCAGAACATGGCGCGTGGTGCTGCCCATTGTGGTGACACTTGTTGTTGGCCTATTGCTGACAACCGGTTTTGCGGCTGTAGCCGTTGGCACGCTTAACCTGATTTCCGTGGCCTTTGCCATTTTGTTTGTTGGCATTGCGGTGGACTTTGCCATTCAGTTTTCGGTCCGATTTCGGGCGCAAACGCCCACGCAGGCGGGTGAGGAAGGTGTGTTTGAAGCCCTCCGCCTGACAGGGGAGGAAACCGGGCACCAAATTCTGGTGGCGGCTCTGGCAACCTCCGCCGGGTTTCTGGCCTTTACGCCCACAGCTTTTCTGGGCGTGGCGCAGCTTGGCCTTATTGCCGGTATTGGCATGTTGGTTGCGTTTATCTGCACCACAACGCTTTTGCCTTCATTGCTGAAAATCTGCCATCCGCCGCTTAACTGCCCAAGCATGGGCTATGCGTTTATGAAGCCGGTGGACATTAAAATCCGCCATATGCGCAAACTGCTTCTGGCCTTTTTTGCGGTGGTAGCTTTGGTGGGGTTGGCCTTGGTGCCTAGCCTGCAGTTTGATGGAGACCCGCTACACACCAAAAATCCGAATTCGGAAGGGATGCGCGCCCTTAAACTGCTGATCAACAACCCGCAGACATCACCTTACAGTGCAGAACTGCTGGTGCATTCCCTTGATGATGCGGAAAAGGAAACCACGCGGCTTTCTAATCTGCCAGATGTGAATGATGTGATGTGGCTGGGGTCCTTTGTGCCAACCCAGCAGCAGCAAAAGCTGGCGCTTATTCAGGATGCGGCCTCCATTCTGCTGCCAACACTTATTGTGCCGCAACCCAAGGCAGCCCCAACAGCGGATGATCTGCGGAAATCAGCGCATGATACATCAGCCGCTTTGGCAGGTGTGCTAGATAAACTGCCAGCGCAGGATCCGCTGCGGCGTATTCAGGCAGCGCTGGCCAAGCTGGCAGAGGCACCAGATGCCACTGTGCAGTCTGCCAACACTGCGTTGGTACGCTTTTTGCCAACAGAACTGGATCAGCTGCGTGCCATGCTGCAGGCAACTCCTGTCAGCATTAAGGATGTGCCGTCCGAAATTGCGGATGATTATCTGCTGCCAGATGGCCGTGCGCTGGTGGAAGTGCATCCTAAGGGTGTTATGTCCAATTCAGGCGCGTTGCGTAAATTTGTGGCGTCTCTTCAAAAGGTTGAGCCACAAATGGCAGGCACAGCCGTTGATATTGTGGAAAGTGCGCGCTCCATTGTGAAGGCATTTGAGCAGGCCGCAGGTGCTGCCATTGTGATGATTGCCGTTATCCTTATGCTGGCCTTGCGCCGCGTGAAGGATATGGCGCTTGTTTTGGCACCGCTGCTGCTTTCTGCCCTGATGACGGTTATTCTGGTCGTGCTGCTGCCTGAAACCTTGAACTTTGCCAACATTATTGCATTACCCCTGCTGCTTGGGGTTGGGGTTTCTTTCAACATTTATTTTGTCATGAACTGGCGGGATGGCGTAAAATATCCGCTGGCGTCTCCCACAGCCCGCGCTGTGCTGTTTTCCGCTCTTACAACGGGCACGGCTTTTGGCTCATTGGCCCTTTCTCATCATCCGGGCACAGCCAGCATGGGGCGGTTGCTCCTGCTTTCTCTGGGCTGCACGTTGTTGGCAACACTTGTATTTGTGCCAGCTCTTTTGCCCAAGCGGCCTATAGATGAAGCCTGATAGAAGCAGGCGTAAAATCAGGACATAAAAAAAGCCTCCCGATATGTTCGGGAGGCTTTTTTGTGTGCAGCTTCAGCAAGAAAAATCAGAAAGCAGAACCTTACTTTTTCACCCATTCAGGATGATGCGGCATTTCAATATCCCGGCCCTTCAACATCATATCCCAGTAAACACGAGGGAATACGGTTGTCTTCAGGAACCATGCAAAGCGGCTTGGCTTGCGCTGATCGTAAGGGAAGCTGGGGGCGGGTTTGCCGCCATAAAGGAATTCCGCCAGAATAACCTTACCATACGCTACAGTTAGCGGGCAGGCACCGTAGCCATCATAGCTGCCTGTCAGCGGCTTGCCATCCAGAGATGCCAGAACATTTGCCGTAACAACAGGTGTTTGCGCACGGGCGGCCGCCATGGTTTTGGCGTTGGATGTGCCAATAACATCACCCATGCCAAAGATGAACGGATACTTGGTGTGCTGGAGCGTGCTGGGGTCTACATCCAGCCAGCCGCCTTCATTCGCCAATGGGCTTTTTTTGATAAAATCTGGGGCGCTCTGCGGTGGGGTGACATGCAGCATGTCAAACTCTTTCACCACATTTGTAACTTTGCCATCTGGCCCGGTAACGGCAAAGGTTGCTTTGTGTTCTGGCCCGTTTACGGCAATCAGCGTGTGTTTGTACAGCACGTTAATGCCGTAATAGTCCACGGCTTCCTGCAAGCCTGGGCGGTAGTAGCCCACACCAAACAGCGCATCACCCGCCAGGCAGAAATCTACACTGGTGCGGTTAAGTGTGCCCTGCTTGCGCCAGTAATCAGATGCCAGATAGGCAATTTTCTGTGGTGCACCAGCGCATTTGATCGGCATGGGCGGTTGCGTGAACAATGCCGTGCCGCCGGAAAGGGACTGAATGCACGTCCATGTATATTCCACAGTATCTTTGGAATAGTTACTGCACACGCCGTTACGGCCTAACGTATCCGTTAAACCTTCAATTTTGTCCCAATCCAGCTGCAAGCCGGGGCAGACAATCAGGCGGTTGTAAGCAACGGTGCGGCCATCTGCCAGCGTTACTGTGTTGTCATCTGGCTGGAAGGAAGCCGCCGCAGCGCGCAGCCACGTGCAGCCTTTGGGAATAACCCCACCTTCCTGATCCAGCGTGCTGCGCAGTTTCATCACACCTGCGCCAACCAGTGTCCAGCCCGGCTGGTAGGCGTGGGTGGTTGCCGGGTCGATAATGGCAATATCCAGTGTGGAGCGTTCACGCAGCAATCGGGCGGCTACGGCAATGCCGGCTGAGCCACCACCCACGACAACAACAGTGTAGCGTAGATCTGGTGTTGTGGATTTTTCTGTTTGAGTCATGGAAGTCTCCCTGAATCTCACGTTGACGTGGGCACACTATCCCAAACATTGACAATTTAATAAAGTATTTAATTGTGTGTGGGATATGTTGAGAGAGCAGGTCAGTCCTTGAGCCACACTTCAACGGGGCCGCTCAGTTTCATGGTCAGGGGGTTGCCGCGCCGATCAACCGTTTTGCCCACGGCTACACGCACCCAGCCTTCGCTGATGCAATATTCTTCAACATTTGTTTTTTCCACGCCCTTAAAGCGCACGCCAATGCCCCGTGCCAGCAGCTCTTCATTATAAAAAGGGCTTTCGGGGTTGACGGAAAGGCGGTCAGGCAGGGTGTCAGACATTTCAGCAATCCTTAATGTATTGGTTAAAAGTGCCACCACGTTTTAGGGTCTTTCATATTGAAAGACCATGCATGATCCGCATTGATGCGAGAGAATGCAGCCTAAAAACATGGAGGTTCAGCAAGTTGCCAATGGATGGAGCCAGGCTACGGAAATATGGCGTTTACCCACAAACCGCGGATCAGTGGCTATCCTGAGTAGCAGTGACAACAATCTTGCCTTTGCCATCGCGCTCTGTGGCCAAGGTGCCTGTGGCTTTATCCACCAGAATGTTGCCGGTATTTTCAACATGCAGAGCAGCCACAGATGTTTCGCCATGAAACACCGCATCTGCCGTACTGTTGGAGGTAATTTCCAGCGCCTCTAGCCTGCCTTGCTGGGTTGTAAAGGAAGCGCTTCCACCAAGATAGACAGCCAGAGCCGGAGCCTGCACGTTTCCGATATTGAAAGGAGCAGAAACTGTGGAGCGCAAACGCGCGGAATCCGCCAATACGGGAATGGTGATGGTGCCTGTGGAATCAGAGGCCACATTTAGTTCTGCCGTGCGGCCCAGAGTGACAGCACCACTGCCAGCCTGAAGAAACACCGGGCTTTTACGGTCATCCACCTGAATGGATGTTGGGCCCGTGCTGATAATAACCAATGGCATGGTGGGAGGCGTGGTGAGGGTGACGTTGGTATCAGCCAGACAGCTTTGCCCTGTAAGGGAAAAACTGCCATCCGGGTTGGATGCAAGCTGAATGCCCGCAGGCCATGTTCCATTTTCTGGTTCAGGCTGGGTTATGCCTTTTTGCGCACGGATATGTAGCCCGTTCAGGCAGGGTGCTGCAATGTTGAGTGTGGGAAGAGCATTCTTTTCTGCCCCCAAAGCAGTAGAGGGCAGAAAAATAGCAAGGCAGAGAGCCGTGACAGCATAAAGTTCTGAACGAAAAAAAGAATACAGCATGCTCTCTTTCTGCCAGTGCTCGAAGGGGGCGTCTATCCTGTTTTAATGGCGTAGGCCACTGCCGCCCGTGCCACCCATCAGTGTATCATGCATGCGGTCCAGTGCTTCGGTCAGCGTATCATGTGCGCGTTTGCCCTTGCTGCCCACAACAGTCACGGTGCTGGTCATGCCCGCAGCCAACTGAGTGCCGGGCGGAATGCTGTCTATCTGCACACGAACGGGAATACGCTGTGCCAGACGCACCCATGTATACACCGGATCAACTGATGGCAGGCCCTGTGTTGCCGTGGCGGCGTTGGCCGTAGCAATGCCGCGTGTAAGGCTGACAACATGGCCCCACATGGGTTCACGATACCCCATCAGATCCAGCCGCACCCGATCACCAACATGGATGGAGCGGATTTTTGTTTCCTCAAAATAGCCATCCACCCAGTAGGAGGAGGCATCAATCACTTCAATATTAGATTTTCCAGCTGTTGCGTAATCCCCCACACGCATGATGAGGTTGTTGACATAGCCGGTTACCGTACTGCGCACATAGGTACGATCAAGGTTGATCTTGGCTTGGGAAAGGTTTGCCAATGCCTGCGCGTAGGCGGCTTTGGCAATGTCTGCCGTGGCTTGGTAAACCTGCTTTTCTTCGCGGGAGGCCGCGGCATCTGTCAGCCGGTCACGTCGGAACTCCTGCGTGTCCTTCAGCGCCATATCCGCTTTGCGCTGGTTGACGGCAGCAGTTGCTGTTGCCAGGGCTACCTTGAAGTCAAACGGATCAATTTCGTACAGAATATCCCCAGCATGAACAAACTGGTTATCTTTTACGCGCACAGCAATAATCTGGCCTGAAACACGCGGCGCTATGTCTGCAACCTGCACACGTACTTGTCCGTTTCGGGTCCAGGGAGCTGCGGTGTAGTAATCCCACAGAACGAAGCAAACAACAGCCGCAATGGCAAGAATGGTCCCCGTCGTGATAAACTGCAGGACGCGGCGGGCGCGCTCAAACACGGTCGGAAAGCCCTTTCACAACAAAATGGTATAAAGGCCAACAAGGCATATAAGAATGCCAAATTCAGCCAAAGGCAGGTTCCATACCACGCGGCGCGCACGTACTTTGGATAGAACCGGGTTAAGCGCCAGCAGGGTGGCAATAGCCAGTACGGCATGCACAACAAAGGAGGAAACAAGAAGTCCACCTATATCCAGAACAGGGCGTAATTCCATGTTAGCGGGCCTTCCATTGCTGATCTGGTACAGGAATCAGATCGTACAGATGCAAAGCGGAACGGTTGTGTTCCAGCAGATGTATGGCGCCAACCATGGCGGATACGGCAGCAAGGGCCGTAGCCATCTGGCCATGGGGCAGATTTATGGAATGATCAAGCAAAACGCGTGCCTTGCGCTTCATGCGGAACAGCGCTGAATCCACGTTGTAGATAATGGTGGCGCGGTAGGCGGATTCCGCATCCAGCCGAATGGCGGGAATGGTAGCAGCACGTTGCAGGTGGCGGCGCGCACGGGCCAGTTCCACGTTCAGTTCATCCAGGCTGGCAAGGCGGGAAAAAACGCGTTGTTTTGCCTTGTTGTCTGGCAGGTACCGGTTCCATTCCAGAATGCGGCAGAGCCGATCATAATGCCGGCTGATAAGGGCAGAACCTGCTTGTTCACCATGCCCTTCAAACTGAAGCAGCAGATCATGCCCGATGGTAATACCAACGCGAAAGCGCCGCCCTGTGGCAGATGGGGGCAGCAGCAGCACCAGTGAAATAAAGATAATAATAGCTGCAAACAAATAGAGCACGTTGCGGTCTATAAAAGGTGCGGGTTCATAGTTCTGCTGGTTGGCAACACCGAGAATAACAAAGAAAAAGACACCCGCATTAAACCCGATTGTGGCTGTTTTGGGGTTCATTAACAGCAGGCAGCCGCCAAAAATAACCGGAAGAATGGCCATTGCCAGAAAAGGCATGTCCGCCCCGTGGGGAAGAACCCCAAAGTTGAGAACAGCAGCAACAGCAATAGCCAAGGGTGTACCAATAAGGGCCCCCATGCCAAAACCGCGCGCATTATAAGTAGTGGCTGCCAGTGTAAGAATAATGGCAACCTGAGAAAGCGCGCTGTAAGTGGCCGGAATATCAGAGATAATGCACAGCCCGGCAGCAACGGAAAACCCGATCAGGGTGCGCAGGCCATTCAGCAAAGCCGCAATAACATCGTGATGCTGATCAATCTTGAGTTCAGGTGCCTGCGTGCGTGCGCGCTGCCCATGTTGGAGCGCATCTATGCCATCCGCAGCCCAGCGGGCATCCGACAAAAGCGCCATGGAGCGTTCAATCAGCCACGCTTCATCCAGCGTGGGGCCAAGGGAGGCTTCCTCCGCATGGGCTTCCTTGGCTAGGTCTTCCAGATCATGCACAGCCTGAAGGGGAGATTCCACTGGTGTGCCATCACCAAATGATGTGCGGATGTGTTTGAGAATGGGGCCGGATATGTTGCCCCGCCGCAGCACATTGGCAATAGCGCGGCTACAGGTCAGCATTTCCAGCAGCGCCACCATGGCAGAGCGCGCGCCGGCAAGGCGTAGCTTGGCATCAGCCAGTTCTGTCTTGGCGAATGAGACCTGAGATGTCAGGGCGATAATTTCGCCCGCCAGCCCGGCACATGTCATGTCATCTGGCACACCGTGGCCAGCTACGGCATCCCGCGCAATGCGCTGCACCATTTCACCTGTGCGGCGCAGGTTTGCCGCCAGTTTTTCAAACGCAGTGGGGGAGCCGAATACATCGTTAATGGCTGCTGTGGCTGCAATGCCCACCACAATGGCGGACACACGGTTAACGGTGACATCAAAAATGGCGGCCGGATTATCAATACAGCTAATACCCACAATCGCTACGGTGTAGCCAGAAAGCATGGCTGCATAGGCACGGAAGTCCCGCTCCAGCGTGCCCATAATGGTGCATAGCGTGAGCCATAATGCCACGCCGCCCAGAAAAACCCCGCGCTCCTGATTAAAACAGGCGGTGAGGAAAAGAGCGACAAATGCGCCAATAATTGTACCAGCCAGACGGTAAAGCGCTTTGGAAAGCACCTGCCCACGTGTGGGCTGCGCCAGAATCATAACTGTAACGGCAGCAGAACCGGGGGAGGAAAGCTGGAGCCAGAATGCGGTAGAAAGTGCCAGAACAGCAGACAGCCACGTGCGTAGGCAAAACAGAAACCAGCCATATGCGAAAATGCTGCGTGGCAGGGGAAGAAACAGTGTCTTCCAAGATCCCAAACGGAATGCTGCCGGTGTTTCTGTTGTCATCTCTGTTCTGTCTTTAACCTCTTTTTTGCTTCACTTTTAGGGGTATGCCATTTCCAGCCAGAGATGGAGGGGCTTAGCGAATCTCGCAGTAGCAGCATGTTTCTTAAAATAAAATATAATCTTTGGCGTGATGCTGCGAGAGAGTAGGGGGGTTGCGCCCAGCGCGGGGCATGGCAGATGGCATGAGTGTGAAGTATATCTAACCTAATGATAAGATAAGATGAAGTGAGGTTAAGAGATGGCTGCTCACGATCTGGGCATGTCATGGAAAAGTGAAATTTTTCTGCCAGATGTGTGATGGAGAGCACCAAAATTCATGAAGTTTATTCACACGTCAGATTGGCAGATCGGCAAGACATTCAGCTTTGCGGATGATGATACACTGGGCGCGCTTCAGGCTGCGCGCTCAGATGCCGTGCTGCATATTGGCCAGCTGGCGCGGCAGGAGGGCGTGACCTGCGTATTGGTGGCGGGGGATATATATGAGCATGAAACACCAGAAAGACGCACATTACACCAGCCTATGGAGCGTATGCGGCAGTTTTCTGATGTACAATGGCACCTTATTCCCGGCAACCATGATGCAGATACGCCAGAAGGTGTATGGGCTCGTTTAAGGCGTGAAGGCGCTGTGCCGGGCAATGTGCACATGCACACACATTCGCAAGCCGTGCAAATAGATGCGGCGCATAATGCATGGTTGCTGCCTGCCGTGCTCAAACGTCGCCACACGCTTTCTGATTTAACAGAATACATGAATGATGCAGCCACTCCGCCCGAAGCCCTGCGTATCGGGCTGGCACATGGCTCTGTTGTGGGGTTCAGTAACGGGCAAGAGGCTGAACATAATCCTATTGCGTTGGATCGGGCCAAACAGGCTGGGCTTGCTTATTTGGGTCTGGGAGATTGGCATGGCTTTTGCCAGATTGATACACGTACCTACTATTCAGGAACACCGGAAACAGATCGTTTTGTAACCGGTGGAGCAGGTGGTGGAGAAACCTTGGTGGTCACAATAGATGGCCCATGCGCCCAACCTGTTATTTCTCGACATCGCACAGGCAAATATATCTGGCGCAAGCTGGAAGATATTGTACTGACCAGTGGTGAGGATATTGATGCGCTAGAAGCCCGCGTAAGACATATTCACCCAGATAACCCAAGTGTTGTTATGGCCTGGCTGGAAGTGTCCGGCTTATTGGGTGTGGATGATTTGCGTAAATATGAAAGTGTTATTCTCACACGCTTGCAAAGTGCTGTGGCGTGTTTGCGCCTAACGGGGGCACCGCAACTGGCTGCAGGTATTCAGGATCTGGAACGGCTGGACGCATCTGCAACCGTAAAGATGGCCGCGCAGGAACTGTTGCAGAAGGTTGAACAGGGGGGAGAGGAAGGCGCTGTAGCAAGGGAAGCCCTGCAAAGACTGTTTCTGTTCTGGCATGAAGTGGAAGGTGCCGCAGCGTGATTTTAACAGATATTCAGCTTGAATGTGTGCGTCGGTTTATCTCTCCAGTACGTCTGGAGGGGTTGGGAGCAGGGCTGAATGTGCTGGCCGCCCCGAATGAAGCAGGTAAATCCACAGTGTTGATGGCACTGCGAGCCGCGTTAACGTTGCGCCATGGTTCCAAGGCGCAGGCTGTAAAGGAGATGCAGCCCTATGGCGGAGGAGCACCGCATATCGGCGTAGGGTTTGAATGGAGCGGGAAGTCCTGCTGGTTGGAAAAGCGCTTCATGAAAGGCGCTTTTGCACGTCTAGATCTGGGGCATGAGCGTTTTGATGGTGATACGGCTGAAGAACGTTTGAACGATTTGCTGGAGTTGGAAAAAAACGGCAAAAGCGAAGCAATAGGTTTGTGGAACGCCCTTTTGGTGCGGCAGGGGGAAAGCTTTGCAGCCCCTGTTCTGAATAATGCAGGGCGATCGAGCATTCAGAACTGTCTGGAACACGGGGTTCAGGAAGTTACCGGAATTGCCGCAGCAGGGGCTTTGCTGGAACGTGTACGCTCACGGCTGGGGCAATTACAGACAGCAGCCACAGGCAAGCCAACAGGGCGCTATAAACACCTTCTGGAAGATCAGGCCAAGGCTGCGGAGCATTTAAAAAATCTGCATGCCAAGCGTGCCGCGCTGGAAGAAGATCTGGTTCTTTTAGGGCAACAGCGGCGTACGCTGCGGGAATATGAAAACCCGGAAAGGCAGAAACAGGAAGAGCAAAAACTTTATCAACTGCGTGAAGAGCGCGACCGTCTGCGGAATTTGGATGCCGAGGAAAAAGCTGCTCTGGCCAGAAAGGCTGCAGCCGTGCAGCAGTTCCAGAACATTCGGGATGAACAGGAAAGACGGCAAGAACACCGGGCTGAATATGCGCGATTACAACAGCTGATTTCTGACAGTGTAAAAGAGCTTTCTGAACTGGCCGCGCAGGAAAAAACAGCCAGTTTGCGGTATCAGGCTGCACAGGCTGCATGCCAGAAAGCCCTTAAGCACCATCAGGTTCAGCGGGCTATTTTGCATCATGTCATGCAGCAGCGGGAAGTGCAGCATCAGGAAGGTACACTTTTACGCCTGCGCGAAAATCTGAAGCATGTGCAGGAAAGTTTTGCCCAGATAGAGCAGGCGCAAGCTGCTTTTGATGCGTTGCCCATGGATGGAGTCAAAATCCAGCGTGTGCGTAAAGCAGCCCAAAAAGTGGCAATGCTCACCCAACAGGTGCAAGCGCAAGCCACTGTGCTGGAAATGGAATTGCTGCCACATGCTGCACAACGTGTTCTATTAGATGGCAAGCCTTGTGTATCCGGTAAAAATCTGTTGCACGCCCCGGCAGAACTTCACGTTGAAGGCGTTGGGCGGTTTGTGATTACGCCTTCTGCGGGCGGAGATACAGTTGAACTGCAACAGGAACTCCACCAGGCCCAAAATGCACTCACACATCTTTTGCAGCAGATTGGGTGCCTAAACGCGGAAGGGGCAGAGCAACAGTATGAGCAGCATTGTCTGGCAGAACGTCAGCTTAAGGAAGCCAAAGCTGTTTTTGCTGCAACGCTTCCAGATAAAAAGGGTGTAAGCCCAGATAAGGTTTTGTTGGAGTTGCGGCAGAATCTGGCCAGAGAAGAAGCCGCTTATACCCAGAAGAAACATGCCTTGGCACAAAATCTGGCCAGCCAGATTGGGAGTGCACAGGCAAGTGACCTGACTTGCCTGCCAGAAAAAGCTGTGCAGCAGGAGCAGGACGCGGCACAGGAGGTAGAACAAGCCCGGCAAACAGAGCACGATGCACAGCAGGTTCTTATAGCTGCCAAAGCAGCGCTGGATAAAGTGAAGGCTATCCAGCAACAGCAGGAAACTGGGCTGATACGCCTGCAACGTGAGCTGGAGCTCTGGCAGGGGCGTGAGTCAGATGCGGCATTGCTCCAACGCCTGCAAACCTGCGCACAGGAGCAGGCGGAAGCACAGGCTGCATTGGAACATTGTGAGCAGGCCCGCCAGAAGGAGCGGCCTCTTGCCGTGGTGGAAAGTGGTATTCAGCGGCTTGAGCAAGCCCAAAAAACAGATGGAGAAAACATAGCCCGCCTGCGTGAAGATATCCGTGAGCGTGAAACCCGTGTGCGCAGCGCAGAAGGTGATGGCGTGGATGAGCGCATAGCGGAAGCTGACCGGTTGCAGCAACGCCTGAACATGGAGGTGGCAGCCTGTACGCGGGATAGAGCTGCTCTGGTTTTGCTGGATCAGGTTTTACGCAAGGCAGAGCAGGAGCAAACGGCCCGCTATATGGGGCCGTTGGTTAAAACCATGCAACCGGCATTTTCAGCATTGTTTCCCGGATCTGAACTGGAAATGGATGCAGATTTCGGGGTGGCGGCCCTTTCTCGCAATCAGCGTGAAGATGTGGCGAACCTGTCTGATGGCACGCGTGAGCAAATTGCCGTTCTGGTGCGGCTGGGATTTGCGGAAATGTTGCATGCACGCGGTGTTCCAGCCATTCTGGTGCTGGATGATGCGCTGAGTTTTGCAGATTCAATGCGGCTGGAATGTCTGTTTGATGTTCTGGCAGAGGCTGCAACGCGCTTCCAGATTCTTATTCTCACATGCCATGCACAACTGTTCGCGCCATTGCGGGGCAGGATGCTAAACCTGCGCCCGCAGGAAAGTTTTACAGCACCACGTTGAACTGAAGTGCCATAACGGCGGCATCATGGAACACGGTGGAACCACCCGGACGGTTGATATACTGGAAGTCTGGTTGCAGGGACATGCCATTGGCAACATGTGCGTTGTAAAACACTTCGTAAATGTTCTCATGGGTCTGAATTCCCCACACCTTGCCCCACTGGTTATCGGGGAAGGGCACACCGGCAGCCAAGGCGGCTTCCTGCTGTAGAACAGAGGCACGGCTCATGGTCATCCACTGGAACATGGCGCCAACGCTATCATTCGGGCGGCCCCATGCAGCGCCGGTTTCTGTCATGCCAGCCCAAACGTGGTGAGACATGGCTGTGGTTTTACCATCAGACCACATCCAGCCGGCCAGAGCGATCAGGCCATTGGTTGGGCCATCACCATTACGCATCAGCATCTGGTCAGCCATAAACCATGCGCTTGCGCGGCCGGCCTCGTATTGCGGCTGTGCGCCTGTCTGCACCCATGCGTTGCCGTTTACATCGTTCAGCAGGTTTTTGTATTTGGAGTTATCATAGCCAAAACCCGCCTTGTAGTGGCCCACCAGATGGTTGCGCCCAAAGGAGGGAAGCCAGCCGATTTCAACCGGGGATGAGAACTTGCCCAAGCCATCCTGCGCCCATGCCCAGCCAGAAATACCACCATTATAGGCATGCGGAGAAACCGCAAACAGGCCCGCCATAATATAGGTCTGTTTTGTAGGCATCACGCGGGCCACAAAACCAAGGTTACCAGATGGCCAGTCTCTTGCGCCTTCTGTGTATTTTGTGGGTGCAGGGTTACCGCACATGGCCACGTTCATATACATACAAAACAGCGGAGATGCGGCAAAAAAGCTGCCAACCGGAATCCAGCCGGCACTGATATCAACATGGTTGTGCAGAAAAGCATGTTCACCGTACAGGTAAACAAGGTGGGCCACCACATTACCACGTGCACCATAAATCTGCTGCACGCCGCCCAGTGAATCCCCAATATAATCTGTGCTCAGGTTACGGCCGTGCCCGTTTACCACCATCATATGGGTCCAGAACCCTTTCATGATGTCGGCATTGGTCAGCTTGCCCCAATCAACGTCCAGTTCAACACCCACTTGCCCGGCATCATCCACACCTTTTCTGCGGCCACCACGAAAGTTGCCAGCAAGTTCTTCATGCACGTCTGCCAGAATATGAATGCCATGGCTTAACAGCCAGGGCTGTGCCCCCCACCATTTTCCAAAAAAATGATCCTTGCCATATGGCGCGGAAAAAAATGAACCGGGATCTTCTACCTGGTCAGCCTCGTTATCAACCTGCAGGCTAGGCCAAAGGCCCACGGCACTGTTTCCTCCAGTTAATAACTGCGCGTGCGCAGGTAAAATAACAAAGAGAGAGAGAACAAACAGGCAGGCTGGCCATAATGTGCGAAAAGGAAAATGGATGTGAAGGCGTTTAATCATGTTCCCTTGATTTTTATTTCTTTCGGCCACCTCATGTTTCAGCAGAAAAAAGAGTGACCTTGGGTTTCGGGAGACTGCGTTCCCGTTTTCTAAAGCATTTTTTATGCGATTGTAGTCGCTGTTGTGCAGTTTAATGGATTTTTTATATAAAAATAGGCCATTATTACGGCCAAATGGTGCAGTTCTGCATCAGAATTATGGAGATAAGATTCTCTCAATGTCTAAAATTGATACCAATCTGCCGTTTCTGCCTGTTCGTATCGCAGTGTTAACTGTTTCGGATTCGCGCACATTGGAAACAGATACTTCCGGTGCGGCCCTTGTTGCGCGGCTGGAAGGTGCGGGCCATGTTCTGGCTGACCGGAGCATTATCTCCGATGATGCAGACAAGATAGCAGCACAACTGCGCAAGTGGATTGCTGACCCACAGGTGGATGTTGTTATTACAAATGGCGGCACGGGTGTAACTGGCCGTGATGTGACGCCGGAAGCCTTTGAGAGCGTGCTGGAAAAGCGCATTGAAGGGTTTGGTGAACTTTTTCGGATGCTCTCTTACCGCAAGATTGGCACATCCACCATCCAGTCTCGCGCGTTGGCGGGTGTGGCGGGGGGTACATATCTGTTTGCGTTGCCCGGTTCTACAGGCGCGGTGAAGGATGGATGGGATGATATTCTGGTCTTCCAGCTTGATAGCCGCCACCGGCCCTGTAACTTTGTGGAATTGATGCCGCGTTTGCGCGAAGGCTTGAAAGGGAATGGTCATCATGACTGATGATGTCAAACTGCTGATGCTGGCAGGTGATTACGTAGAAGACTATGAAATCATGGTGCCTTATCAGGCTCTGCTTATGGTGGGGTATAAGGTGGATGTGATCTGCCCCGATAAAAAAGCGGGCGATAAGGTGCTGACGGCTATCCATGATTTTGAAGGCGCGCAGACATATAGCGAAAAGCCCGGCCATGCCTTTGTGCTGAATGCTGATTTTGATGCCATTGATACGGATGAATATCTGGGGCTGATTATTCCCGGTGGCCGCGCACCGGAATATCTGCGCCTGAATGCGCGGGTTCTGGAAATTGTGAAGGCATTTTCTGATCGCCCCATTGCGGCCATCTGCCACGGGGCACAGCTTTTGGCTGCGGCAGGCATTATCAAGGGGCGCGAAGTTTCAGCTTATCCGGCCTGCCGCCCCGATGTGGAACTGGCTGGCGGAAAGTACGCTGATATTCCGGTAACGGAAGCCGTAACCGATGGAGAACTGGTAACAGCCCCGGCATGGCCTGCACACCCGGCATGGCTGGCGCAGTTTCTCAAGGTGTTGGGGGCAAACGTCAGTATCTAAGGGTACAAAAGTATTCTCTCCCATTCAGCCTATGATGGGAGAGAGGTCTTTTTTTCTTTAGTATTCGCTAATGGCAGGGCGGTTCAGCATTGCCATCAGTTCACGTCGTGTGTCTGAGTTTTCCCGAAAAACACCCAGCATGGTGCTGGTGACCATAGAAACACCGGGTTTGTGTACGCCGCGTGTTGTCATACATTCATGGGCAGATTCAATAATAACGGCAACCCCATGTGGTTCCAGTTCATCATTGATGGTGTTGGCAATCTGGGCTGTCAGTCGTTCCTGAATTTGCAGGCGCTTGGCGTACGCGTCCACCACACGTGCCAGTTTGGAAATACCGACAACGCGCTGGCGGGGCAGATAGGCCACATGGGCACGCCCGATAATGGGGGCGAGGTGGTGTTCGCAATGGCTTTCAAAGCGGATATCACGCAGCAGCACAATTTCATCATACCCTTCCACTTCCGAAAAGGTGCGGCGTAACAGGGCTGCGGGGTCAATTTCATACCCACAGAAAAATTCAGTGTAAGCACGGGCAACACGGGCAGGGGTATCATGCAGACCTTCACGGTCCGGATTATCGCCAGCCCAGCGCAGCAGGGTACGCACGGCCTGTTCCGCTTCGGCTTGTGTCGGGCGCTTAGGGGTATCAGATGGAGGCACGCTCATGCCACACTCCAGAAAAAAGATAGGGATATGATGAGGGCAAGGGCAGATCAGTGGATCTGGCGAAGCAGGAAAGGGCTGTCCAGACTGAAGGCAGGAATGTTGACATCAAACCGTCTGCCGCTGCTTTTATCCTGCATCAGATAATGTCCGCTCATAAACCCGCCCGGTGTGGCAAGGGATGCCCCAGAGGTATATTCATACAGCGCACCGGGCTGAATAATCGGTAGTTCTCCCACCACGCCAGACCCATGCACATATTCTGTATGCCCAGCCGTATCTGTAATGTGCCATGTACGTTCCAGAAGCTGCACAGGCTGGGTGCCATCATTGCCAATACGGATACGATAGGCCCAGCAGTAGGAATGTTCATCCGGTTCGGATTGATCAGGCAGCCAGAAGACCTGCACCTGCACGCGCACATTTTCCGTAACAGCCTCATACACGGGCAGAGAGGAAAAGAGCTCGTTCATGGCTTCTTCTGGATCTTGCAAAAGGGGAGAAGTGGCCCAGTCGGGCATGGAATATCCTGTTTATGGTACGGGATGGTGCTTGCACCTATCACGAACCCATCTGTTATGCCAAGCATTGTCCCTCCCGATACATGTATGGCGGAGCGGGAGGGACATATGCGGTGTAGTGTTAGAGAGCCTGAAGGGCTGCAACGCCACGGGCCAGATCATCAATCAGATCTGCGCTGTCTTCCAGCCCCACGGAAAAGCGAATAGCGCCATCCGTAATGCCCAGTATGGCCCGATCTTCCGGGCTGACTTTGGAATGTGTGGTTGTTGCCGGATGCGTTACCAAAGAGCGCGCATCTCCAAGGTTGTTGGAAATGGCAATCAGCTCCAACGCATCCATAAAGGCAAACGCGCCTTTCTGGCCGCCCTTCACTTCAAAGGCAATCAGGCTGCCGCTGCCACTCATCTGGCGTTTGGCCAGTTCATACTGTGGGTGATCAGCCCGGCCGGGGTAGCGCACGCTTACAATGCCGGGGGCAGAGGCCAGATAATCGGCTACGGCTGCCGCGTTGGCTGCCATGGCGTTAACACGCAGGGAAAGTGTTTCCAGCCCTTTGAGCATGACCCATGCGTTGAAGGGTGAAAGCGCATTGCCTGTATTGCGGGTGAAAGGCTGAAGTGTTTCTGTAATCCAGTCTTTACGGCCCAGCACGGCTCCGCCCAGCACGCGGCCTTGGCCATCAATGTGTTTGGTGCAGGAATAAACAACAACATCTGCCCCCAACTGGAGAGGCTTCTGGAATACTGGGGATGCAAACACGTTATCCACCACCACAATAGCGCTAGCCTTGTGGGCCAGCTCTGAAATTGCCTTGATATCCAAGATATCAAGCATGGGGTTGGAAGGGCTTTCCAGCAGAACGGCGGCTGTGGGTTTGGAAAGTGCTTTTGCCCATTCGTCTAGGTTACAGCCATCTACAAAAACGGTTTCTACGCCATAGCGTGGCAGAAGGTTGGCAACAATCCAGTGGCAGGAGCCAAACAGGGCGCGGGAGGCAACAACCCGATCTCCCGCTTTAACGTGGCTGAGCAGGGCGGAGGAAACTGCACCCATGCCCGTAGCTGTTGCCACGCAGGCTTCTGCGCCTTCCAGATCAGCCAGTCGGCGTTCCAGCGCTGCAACTGTGGGGTTGCCAAAGCGACTATACTGGTAATGTTCTTCCTCACCACGGAAGGTGCGGGCGGCTTGTTCAGCGTTGTCATAAACAAAGCCGGAGGTCAGAAATACGGCTTCACTGGTTTCACCATATTCCGTGCGTTCCACACCAGCATGAAGCTGACGGGTTGCTGGGCGCCACGCTTCAGAAAATGCAATCTTGTTGTCACTCATGGGTCTTTGTATCCGGTTCTGGCGTGTCAGACCAAGCAGCAGGCAAGTGCACGTACCTGCCAAAACAGCTCAATCTCTTAAATTGACCGTGGAAACCATGACAGCCGGCCATATGCCGTGTCAGAGCCTCTTTAGCGCGTTTCTTTTACCTCGCCGCAAGCCGGCCTTACAAATCACGAGGGCAGGGCGTTAACCTTGCTGGCAGGCAGCGTAAGCCCGGATATTGGGTATCGTCAAGTTCTGTGCATAGAGCGATTTTTAAAGTAATGCCTGAAGAAGAGGAATAAATGGCAGATCTGCTTCCGGCATAGGGTATTTGCGTAAATCCTGCGGGGGAACCCATGCCAGCTTCTGGCCTTCCCTAGGGGTGGGAACACCTTGCCAGCGCCGGCAGACATAAAGCGGCATCAGCAGGTTGAATGTTGGGTAGGAATGGGATGCAAAAGTAAAGGGCGCCAAACAGGCGCGGGACATATCAAGCCCCAGTTCTTCATGCAGTTCGCGCACCAGAGCTGCTTCTGGTGTTTCTCCGGCTTCTATTTTACCGCCCGGAAATTCCCATAACCCGGCCATACTTTTACCTTCTGGCCGACGCGCCAACAGAATATGGCCTTTTGCATCAATAAGTGCTGCGGCAGATACCAGAACCAGTTTTTTGGGAGCAGAAAATGTACCAGAGATCGCACTAGAGTGGCGCATATCCTGCATATGGCGTGTGGTTTCAAATATCAACGTGGGTTGCTCACTCCCGCGGGAAGCGAAAACCTGTTTGCCTGTCGCAATTTTTTGAAAACCAATGCGCTCCAGAACACGGGCCGAGGCACTGTTATCTGCTGCAACATTTGCACGGATGCTTGAAATATCCAGATGCGCCAATGCCCAACTGGTTATGCGTGCGGCAGCACATGTTGCAATGCCTTTTCCCCAATAAGGGCGGCCAATCCAGTAACCCAGCATACCAATGCGCGCAGATGGACCCGTAGTTTGAAGGCCCAAACCAATACAGCCCATAAAAGTGCCATCCTTATCCAGAATGGCAAAATGATACCCTTCGCCCTTTTGCTGTATCTGCTGGGTGGAAGCTATCCAGCTATCTGCCAGTTCCCGCGGGTATGGAAACGGCAGGCGGCTGAGCATGCGCACCACCTCCCAATCATTCACCAGATGATGAAGGGCAGGGGCATCCTGCGCACAAAGGGGGCGCAGGCGATAGGGCGGGGCTTCCAGTTCAGTTGGAATAGTATCAGGCATTCGGTTTGAGGGCCTGCGTTGGTTCTGGCGGAAGGCCACATTCAGTCAGCAGTGCACGCAGGGCGTTAATAACAGGAAAAACCTCTACGTTGTGGTCGCCTCCCAGTTCGCGCCACGCATTTTGCTCCAGTTCCACAATTTCACGGTCTTCAGCAAAAATGCGGTTGGTAAAGGCCACAAGGAAAGGCCACGCAATATCCAGCAGACCACCTACCTTGGGCCGTTTGACAGAAAGCAGGCCAAAAGTGCGGTTGGTCAGTTCATCTGCACTTTGCGGTACATAAACAATCCACAAATCCATCACCGGGTCTTCATCTCCGGTTTGGATACGCAGGGTTTGATACGGATATTCCGTGCGGATGGTCATGACATCGCGATGCTGGAACTTTTCCGAAGAATCGCGGCGTTCCCCAAAAATCAGGGCTTCGCCAAAAGGCTGCTTACCACTTGTGCGGGCAAAGCTGTAGCGGGCTTCCACCAGCTTTGGCTCACGCTTCTGGCCCAAAAAGCGAGGCTTCATCTGCCCCATTTGCTTGGAATGCATGAACTGATGATTCATATCCATCAGATTTTCATGCATGAAGCTGTAATGGCACCCAATGGTGCTGCCAAAGTAGCGGGTTTTGTAAGCGGGGTTGCTGGCTTGCGCCAAATGTGAGGGCAGGGGCACGGTATCTGCTTTTTCCGGATCACCGGGAAAAACAAAAATCATGCCGTCCTGTTCACGACAGGGGAATGTGCGTACCCCATTGGGCAGCTTGCCTTTGCCCAGATAGGGCACATCAATACATCTGCCAGATCGGCCATAGGCCCAGCCATGATAGCAGCATTTGACGGAAGCACCTTCCACCGTGCCTTTGCTGAGCGGTACCTGCCGGTGGGCACACCGGTCTTCTAGCGCAAATACAGGCCCTGCATCGGGCCGCACCAAGGCAATAGGCGTGCCAGCATAGCGTGTGCCAATGGTTTTGCCGGCTTTAAGCTCCCGCGACCACGCAACAGGGTACCAGTAGTCCGGGTTGGATCTGACGCGCCGCAGATCTATTTTACCCTTTCTGGCTTCAACAGCCAGTTCAGGGGTGGAGGAATCGGTCTGAGCGGTCTGATCCATTTCGCCTCAAATCACAAAAAATACCTGTGCGGCGCCGTGTTGATGCCGCTGTTGCGAATGCTATCTCAACTCATCGTGACGCAAGAAGCAAGACAGGAGCGCATGGCTGACAGAAATTAATGTTCTGCCAGCTCGGCCGTCAGGTCCTCAATAAACTGGAAAGCCACCCGTCCGGAGCGGCTTCCGCGTGTAATCGCCCACTCATTGGCACGGGCCATCAGGTCCTCGTCGGCAATGGGCAGGTTACGTTCACGCGCATAGCTCCGCACCATGTCTGCAAACGTATCCTGTTCACAAGCATAAAAACCAAGCCACAGGCCAAATCGGTCTGAAAGCGAGACTTTTTCTTCAGTTGCTTCAGAAGGATTGATGGCGGTTGCCCGTTCATTTTCAATCATATCGCGCGGCATCAGGTGGCGGCGGTTTGATGTGGCATAGAACAGAACATTTTCTGGTCGCCCGGCAATGCCGCCATCCAGAACGGATTTAAGCGCCTTGTAATCCCGGTCTTCCTTTTCAAAGGAAAGATCATCGCAGAACAAAATAAAGCGGCGTGGGTTTTCCCGCAGCAGGCTCAGCAGCAGAGGCAGGGTGGCCAGATCTTCACGCTGGATTTCAATCAGGGCAATAGCGCCTTTACCGGGGGCGCAAGGCTTGCCATCAACCTGATTGGCCAAGGCGTGTGCGCCTTTCACCAGCGAAGATTTGCCCATACCGCGCGCGCCCCAGAGCATGGCGTTGTTGGCAGGCAGGCCACGGGCAAAGTGCTCTGTATTTTCAATCAGGATTTTGCGCTGCAGATCCACCCCACGCAGCAAATCCACCGGCACATGTGCAACATGGGCTACTGGCAAAAGGCGCCCACGTTCTGGCAACCAGACAAACGCATCCGCTGTATCCACGCCTTCTAGGCTGGCGGGTGGGGGGGAAAGGCGCTCCAGAGCCGAGGCAATGCGTTCCAGAACAGGGAGTGTTGGTGTGTCCATCTGGGTATCTATCCTGTTTGTCGCCAGTGGTTGGTTATAAAATTACGGGCCGTAAGGCGTTTTCATCCGCGCAGGTGCTTGACGCACGAAGATTGAAAATTATGGTCACTTTCTCTGTTTTCGCAACACGCCTTTCCAGGAAAGTCTGCTTGATGTCCAATTTCCTTATCCCCGCCGCATATGCCCAAAGTGCCGGAGGCGCAGGAGGAGGCTCCAGCCTAATGTCCTTCCTGCCATTTGTAGCCGTTTTTGCAATTATGTACTTTCTGCTGATCCGCCCACAGCAGAAGCAGCAGAAGCAGCTTAAGGCGGAACTCAAGGCGCTGCGCCGGGGAGACCGGATTGTAACAGCAGGGGGTGTTGTTGGGATTGTGCAGCGCGCCAAGGAAGATTCGGAAGAAGTGGAGGTGGAAATTGCGCCAAATGTGCGTGTGATGGTGCTGCGCGGCACAATTTCCACAGTGCTGACCAGCTCTGCCAAGCCTGCAAACGATACAGCGACCCCAAAAAAGTAAGATTTTCAGGCCAAGTGTGCAGAAACGTTAGAGAAAGGATACGGGATCTATATCCACGTCCACTTTGGCGTTTCTGGCCAGATTTACCATACCCAGCCAGCGGCGCAGAATGGGCTGTACGGCAATATTGCGGTGGGTGCGCAGCAGCAGCCGCCTGCGGTGCCGCCCCCGTAATACCGCCAGCGGTGCCGGGGCTGGGCCGAGCACCTGAATACCTTCGCCATAAGGGGCGGTGCGGCCCAGTTGGGCAGCGGCCTCATCTGCGGCAACAGCTGTGTCAGCACTGACAATCAAGGCTGCCAGACGCCCATACGGAGGCCAGAATCCTGGTTTACGCTGTGCGGCCTCCTGCTGCATAAAGGCATCAAAATCCCCCGAAAGCAGCGCCTGCATAACAGGGTGTTCCGGCGCATAGCTTTGCAGAATAACCCGACCGGGGGAGGATGCTCGGCCTGCACGCCCCGCGACCTGATGCAAAAGCTGAATGGTGCGTTCTCCGGCCCGCAAATCTGCTCCACCAAGCCCAAGATCTGCATCCACGACACCCACTAGGGTAAGATGCGGAAAATGCCAGCCTTTGGCGACAATCTGCGTCCCGATAATCAGATCAACATCCCGGCGTGAGATTTTGGCAACCGCTTCTGCCGTGGCCGCCGGGCCGCCAAGTGTGTCGCTGGACATCACCAGAACGCGTGCATCCGGAAAGAGCTGCCGGGCTTCCTCCGTAATGCGCTCAATACCGGGGCCTATGGCGGTTAGGCTATGTTCTGATCCGCATTGCGGGCAGGTGGGGGGCATGGGTTCTGTATGATCGCAATAGTGGCAGGAGAGCACCTTGCGGTTACGATGTTCCACCAGCCATGCCGTGCAATGTGGGCACTCCATACGGTGCCCGCAGGATCGGCAGAGAGTAAGGGGCGCATAGCCCCGCCGATTGAGGAACAGCATAACCTGCTCCCGCCGTTCCAGCGTGGCCCCAATATCTTCCACCAGTTCGGGAGAAAGAAACAGTCCTCTGGGTGGAGGATGATCGCGCAAATCCAGCACACGAGTTTCTGGCAGTTCCGCTCCTCCGTGCCGGGTTGGTAGCACCAGATGCCGATACCGGCCGGCTTCCACGTTTGCCAGTGTTTCCAGGCTGGGGGTGGCTGAAACTACAACGACGGGAAAGCGCGCCAACCGCCCGCGCACCACCGCCATATCGCGCGCATTGTAGATAACGCCTTCTTCCTGCTTGAACAGGGCTTCGTGCTCTTCATCCACAATAATCAGGCCAAGATGATGGAAGGGCAGAAACAAAGCAGAGCGGGCCCCAACAATAACAGAAGCCGAACCATCTGCTGCCCCAAGCCACGTAAGCCTACGCGCGCGCTGCCCGATTTCGGAATGCCACACAGCAGGCTGTACCCCAAACCGGCGGGAGAAACGTTCCATCCATTGGGCGGAAAGTGCAATTTCAGGCAGCAGAATAAGGGCCTGTTTGCCTTGTTCCAGACAGGCAGCAATAGCTTCCAGATAGATTTCTGTTTTGCCAGATCCGGTCACCCCTTCCAACAAGGTGACGGAAAAGCGGTTTTCTGCAACCGTTTGGCGCAGAGCGACTGCTGCAGACTGCTGCGCACCTTCCAGCACAGGAGGGTTATAATGTGCATCCGGTTGGCCAAACGGGCGCTCCGGCCCCAGGGAAACAGGGCGTAGCACACCTGCATTGGCCAACCCTTTTACAACGCCAGCGCTAACGCCTGTGGCATTGGTAATATCTGTGGTGGTGCGATGGTTCCCATCTGCCAGAAGGTCCAGCACCTTTTGGCGTGCAGGTGTCAGGCGCAGGGTCTCCAAAGCAGGGTGTTCTGCCATAGCCCATCCCATAGTGGGGGTTGGGGCGGCGCGCATATGCAATCGCAGGGTCATGGCCAGCACCATACCGGGAGGGGTAAGGGTATATGCTGCAACCCAATCTATAAACTGGCGCAGCTCTGCGGATAAAGGTGGCAGGTCAAGCCTGCATACAATGGGGCGTAAGCGGGAGGCATCCACCTTTTTTTCTGTAACAGGTGGGGCCAGATCTGCCGGAAGTGTGGATGTTGCATCCCACACCACGCCTGTTTCTTGCCGTTTGCCCAACGGGGCCACAACAATATCACCGGGTTGCAGATCCATATCTGCTGGTGCGCGGTAATCAAACGGGCCAGCAAAAGGCATGGGCAACAGCACGGAAATGCGTGTTGTGCCACAAGCACTGGCTGTTAGGTTGCCAGAATCCTGCGGAGGTATATTGGATAAAGGTTTCTGCGCCATCAGGATTTGGTTGTAATGCTGCCTACAGGGAAAGAACAGGGGAGAAAAAGCGCACAAAGCTTTCTGCCCGACAGAGGAAGATCATGACCGCTGAAGAAGCTGTTCAGAAATTTCTGGAATGGATGGCGATAGAAAAACAGGCATCTCCGTTAACAGTTGAGGCCTATCAAGGTGATCTGGCGCGGTTTTTAGGGTTTATGACCACACATCTGGACGGTTTGCCGGATATGGTCGGTTTGGGGTTGATCAGCTTGCGGGACTTCCGCGCATGGCTTGCCTATGAGCAGGCCGAAGCCAGCAAGCCCACAGCACGTAAAACATCATCAGATCAGGCCACACGCACGCGTGCGCGGCGTGTTTCTGCCGTAAGGTCTTTTTTTAAATATCTGGCACGCAGGCAGGGGGTGGAAAACACGGCCATCCAGTTGCTCAGCACACCACGCACCAAAAAGCCTCTGCCACGGCCATTGGCCAAAGATCAGGCCATAGCAGCGCCAGAAGATATTTCTGATCTGGCGCAAACGCCTATGGAACAGCAGCGGAATGCCGCTTTGTTTTTGCTGCTTTATGGATGTGGTTTGCGTATTTCCGAAGCGTTGAATCTGAATATTGCAGATCTGGACATAATGCGCGGTAGCAATGTGCTGCGTATTTTGGGCAAAGGCGGCAAGGAACGGCTGGTGCCAGTGCTGCCAATTGTGCAGCAGGCGCTGGAGGCATGGCGCGCAAAACATCCGGCACCCAGCCCTGATGCGCCTCTTTTTGTGGGGGTAAGAGGCAAGCGCCTGCAACCCGCCATAGCCCAGAAGGCCATGCGGGAATGGCGGCATCTTTCTGGCTTGCCGGATTTTGTTACGCCACATGCACTACGCCACTCCTTTGCAACCCATCTGATGGAAGGAGGGGCGGATTTGCGCGTTATTCAGGAGCTGCTGGGGCATGCCAGCCTCTCCACCACACAACGTTATACGCTGGCAGATGAGGCACGCCTGCTGGATGTCTGGACGCGGGCGCATCCGCGTGCACAATGAGGCCAGAATGCAAAATAAGGAACATACCGGCATGATACAGGCGTTGCGTGCACCATGGCCCGAAATTGAACCCTATGCCCACGGTTATCTGGATACGGGAGAGGGGCATCAGATCTATTGGGAGCAATGTGGCAACCCGAATGGTGTGCCTGTTGTGTTTTTGCATGGTGGCCCAGGTGGGGGGTGTTCTCCTTCCCAACGGCGGCTGTTTGATCCTGCACGTTATCGCATTGTGTTGTTTGACCAGCGCGGGTGTGGTCGTTCGCGTCCCCATGCCTCGTTGGAAGCAAACACAACGTGGCATCTGGTAGCGGATATTGAGCGCCTGCGTGACATGTGCGGGGTGGAAAAATGGGCCGTATTTGGGGGCTCGTGGGGCTCCACGCTCGCACTGGCCTATGCTGAAACACATCCAGACCGTGTGACCGCGTTGATGTTGCGGGGTATCTTTACGCTACGGCGCGCTGAATTGCTTTGGTATTATCAGAATGGTGCATCTTGGATATTCCCCGATAAATGGGAAGATTTTTTAGCACCTATTCCACTGGCAGAGCGGGGAGATATGATGGCAGCATATCGCAAGCGCCTGACCTCGGATGATCCGGCTATCCGGTTACAGGCGGCACGGGCATGGAGCCTGTGGGAAGGGCGTACATTAACCCTGCTGCCATGCCCGGAAATGGAAACGCAGCATGACGAAGCTGACTATGCACTCGCTTTTTCCCGGATTGAAAACCATTATTTTGTGCACGGTGGCTGGCTGGAAGAAGGCCAGCTTATTCGGGATGTTGGGCGTATTCGCCATATTCCAACCGTGATTGTGCAGGGGCGCTACGATATGGCAACGCCAGTGCGTACAGCATGGGATTTGCACAGAGCATGGCCGGAAGCGGACTTCCAGTTGATTGATGCTGCGGGCCATGCGTTATTCGAGCCCGGTATTTTAACGGCGTTGCTGAATGCAACAGACCGTTTTGCGCGGGAGTTGGCATGAAACGCCAGATAGTTGCTTGTGCTTTGGTCGTGGGGGGTGGGGGTGTCTGGCAAATAGGCAGTGCCTCTACAACTTACGCCGCAGATGGATGCCATAAACTGGTTGCACGCGTGGCTTTGCGGAATGATCAGGGGTTTCTGAACATTCCTGTCAGCATCAATGGCCATGCTGTGCGTATGATTGTGGATACAGGCTCGGAAGGGAGTCTGATTTCACCTGAGGCTGCCTCACTTTTTGCCGCCAAGCGAGATAAAAGCGTGCATACAGTTGTGCGCGGTACCGGCGGTATGGGGCGGATTGTGCCCAACGCGATTGTCAGCTCTTTTCGCGCGCAGAATGTGGAGTTTGGCCCTGTTTCCATTCCAGTGGATACGTTGCCCGCAGTCCCACAGACAGAACCTGCTGTGGAAGGGCTGATGGGGGGAGATCTCCTTTCCCGCTATGATGTGGAGTTCAATGTTGCTGGGGGAACGCTGTCTTTCTGGTCTGCCAATTCAGCAGATTGTAACGGGCCGGAGGGGTGGCGTTATATCTATCGGGCTGTGCCGTTACAAAATGCCGGGCAACGCGTGGTGGCAGAAGTGACGCTTGATGGAGAAAAACTAAAGGCTTTGGTGGATAGTGGCGCACGTTCGCGCATTGTCTCTATTGGCGCGGCAGAACGCATTGGTGTTTCGCGTCAGGCTCTGGCGGCAGATCCGGGTGGGGTAACAACCGGGGTAGATGGGCACCAGCAAATCTATCACTGGCACAAGTTCCATCTGTTCCAGATCGGGCAGGAGCAGGAAAAATCTCCTGTGCTGACTGTAGCGCCCTTGCACGATACTGTAGACATGCTGTTGGGATCAGACTGGTTTGCTGCACATCGGGTGTGGATTTCTTACCGCACACATACTTTGTACGTTATGCCGGCTCCACCACAGCATCACTAATTGATCTAAGCCGAGGCAGAGGAGCCTAGTTCTGCCTCGGCCTACTTATTCTATTATTCGCCTTTTAAGCGTTTATTGCATTCGCTGTAATAGCCACCACCCTTCTGAATCCATTTCAGACTACCATTAGCATTACTGTTTTTGTTGGCATGGTACTGATCTAGGCAGGTTTTCATACGGGCCTTACCTGCGCTGAGCTTGGAATATTGTGGGTCCACCGCAGAAGGAAAAGTCGCACCAGATGCACTGACAGCAGCAGGCGCTGCTGGTTTGGCTGCTTCCGGGGTAGGTTCTGCCGGTTTGTTAGCTGTGGTGGGTGTTGTTTCTGCCGTAGTGGCAGTATCGCAGTTGGCAGCCTTAAACGCCTTGAATGTTTGCCCATTAAGCGTGTTTTCCGCTTTGGCTTCCTTAAATTTTGCGTGACATTCCTTAACCGTCAATGCATGGGCTGTTGGGGCAGAAAGAGCAGTCGCGCAACCAAGCAGTAAGGCTGCCAAACCGGTGCGTGCAGAAAAGTTCATAAAGAAAACCTCATGCAAAGGGGCGAATCAAAAAACGACCCTATGCCGTTTTTTACTCCCGTAAATAGTATTGCAAACTGTGGCGCTGAAATGAATGGGGAGCACTTATTTTATTGAAGAAACAAGAAAGCCCTCTCCAAACAGCTGAAGAGGGCTTTCTGTAGATAGCAGAGTAAAATGTTTGCAGAAGGGTCAGTCGTTAATGCGTTCCCCATGCAGGGACATATCCAAACCTTCCAGTTCTTCATCAGGCGTCACACGCAGGCCAATAACCAGATCAACAACTTTTAGGATAATGAAAGACACAACCGCACACCATACAATGGTGACCAGCACTGCTTCTGTTTGAACAACAAGCTGATGCACCGAACCCGTAATGCCAGAGGGGTTGGAATCTGTTGCAGAAAGCGGACCATAGGCAAACAGGCCGGTTAGCAGGGCACCAACAATACCACCCACGCCATGCACACCAAAAGCGTCCAGGCTGTCATCATATCCCATCATGTGTTTCAGGGATGTGGCGCCCCAGTAGCATACAACGCCGGTAATCAGGCCGATAATCAGCGCACTGCCTGGCAGCACAAAACCGGCGGCAGGGGTAATGGCCACCAGCCCACCAACGGCACCGGAAATCACGCCCAGCACAGTCGGCTTGCCAGAGCGAAGCCATTCAACCAGCATCCATGAAACGCCAGCACCCGCAGCCGCAATCTGGGTGGCAGCCATGGCCATGCCTGCACGCCCGTTGGCACCCACGGCAGAGCCAGCATTGAAGCCAAACCAGCCAACCCACAGCAGGGAAGCGCCAATAACGGCATATGTTAGATTGAAGGGAGAAAGATCGTCCTGTCCGTATCCTTTACGACGGCCCAGCATCAATGCGCATACCAAACCAGCAACACCGGCGTTAATATGCACAACCGTGCCACCGGCAAAGTCTGCTGTGCCAAGGCCGCCCAGCCAACCAATCGGGCTCCATACCCAATGAGCAATGGGGGCATATACAATGAGAGACCAGATAATGGAGAACACACACATGGCGCTGAACTTCATGCGTTCAGCATAAGCGCCAGAAATCAGGGCCGGGGTAATGATGGCGAATGTCATCTGGAACATCATGAAGATGCTCTCAGGAATGGTCATGGTTGTGGCGTTGGAGGAATCCGCACCAAGGGTAAAGCCAACATCTGCGCCGTTATGAATGTTAGCGCCAATGCCGTTGAGGAACATGCGGCCAAACCCGCCAATCCATGGAGACCCCGTAGTAAAGGCGAGGGAATACCCCGCAACCATCCAGACAATAGAGATAATGCAGCACAGAGCAAAAGACTGCATAAGTGTTGCCAGTACGTTTTTTTTACGCACCATGCCCGCATAGAACAAGGCCAACCCAGGAATGGTCATCATCAGCACCAGAGCCGTGCTGGTGAGCATCCATGCTGTATCGCCAGTATCTATTGCGGGCGCTGCATCTGCTGCAAGACACCTTGAACTATATGCGAAAGAAAGGAGTAAGGCGCAAAAAACATTTATCCTAGTTTTGCACATGGGCTTCGGGATGCGCATATGACAATCTTTCCCTCAAGGTGTAGGTTAGTAGATATAGTATCTATTCCGAAATGATATGTTTTTTTTCTTGGTAGAGCAAGAGAGTCGTGCATTTCTAAAACTTCACCATGGCGTTGAATTTTCAATACAGATTTGTGACTCAAAGCAGAGATTTCGGGTTTACAAGAATTATGGTGGTAGCCAGTAGAATGATATTCTGACAAATATCTACAGAATTAGAAACTGACATTGCTCATATTACCAAGGCTGAAAATTCTACGTAACGTGTTTTGAGCTGTTCGGTGTAAGGTATTTAGAAATAATGTCGTGCATTATCAAAAATTGTTAAGACGGAACTGACTGCGCGAAGAATTGTTTGATCGAAGCAATTCCTTGTGCAGTTTGGCACTATTATTGGCCGCTATATCGGTAGCTTTCCATCTACTGTACATTTGAATATTTAGTGGGTGCAATAGGTTCGTATGGAATAGTTCTGTTGGCTGATCTTTCCTGCATCGGGCAAGTTGTTCAAGGCATTGGACCAATGCGCCAGACGCTCTTCAACGTCAAAGAAAATCTGGTCGCTTCATGTCATTATCTCTTAATTATGACACAAGAGAGAATCAAAGGTAGCTATTCAAAACTAGGGAAGTCGATATCTCCAAATCCTTTTCTATAATACTTTTTCATGGTATAAAATTTTAGCTAAAATTATTTTTTTAGGTGATTGTTAATGTATATACTTACGCACTTCGGAAATTTTTTATCTGAAAACAATGGAAAAATAATTCAAAAATCTATTGATGATGTATCAAGTGTGGATGATCTTATTTCAATTAAAAAAGAAGCTGGTTTATATTCACTAGGTAAGAATAATTCTCCATTTAGCTTTGATTCTGGTTTGGAATTTCCGAATAAAGCTGTCACAGATGATTGTATCGAATTAATTAGAAGTGGGAATGAAGATTTTATTTTTATAAAAACACAAAAAGGATTTTTATCTGCACGACCAAATAAAGATTTAGAATATAGAAGCAAACCAAGTCTATGGGAAGAATTTAGAATCTTAAGCAAAGAGGAGGCTGAAAAAATAATATTTCTGTCTAGTAAACAGATATTATTCGAAGATAAATTACTTTCATTTTCAGAAAATAAAACCAATATTGAGTATTTATATTTTGACAATGTAAAAATAAAAATTGATGACTTATTCGAAGATATGAACTGTCCCCTAAAATCAGATATCATATTTTTCGATGATTATGTTCCGTGTGTGGCTAAAATAGTAAATCCTGCTATATTGTATATTCTATATGGATCTGGAGATATACTTGATCAATTTAAAATATCTATTGAAAGTTTATCTATGTTTGGGGAGTATAAAGGGACAATATTTATTGCAACAGATATAAATAAAAAGTTTATAAAAGACGTATGTAAGAAACATAATTTACACAATGTATCTGTAATAGAATCAAGAGGATTCGATAGACTTGATTATGTAGGCAGCAGAATTCCTCTTCTTTCATCTGATATATTTTCTAGATTCCAGCCAATTATTTACGTAGATTGTGATATAATATTTAACAAACCATTAAAAGACAACATACCGTTATTCATGAAAGAAGAAAAAATAAGTGCTCAAATAGAAAAAAATCATTATATAACAAATAATGCATCAAACGGATCAACTTTATACTCTCAACATCCATTTCCTTTATTCTCTAAAGGTGAGGGATTTAATGCGGGTATTATTATGATACCTTCATGGGAGAAATTGAATTATGTATTTAAAGCAGCATACAGAATGTTAATATCATATACAATAAAATTTGGCAGAGATAGCATACCGTTTTACGATCAAAGTATACTGAATTATGTTTTTTATAAATTAGATGTATTTGATGGAACTTCAATTACAAATTCTGTTTCTGTACCCAAAATTGACAATATACATGATCAAGAAAAGGGCTTTGTGCACTTTTGGTCTCATGGAAGATCTAGATCAACATTTATGCGTGAATATGTTGCATATCTTCATAAAAAACATGGAAACGGTTTTTCAGATCAAAAAGATAAAACTCTGGGTGCTTTTGAAATAGAGCATCAGAAATCATAAGTAGCTACCATTAATTGGTCTTTATACTGCTTCTATCGAATGACTAGATAGCCGTTTTAAGAGGCAGCTCTACGGTTCTCTCTCATAACTTCTTAGGAAGAATGAGAGAGAACTTAGAAATCACAAAAATCCTTACTGATTTAAGTATAATTTTTTGGGAAAATGTTCGGAGCTATTTTCTGCTACATTGGCCCGTTGGCGAACTTGCCTACATCCCGAATAGAGAAAAAACCTCGGTGTTTAAGTGGCTGTCTGTAATTCTTTCCCTTATATTTTAATGAGTAGGGCCTGAAGCAGGCGCGTATCTTTGACGTTGAAAAGTGCTAGCACGCCTAAATGAGCTTAGTGATAAAAAGCTATTCCATACGGACTCGTTACGTCCGCTCAAAAATCATATGTGGGGCTGTTCATTTACACTATTGGGGATCAGACGAACCACTATGAAAATCAGGTTGGTCTGCAGTATTCAAAATGTACGCCATTTTTTGCTCTTCAAAGCGCTATATAATATTTCCCTTTTCTCTCAAAATGAGAAGGATGCTTAATGTCACGGTTACCTATTGCCAGAGTTCATATTTGAAATTTAGCGATGTAATCTGAGTATATTGTAATTCACTAGGGACTGAAATGTTTCAAAAAGAAAACTGCTCTCTTTTCAGAGAGCAGTTTTCCTCAAACTGATGATACAGCAAGTTTAGTGCCGTATTAATGGTTTGAAAGGACTTAGAAGTCCATTCCGCCCATGCCACCCATGTCAGGGCCGCCAGCCGGAGCGGCTTTCTTTTCCGGGCGTTCTGCCACCATGGCTTCCGTGGTGATCAGCAGGCCAGCAACAGATGCTGCATCCTGCAGAGCCGTGCGGACAACCTTGGCTGGGTCAATAATACCGGCTTCAACCAGGTTCTTGTATTCGCCAGCCTGGGCATCAAACCCGAAATTGTAGTCTTTATTTTCCAGCACCTTGTTTGCGATCACAGCGCCATCTTCACCAGCGTTGTGTGCAATCTGGCGCAGCGGAGCCTGCAGGGCGCGACGGATGATTTCACCACCAACGCGCTGGTCATCATTGTGGTAGTGCAGGCCTTCCAGTGTCAGTGTAGCGCGGGCCAGAGCCGTGCCACCACCGGGAACAATGCCTTCTTCTACAGCAGCGCGTGTTGCGTGCAGGGCATCGTCAACGCGGTCTTTGCGTTCTTTCACTTCCACTTCTGTGGAACCACCAACGCGGATAACGGCAACACCGCCAGCCAGTTTGGCCAGACGTTCCTGCAGTTTTTCACGATCGTAGTCAGAAGTGGTTTCTTCGATCTGTGCGCGGATCTGCTTTACGCGGCCCTTAATGTCTTCAGCCTTGCCAGCGCCATCAACAATGGTGGTGTTTTCCTTGTCGATATGCACCTTCTTGGCAGAACCAAGCATGTTCAGGGTAACGGTTTCCAGCTTGATGCCCAGATCTTCGCTGATGACCTGACCACCCGTAAGGATGGCAATGTCTTCCAGCATGGCCTTGCGGCGGTCACCAAAGCCCGGAGCCTTAACGGCAGCAATTTTCAGGCCACCGCGCAGCTTGTTGACAACCAGAGTTGCCAGAGCTTCACCGTCAACATCTTCTGCAATGATCAGCAGCGGACGGCCGGACTGCACAACGGATTCCAGAAGCGGCAGCATGGGCTGCAGGGAAGACAGCTTCTTTTCATGGATCAGGATGTAGGGGTTTTCCAGATCCGCTGTCATCTTTTCCGGGTTCGTCACGAAGTACGGAGAGATGTAGCCGCGGTCAAACTGCATGCCTTCAACAACATCCAGTTCGGTTTGGAAGTGCTTGGCTTCTTCAACCGTGATCACGCCTTCGGAGCCAACTTTCTGCATGGCTTCGGAGATCATCTGACCGATTTCAGATTCACCGTTGGCAGAAATCGTACCAACCTGAGCGGTTTCCGCCGGGGTGGTTACTTTTTTGGCGTTCTTCTTCAGCTCTTCGATAACAACGCTAACAGCCTTGTCGATCCCGCGCTTCAGATCCATCGGGTTCATGCCAGCGGCAACAGCCTTGTGACCTTCACGCACGATAGCCTGCGCCAGAACCGTAGCTGTGGTGGTGCCGTCACCGGCCACATCGTTGGTTTTGGATGCCACTTCACGCAGCATCTGCGCGCCCATGTTTTCGAACTTGTCAGCCAGTTCGATTTCTTTGGCAACGGAAACACCGTCCTTGGTGATGCGCGGTGCGCCAAAGCTTTTGTCCAGCACTACGTTGCGGCCTTTGGGGCCCAGCGTCACTTTTACAGCATCAGCCAGAATGTCCACACCGCGCAGCATACGCTGGCGTGCGTCTGCACCAAACTTTACGTCCTTGGCAGCCATTGAATTTCTCCTGTGAAGATCGTTCTAAAATTAAAAGTGCGGATCAACGCAAAATCAGGCGGTTACCACGCCCATGATGTCGCTTTCCTTCATGATCAGCAGCTCTTCGCCGTCGATCTTCACTTCCGTACCGGACCATTTGCCAAACAGCACACGGTCACCGGTTTTAACATCGAGCGCTACAATCTGGCCCTGTTCATTCCGGGCACCCGGACCCACGGCAACCACTTCGCCTTCCATAGGCTTTTCCTGAGCTGTATCAGGAATGATGATTCCGCCAGCGGTCTTCTGTTCGCCTTCAAGGCGACGGACAACTACCCGGTCGTGTAAGGGACGAAACTTCGTCATTATGGATCGCTCCACATTCATTTCTGGAATGGTGCCCTTAATAGAAAGCAGCGCCATTCTCTTTGTCGCGCGTAACATAACGCCGCGTTACGTTAGCACTCCCACCCCGGGAGTGCCAAAACAGGAGATAGGTCTGCCCAATGGCAGAGTCAAGGAATGTGGATAAAGTTTCTTTTTGCTGTAACCTGATAACAGATAGGAGGTGCTCGCATGGGTCATATCACAACACTTAAGGCTGCTGACGGACATGAGTTTTCCGCATGGGAAACCGAAAGCAGCCATCATCCTTACGCGCTTATCGTGCTTCAGGAAATTTTTGGCGTAAACCACCATATCCGGCAAGTGTGTGAAAACTTTGCTGAAGCCGGATTTCACGTGATTGCCCCGGCCTTGTTTGACCGTGTGCAACGCGGGGTGGAGCTGGATTATTCTGCCGAAGGTGTGAAAGAGGGTCTGGCATTGCGGGCACAGATTCCTCTGGCAAAAACGCTGCTGGATATTCAGGCTGCGGCTGCAGTTCTCAAACCGCGCAAGGTTGGTATTATCGGCTATTGCTGGGGTGGCACACTGGCTTGGGAGGCTGCGTGCAGAACGGATGACTTTGCAGCAGCCGTTGGCTGGTATGGGGGCGGTATTGCCGCCAGCCGAAATGAGACTCCGCGCTGCCCCGTACAGCTCCATTTTGGAGAGCAGGATGCAAGTATCCCACATACCGATATTGCAGCCATTCGGCAGGCGCACCCTGAAGTTGAACTTTACGTGTACGATGATGCCGGACACGGGTTTGGTTGCCCGGAAAGAAGCTCTTTTAATGCTAAAGCTTATCAGGAAGCACAGGCCCGCAGCATTGATTTCCTGAAAAGCAACCTGAACCCGTAGGGCTTTTTCTCTGTCTCTGCTTTGGCCAGTTTTCGAATTATGATTGACAATTGCTGCTGGTCATGGGGGGATGGGGCATATCCTGAACCGCACACGGTGTGCCGCAGGACAAAACGTTGAGAAGAACAAGGACTATCCCGCTCATGCCGACCGGTACAGTAAAATGGTTTAACGCCACCAAGGGTTATGGCTTTATTGCCCCAGATGATGGCGGTAAAGATGTGTTCGTGCATATTACCGCAGTGCAGGCAGCGGGTTTGCGTGGCCTGAATGACGGACAGAAAGTTTCTTTCGATCTGGTTGAAGAACGCGGCAAGCAGGCTGCAACCAATCTGAAAGTAGATTGATTTTTCAGGCAGGGCCGATCAGTTTTGATCGGCCCTTTCTGTTTCTGCCAAAAAGGCAGCAAGTTCTCGCGCTGTTTCTGCCAACCCAAGGCGGCGGACTTCCACCCCTGCGGGAAAAGCACTGAGCAAACGGGTAGGGGTGCGCCTGTCTAGCAGGACGAAAACCCCTCGGTCAGACTGACGGCGGATAAGCCGACCAAAAGCCTGACGTAACCGTAGGCGTGCAATTCGTTCATCAAAAGATTTCGGGTCACCTCCAGAAAGGTGAATACGGCGTTCACGGTGCAGAATGTCTGGCCGCGGCCAAGGCACACGCTCAAAAGCCACCAGGCGCAACGCATTGCCGGGCACATCAACGCCGTCTCTCATGGCATCTGTGCCCAACAGGCAGGCATGTTCTTCCGTCCGGAAAATATCTACCAGTGTGTTGTTGTCCATCGCATCTACATGCTGGGCGTAAAGCGGCAGGCCGTTTTCTTCCAGTGTAGGCGCAATACGGTCATATACGCCACGTAGGCGAGAAATGGCCGTGAATAGCCCCAAACCTCCGCCACCAGATGCCAAGAAAAGCGTGCGGAAAGCAGCTGCCAGATCCACAATACTGCTGTTATCTATGTCAGTCACAATATACGCGCGTGTTTGGCGGGCGTAATCAAAAGGACTGGCCAGACTGGCGCGCAGCGGAGGCGAGGGAAAGTGATTGGCGCCTGTGCGTGCCTCGGCGGCTTCCCATGCTTTTTCCGCATTATCGCTTTCAGGCTCGTTTGTCTGCTGGTCACGCAGGGTGGCGGATGTAATCAGCATACCTTGCGCAGGTATGGCCATAATGCCAGCAAACGGAATGGTGGGGTCCAGCCAATAGCGATAAAGGCCTACATCTTGCTCGCCCATCCGTTGCTTTTCGCGCCGTTCAAGGCGGATGAAGTGTACATGGGCTGGCGTGGTATCGGGTTCAGGTGGAGTATCTAATGCGCTTAGCATGGCAATCCACGCATCCAAGCGGGAAATCGCTCTGCGGCGCAGGGCACGGGTCATGGCTTCTATGCGGCCGCGCGTTGCGGAATCCAGTGTTTCGGCATCTTCCTCAAGGCGCGCATGCAGGCGTTCAGCCAAGGTCCGTAAAGGCTCCACAAGCCGTGTTAACGCACGTGCCAGCAGATGCCCGGCTTCTGCCAAGTCTGGCACAAGGGGGTGCAGATCACATTCAAGGGCTGCGTAAACATGTTGCTTGCCACCTTCCTGCGTTCTGGCAAGTGCTTGCTGGCGTAAAAGACGCAAAAAGGCTTCCGTGGGGTTTTCCAGCACCGGTTGGGGAGCTTCCGGCTCAAGCGGAAAGAGACCGATATCTTCCGGAGGTTCGGGGGGGGGAGGCTCATCAGCATGTTCCTGCCCCAAGCGGGAAGACCAGCCGGGCGCAGGGAGTGCTGTTGCCGCCATAAGGGCAGCATCCAGCGGTGTTTCCAGCTTGGGATGACCAACAACCAGATCATCCAGACGGCGCTTCAGGCCACGCGCGCGGGAGCGCCTGCCTTCTGCGCCAAGCAACCAGCGGCGGAGTTCTGCGGCTTCCAACCCAGAAAGCTCAGCAGAAAAGGCGCTATCCGCCGCATCGGCCAGATGGTGGCCTTCATCAAACACATAACGGGATGGGGCAGAGGGGTCATCCGTTTCATCTGCATCATCGCTCATACCTGCTTGTGCGTAAGCAGCCTGCGCCATAACAAGGGCATGGTTGGCAATAACCAGATCAGCTTCCCGCGCACGACGAATAGAATGTTCAACAAAACAATTCTGATAATGGGCACACGCACCGTGAATACACTCGCCACGCCTGTCTGCCACGCCGATTAGATTGCCTTGGCCGAACAGATCCCCAAACCAGCCGGGCAGATCACCCCCAAACAGATCACCATCTGCAGTGGCCAAGCTCCATCGCGCCAGCATGATGAGGGCAATGGTAATGCCTGCAGGGCGGGAGGCCGCAGTATTTACGGCTTCTTCCATATTTAGCAGGCACAGATAGTTTTCTCGGCCCTTGCGTAAAACAACCCGTTGCCGATGTGTGGCTTGGTCTGGGTAAAGCCTACGGGTTTCCTGCTCAATCTGGCGTTGCAGGTGGCGCGTATAGGTGCTGATCCAAACAGCCCCTTTGTTCCGTTCTGCCCAAAGGCTGGCAGGGGCAATATAGCCAAGTGTTTTACCCGTGCCTGTGCCAGCTTCGGCCAAGACAATGGCAGGATCACCCCGCACATTTCGTGGTTCAAATGCGCCTGTGGCAACAGATGCAAAATCGGCTTGTCCGGTGCGGACCTCAGCATCCTCACCCAGCATTTTTGTCAGTTGCTCACGCGCTTCTGTAGGGGAGATAGGGTGAGATGCAGGTGGAGGCGGAAGGGGCGTTTCCTCCCATTTGGGCAAAAAGCGCCAGATACGCAGGGCGTCCCCAGGTTGCAGCATTGTTTCTGGCAATTTGCCTTGTGGCGTCAGTTTATTATGCAGCCCCAGAGTTTCGGCAACTGTGCCGCTCCAGATCCATCCAGCCTGAGCCAGCCTTAGGGTAAGGGCAGCCAGATGCTCCGCTGTTGCCCCGTGGTTTTGACGTGCCAGATTGGTGAGCAGAAGGGAGAGAAGGCGTGGAAGCAAATCTGCTTCTGCTGCGCCTATATCCTCATCCTGCATGCCAAGGGCCAATGCCAGACCGCGTGGGGTAGGCGCAACAGGTGTAGCTGGATGCACAAAGGCAAACAGTTCCAACAGATCCAGCCACGGCGCAGGTTGCCCCGGGGGTGATAAATTGAGCCGCCGGGCCAATGCCGGTGCATGGATAACAAGCGGGCAAGGCATGTTTTGCAGGTTTTGCCTTACGTCCTGCGCAGACAGATGAAGAACTTCTCCATCTTCCGTAAGAAGGGAATAGGCTCCCTTATATGCAACCAGTGCTGGGGCATCGTAAGCGGAGGGGAAAGATGTCTGCATATGACACTAGATGATCTATTCCACCGCGTAATGCCAGAGGCAGACGTAAAAAAGCAACATATGAAGAACAAAAAGGCTCGCTCCATTTTTATGAAGCGAGCCTTTTGAGGAATGATTGAGGGCTGAAAAGTTAGGCGTCGTTTTTCAGGCTTTCTGCAACCACTTCCAAAAGTTTGCCGTGCAGATTGCCGTTACCTGCAACAATCATGACATCTTCGGGCAGATCATCCAGATCAACGCCGGCTGGGTCTGTTGCCTGTCCACCAGCTTCACGCACAATCAGTGCGCCAGCTGCACAATCCCAAGGTTTGATGCCGAATTCCCAGTATCCTTCGTAGCGTCCGGCAGCTACCCATGCCAGATCCAGCGCCGCAGCGCCAAAACGGCGCACGCCAGCCACACGTGGCATGAGAGAACCCAGCACCCGTGCAAATGGTAAACGCATGCGCGCAGGCACCTTGGCGAACGGAATACCTGTGGCAAACAGGGATTCCTGCATGTCACGCCGCGCGGATACGCGGATACGCCGTTCGTTCAGATAAGCACCGGTGCCTTTTTCCGCCCAGAACATTTCACCTGCAGCGGGGTTGTACACCAACCCGGCTGCCAGTTCGATACGCCCATCTGGCAGGCGGCGCTGCAAGCCAATGGAAATAGCCCAATGCGGAATACCGTGCAGGAAGTTGGTGGTGCCATCCAGTGGGTCCACCACCCAACGCCATGTCCAGTTATCGCTGCCGGATTTGCCTGATTCTTCCATGAAGAAGGCATAGCCGGGGCGGGCGCGTTCCAGCTCTTCCCGCAAGGTCTGTTCTGCGCGCAGATCAGCTTGGGAAACAAAGTCTCCCGGCCCTTTGATGCTGACTTGAAGCTGCTCGACTTCGTTAAAATCGCGCAGGAGACGCTTGGCCGCCTTCTGGGCTGCTGTTTGCATCACCATCATGACGGGGGAAAGACGCATGGCCACGGTAGTTTTGTCCTGCTCTGGAGGGGAAAACGGAAAAAATCAGTCTTTGGCGCGTTCGACGTAGGAACCGTCTTCCGTCCGAACCACAATACGTTCACCCGATTCAATAAAGGGCGGCACCATGGTTTTGACACCATTGGAAAGTTTTGCGGGCTTGTAGGAGGAAGATGCTGTCTGGCCTTTTACAACCGGGTCAGCTTCCACAACTTCCAGCGTAACCTGCGGTGGCAGATCGATACCAACCGGGTCACCTTCAACCAGATGCAGGTTGATGGTCATGTTATCCTGAATGAACGGAGCCTGATCACCAAGCAGATCCACAGGAACGGTCAGCTGATCATAAGTTTCGGGGTCCATCAGAACCAGCAGTTCGCCATCGGTGTAGGAATACAGGTATTCCTTATCTTCCGTCATCAGGCGTTCAACGCTATCAGCGGTCCGCCAGCGTTCGTTGGTTTTGTTGCCGGTTTTCAGGTCGCGCATTTCAACCTGAATAAATGCTCCGCCCTTGCCGGGGGTGATGATCTGCTGTTTCAGCACCGTCCAGCGGCGGCCATCATGCTCAATCACCTGACCGGCGCGGATCAGGTTTGCCTGCTGTTTCATAATTCGTCCCTGAAAGGAATGTCTATTAAGGATGGGGCTTGTACAATCCCAACGCCGGAAGAGCAAGTTTACTGCCACTGATATATCGTGTTTTCTCCCGCTGGACAGAAGGCCCATATCCTGTTTATAAGGCGGCACAGGTCCTCAGATGGATAGTATGAGGATGGGTGTCCGAGTGGTTTAAGGAACTGGTCTTGAAAACCAGCGTGCGGGGAACCGTACCGTGGGTTCGAATC
>NZ_PEBQ01000171.1 GCF_002738225.1 Acetobacter pomorum | reverse complement strand
TTGCGCAAATCAGGAATTAAGCAAGAAACCTCTCTGTCGTTTCAAACGTTTAAGCCAGAATGGAAATCTTAAAATCTCGTCGTAAGGTCGGATATGCCCGTGTCAGTACGGTAGGACAGACCTTGGAACTTCAGCTTCAGGCCCTCAAGATTTATGGATGTCGTCGTGTTTATCGTGAGAAAGCGAGTGGTGCAGATGTTGATAGAGCAGAATTGCGCAAATTGCTGAATAACCTAAAAGAAGGACAAACAGTGGTTGTAACCCGTTTAGATCGCTTGGCACGTAGTACATTCGACCTATTCTCTATTATTAAAACCATTACTGACAGAAAGGCATATTTTTACTCTTTATCTGAACCATGGACCAACACCAGCACAAGTACAGGTCGCCTTATGCTTGCAGTTCTTGGTGGCTTGGCTGACGTTGAGCGTGACCTAATTCGTACGCGTACTTCTGAAGGTCGTGCCAGAGCAATAGCACAAGGCAAAAAGATGGGACGTTCGTCGCGTATTACAGACACACAAAAAAGAGAAATTATTGATCGGCGAAAACGCGGAGAGTCTTTGAAGTCTATTGCTGCAACTTTTGATGTCAGTGACAGCACAGTATCACGTCTTGCACGAGGCAAGAGTAGCCATCGTCATTAAGGTGCCCAATCGTGCGGATCACAGTGATCAGTATATGTCCATTTGTTACACGCAGAGACTTGCACAAGCTAAAATAACTTCATCTGTCAGAAGGGTCGGTAATAATTATATAATACGTTGGCTGTCTGATTTAGATAAATTGTCCATAAAACCCAAAGCAATTCACTGAGCGACCTCTTTTGCTTGTCACGACCAAGATTCAATACTGGTCAGGGTAAAGAGTCTCAACATGTGAAAGTACTTTATCGTCATCTCGTATAATGATGTTAATTACGTTGGTATCGAATACATAGAAAATCAGAGAACGGATATCAATCCTATAGACCTCTGACCTTTGGGAAAATCTCCACCTCATTGACGTGACCGATGTCAGAGAATGTTTTTTGCTGTCTTGCAGAACGCGGCGAGAGCATAACATCTCCAACACGCGGATCTTTGTTGATCCTGACCTCAGATATATCAACAGGAAGACAACGGTTTAACTGCAGTCCATCATGAATATTTTGGCTGCGTCGGACATGCGTTTCTTATTTAAGAATATAAGGTAAAATACACTTCTAAATTACTCTATTAGTCCTTTAACTTCAAATAACGTGTTTTTTCGAAAATTGCACCCCTTTCCATACCTACTTGCGATAATTCCACTTATCGCATGTAGATGGGCTCCCGGAAAAAGGGAGGTTTGTTGTCGAAATTCCTTAATTAGG
>NZ_PEBQ01000170.1 GCF_002738225.1 Acetobacter pomorum | reverse complement strand
AAGCCATGATGTGTCCTCCAACAAACACATCATCTGTTTGTGCCTTTACGTTTGTAAAGGCAAATGAATAAGGGCTGCGTTCCTGTCGTTCCCATGGAAAACGACAGGGACCGTCCTGATCAGAGACCATTGTGAGACTATCTCTGATAATTATACAGCCTATAGCCCACATGTAGCGCCAAAATCCCGAAAACTGCGTAAATAGGGGATTTCATGAAGGCATCAGACGCCCACCAGCTCAGATCGCCCCATAGTGGGTCATGCAGAAATTTTGAATCCAGACTGGTGATCTGTCTGATGACCGGCGGGGGAAGCGTGGTTTGGATCTTCCAGAAAGCAAAGCCTTGCGCAAACACATTCCACAACCATGCGAACGAAATGCTTCCAAAAAAGGGAGCATAAATGCGGTCAGTACAGACCAGCCTCAACCGATCGAGGATTGGTGTGTCACCGTCCAAATCGACCATAAACAGCATCATGCTGATGCTCATGACACACATTACAACCAGAAGCGGCCATTCCCACACCAAAGACCATTCCAGATCGCTGGTAAATACACACCATGCTGCAATCAGACCACTGATGACGGCAGGAATATTCCATACGAGAAGTCTTTTTTCGCTCCATGACAAGTCATAAGGCATCCTAAACCTCATCAATCCTGATAATTTAAGCTACGGCTTTCAATTCATAGTCCACATGGAACCCATCGTAAGGGAATACGACTTTATCTCCGATCTTTTCAAGCAGACCTGCTGCCAACAAGACTTGAATATCACCATGAGTAGCTTTCACGTCCCGTCCAATGAGCTTACTCAGACCTCTTATCGACATGGGCTTTCGGCCTGACATCACCTGCAACAACTCCTGACGACGTGGTGTCAGTGTTCTCCACATGAGATCAAGCGTTATGAATGTATGACGGGGCTCCTGTTTTTTACCTTCAAACGCTGCAGCCAGTCGTTTGCCCACTTCATCCAAACCATCGAAACCAATCAGAAGAATTTCTTTCTTCTTCTGGCTACGCAGAACGTCTTTCATTTCAACCATTCTCTCACATCCTCCAAAAAATCATCTTTTAAGGTCTGCAAATCTTGAAATGTGTAAGAAACTTCTACGGCTCCTATGTGCTTATGGTCTCCTTTTCCTGACTCATTGTCATATCGCAGAACGCATTTGCCATCCGATATCAGAGCCAGACGATACTTGTAGTGGTGCAAACTGCCTCTCAAGGGAGAAGGAACCTCCCAGACCACCAATTCGATAAACACCCGTTCTGAAAGGGTGATTTTCTCTTTCATGATGGAACGGGCTTTCGTCATAGACTGGATTATAATTTAGGATGTTGTCGTTGTCCACAACAACAACGAATCCTTGGCCTGAGGGCACCACTGATATAACACCAACTATAAGAACGATTTACCCTATATAACATATAGCTTCAAACCCCGTCTTTTTATGAAAAACAGCCCCCTTCCCCATACATACTTGCGTTAATTCCACTTATCGCATGTAGATGGGCTCCCGGAAAAAGGGAGGTTTGTTGTCGAAATTCCTTAATTAGG
>NZ_PEBQ01000169.1 GCF_002738225.1 Acetobacter pomorum | reverse complement strand
CTTAATCTTGAAATACATTATGATCCCCCCGCCCGGTTTGGCTGGGCACATCGTTTGCACTGGTATTTCGAGGTACAGAACGTCGCCAACCAGACCTATATCGCAGGGGCCACAAACATCAGCGATAAACTGCAAGCCAATGGTCAGCAGGCCGGTGCCACGACACTCATGAACAGCACAGGCTCCATCTATGCAGGTTCGCCCCGTGCGTATTTTGGCGGCATGCGGATCAGGTTTTGAGGGATAGTGCCATGACCATACACATTGCCACTCTCTGGCCAGACCGCCGCACGCTCTGGCGCTGGCATTTCTTCGCAGGGCTGTTCTGCCTGCCTTTTGTGGCTTTTCTCTCTCTGACCGGAGCGGTTTATCTCTTCAAACCCCAGATTGATGACTGGATTGACTGGCGATATGACCATCTGCTCACAGTTCAGTCGCCCTCTCCCAAGCGTGACGTTCAGGCTGCTTTATCAGCAGTGCCGCAGGGGGCTTTCCTGGCTTATGAACTTCCGCGGACTTCGCAGAGTGCCGCACGTATTCTGGTCAGCAGACCAGAAGGAGAGGCCGTGCGGGTCTATGTGGACAGGAACACCCACACTGTTCTGAAAACTGTTCTGGAAGAGAACAGATTTGAGCGTCTGGTTTTTCGGTTGCACGGTCAGTTGCTGCTGGGCAATATGGGTTCTGTCATTATGGAAATGGTTGCATCATGGACCATTGTGCTCATTGTGACAGGCCTACTGCTCTGGTGGCCTCGCGGTCAGAATGGACTGGCAGGCGTTGTTTATCCACGCCTTGGCATAAAGGGACGAACCCGGTGGCGGGATCTCCATGCCGTCACTGGCGTGTGGGCATCAGTGTTTCTGGTGCTGTTTCTGGTATCCGGTCTACCGTGGTCCTTTGTCTGGGGACATACCCTGCAATCGGTCGAAAACACGGTTGGTCGCCTGACCTCAGTCAAGGACTGGGAAATCGGCGCGGTTCCAGCCGCCACGGTCATTGCCGGGCACCCGGTCGGGCAATCACAGAAGCAGCCTGCAACAGGCAGCATGGATATGCCCGGTATGGATATGCCAACCGTCTCCACCTCTTTTCCTGAAGAGGACTTGGTAAGCAGTCTGGATACTGTTGTACAGACCGCGAGCACTCTCTCCCTGCCCGCTCCGGTCATCATTACGCCATCTGGTTCTATGTGGACTGTACGTTCCGACACGCAAAACCGACCTTTGCGAGAAAGTGTGACGGTAACACCAGATGGCCATGTGCAGGCACATACAACTTTCGCCCAGAAAGGCCTTATCGATCGGATCATTGGCTACGGCGTTGCGGCGCATGAAGGCCAGCTTTTTGGAAAGATGAATCAGGCTATCAATTTTTTAGTGGCAACTGGTTTACTGATGATGAGCAGTGCAGCAACAGTGTTGTGGCTTAAACGTAAACCTGTGGGAACCTTGGGGGTTCCGCCCGCCATGCCTTCTCAGAGATATGGAATTGTCGGTATTATGACCCTTGTCATTCTGGGGCTGCTTCTACCAGAACTGGGGGCCGCATTACTTGTTCTGACTCTCGCAAACCGGATGTTTGCGAGATGAGGTCAAACCTGACATCAGGAGGATGGTAAAAGTCATCTGAGCTCGCTTGCAATCTGATGGGCACTAGCATCAACGAGGATCATGCCAACCAGATGATTTTGTCCATGCATGAGGTAAAGAAGCGAACTATGATCAACGAGATAGTCTGAAGCATTGGGAGCATGACGCCGTACTGAGACATGAAACTCCCTCAAAACGAGGCTGAAGCTGAGGTTCCGATCCTATCAAACCAACAATGCGCGGGGAAAAACGTTCAATATACTCCTCTAAAACTTCAGGGGTATCACGTTCGGGATCAACTGAAATGAACACGGGAATAATGTTTTGTCCCCGCTTACCAAGCCCCTCAAGAGCGGCTGACACAGTCACTAGTGTCAACGGGAAGACGTCCACACTGAATTGTCTCGGGTTTTGTAGAGACGTTTTTTATCTGAACTAAGCGGCTAAAGCATGTAATTTCTGCTAAGCATAAAAACAAGTCTTAGCTTCTGCTGGCGGGATATTTCCCATGGATGACAGAATGCGGCGATTATTGAACCAATCCATCCATTTGAGTGTGGCCAGTTCAACAGCGTCCCTATTTTTCCATAGCCCCTGCTGATAGATAAGTTCAGTTTTGTAGAGCTCATTTATGGTCTCAGCCAGGGCGTTATCATAGGAATCCCCAACACTTCCGACAGAGGCAACGAGACCTGCTTCAGTCAGTCTTTGCGTGTAGCGAATGGACACATATTGACAGCCGCGGTCGGAATGGTGGGTCACTTTTCCCTCTGGCCGCCTCTGGCACAGAGCCTGCTCAAGGGCATCCAGCACGAAGTCAGTATGGGCCGTTGATGAGACACGCCGTGAGTAGGCCCTAGTTTTCTAGACGCCTTGATCATTCAAAGTCTGCTGTTGTTCGAACTGCACGGGTGACAGCATCTCGTTCCTGACCCGCTTGCGCACCGGGTTATAGAACATTTCGATGTAGTCAAACACGTCCTGTCGGGCTTCCTGGCGCGTTTTGTAAGTTCGACGCCGGATGCGCTCACGCTTGAGCGATGAGAAAAAACTTTCCGCTACAGCATTGTCGTGGCAATTGCCGCGGCGGCTCATCGAGTGTTCCAGATTGTGAGCCCGTATGAAGGCAGTCCAGTCCATGCTGGTAAACTGACTGCCCTGATCGAGCAGATCATCGTGCAGCTTACGGTAGCCATAAACCCTGCCACTGTCGTTCCAGGCCTGACGGATCAACGTGGTCTGTCGGGCATCCTCGCAAGCCCGTCGGCTCAACGGCTCCTTCCGCCAGGCATAGTAGCCACTGGGCTGCACGGCCAGACAGCGGCACATCGCCCGAACTCCAAAACGATCACGATGCTCGGTAATGAAGGCGTATCTCACTTTGCATCCTTGGCGAAATACGCGGTGGCTTTCCTAAGAAACACCAGGCTCGGTGGCTACAGGGATGGGATGCAGGACAAACCCTAATGACTGCGCACGTCGGTGGAGATTGGAGACGACACGTTTGCGATGGATTTCATCGTCATGTCCCGCTCCGGGATCGGCATAAATCATGCCGTGCCTGAGGGTATTGTAAAACAGAACCGCTATCTTCCGAGCCGTGGCGGTGACTGCCTTGGCTTTCCCGACCCGCGCTGATAAGCGTCTGTAAAAAGCCCCCAACGCCGTATCGCTTCGCCCGAGCGTTGTGGCTGCCAGACGTAGCAGTGCTGCGGCCCGGCTTGAGGATCGGCGTGTGCGAGATGACAGAAGCTTTCCTCCGGAAATCTTGTTTCCCGGAGCAAGGCAGAGCCAGGACGTGAAATGTTTTGCACTTGGCCAGACGCGAAGGTCTGTGCCGCATTCTGCCACAAGCTTGAGTGCCAAGGAAACACCGATGCCATGGATCTGCGTGAGATCCACGCCCAGCAAGCGATATAGAATGCCGCGGACGTCGAAGGACGGAACACTCACCTGCTTTGTCTTGATCCGAGGCTTTGGGAGGTCTGCCGCAGGCTTTGCACTGCCGTGGCTCAAAAGCAGTAACAGGCCTTCCATGCGGCGATCACAGGCCATGATCCGTTCCTGATAAATATCATAGAGCTCCAGTGCCTGCGTCAGAGCGAACACATGTTCATCTCTATAATTGCCCATCAGAGCTGCCGATATCACTTCTGCCGATGAGCGGCATCTGACGTCGCGCTTAGCGGCCAGCGTCTCTGGATCACGTTCACCGCCGACAATTGCCCGGATAATCTGCATGCCTGTGACGCCAGTGATGTCGGAGACAACGTGATGGAGTTGCAGATTCATTTCCATCAGGGCTTTCTGCATGTGCTGGATATGTCCCGCAGCATACTCGACCAGACGTTCACGTTGACGCAGGTAAGCCCGCAATGCGGCAATATCGGCCTGAGGCCGAAAGCTTCCACGCAGCAAGCCATAGGAATGAAGTTGCTGGAGCCATCCGGCATCGCTCACGTCCGTCTTGCGACCAGGTACATTCTTGGCGTAGCGCGCGTTCACCAGAATGACGTCGAAACCATGCTGCTCAAGGATTTCATAAACCGGGATCCAGTAGACGCCTGTAGATTCCATGGCGACACTGGTGACTTTGCAGTCTTTGAACCACTCAGCCAACGCATGCAGGTCGGACGTAAATGTGCCAAAGGACCGGATTGGGTCCTTCGCAGCCTCAGGGGACACCGCCGCCATATGCATCCGTGATCCAATATCGATCGCAGCGGCTCCCTGAATATGGCGTGTGAGATCAAAGGACGCTTTTGCAGATTTTCGAGGCATCGTAACATCTCCACACAGTGTGCTGGAGGAGGGTGTGGAACATGCCTATCAATCATCTTCCTAACCGGGATCACCGCAAGGCGGTGTCACCATTCTCAAGTTCGCACAGTTCCATGGACCACGTTTTTTAACGGGGACGAACCCGCCAATAAGCGAACGGCCGCTACCCTCCTGTCCGGCACAATAGCATGGCCCGTTTCTATGCCGCACAGGCGGACAAACGTCCGGGATCGTTTTTTAAGATATCGCGCTCCTCGGTGACCCGGGCTAGTTCGCGCTTCAATTGCCGGATCTCGGCATCCTTGCCAGAATCGCCCGATACCACCTTCGCGAATTGCCGCTTTCACGCATACAGCGAATGTGTGCTGACCCCGAGCCGCTGCAAAACTTCCGCTACCGGATATCCCCGCTCGGTAATCTGCGTCACCGCATCACGCTTGAACTCATCACTGAAATTGGGCTTCCCCATCAACGCCTCCTGTCCTCATTTTTAGGAGCCAGGGCGTCCAGAAATCTAGGGCCTACTCACCGTAATTACTTCAGGAAGGTTTCTTGGCGCGTTCTACCATCGTGAGTCGACCGACTTATGACCTCAATGTAGAACTCGAAATTCAATCTTTAGCCTGATCTTTTTACCTTTCAGGAGTTTAAATAATGTCTCTGAGTATAAAAACGCCCCTGCTTGAATCGTTGCCGCTTGAACAGTTGAATGGAACGCAGGTCTGGATGAAAATGGAGGCGGCGCAGCCGTCAGGATCGTTCAAGATTCGCGGTATTGGTCATGCCTGCGAATATCACTATGGCAAAGGTGCGCGCCGCTTCATTTCATCTTCCGGCGGCAATGCTGGACTGGCTGTTGCTTACGCCGGTCGTAAGCTAGGTGTCCCCGTCGTCGTCGTCGTTCCAGAAACCACGTCCGAACGCGCCCGCCACCTGGAGGGTTCTAAAAACCCCCTGGTTTTGAGGTCTTCTGTATGATTCTATTTCTTCTGCGTTGATTGAGGGAATGGCGATATGAAGCAGTCTGGTTTCTTTGATGTTGAAGAGCGTCTTGCCCGGCTGAGTGGGCTTGGCGATCAGCTCGAAGCGTTTTCCCGGACTGTGGATTTTGAAGCGTTCCGTCCTGATCTGGACAAGGCCCTGGCGTATTCCGATGGAAGCAAGGGCGGACGACCGCCATTTGATCCTGTGCTGATGTTCAAGATCCTGGTGATCCAGACGCTCAACAATTTGTCTGATGAGCGGACGGAATATCTGATCAACGATCGCCTCTCCTTTATGCGTTTCCTTGGGCTGGGACTTTCAGATCGGGTGCCGGATGCCAAAACGGTCTGGCTGTTTCGCGAGCGTCTGACCCAGGCGGGTGCGATCGATGGGCTGTTCATCCGCTTTGATGCGACCCTGCGTAACGCCGGGTATTTGCCGATGTCAGGCCAGATCCTGGATGCCACGCTGGTAGCGGCTCCGAAGCAGCGGAACACCAATGCAGAGAAAGCGGATCTGCGAGCAGGCCGTATTCCTGAAGACTGGCAGGACAAACCCGCAAAGCTGTCGCACAAGGATCGTCATGCGCGCTGGACACTGAAGTTCACGAAGGCGAAGCGGCAGGATGATGGAACCATGCCATCCAGCGATCTCGCCATCCCGTTCTTTGGCTATAAATCGCATGTTTCCATCGATCGGAAATACCGGTTCATCCGCAAATGGAAAACAACGCATGCCGCTGCCAGTGATGGCGCGCGATTGAGAGAGGGGCTTCTGGATAAAACCAATACGGCCTCAAGTGTCTGGGCCGACACGGCCTATCGCTCAAAAGACAACGAAGACTTCATGGAAAAGCAGGGCTTTGTCTCCAAGGTTCATCGCAAAAAGCCGCATCTCAAGCCTATGCCCCGGCATATCCAGAAATCAAATGCTGGAAAGTCGGTCATCCGCTCGCGTGTCGAGCATGTCTTTGCCGATCAGAAGTCACAGACGGGGCTGTTTATCCGGACTGTCGGTATCAGTCGAGCCACCATGAGGATCGGGCTCGCCAATATCGTCTACAATATGCGCCGCCTCCTCTTCCTCGAAAGATTGAACGCGAGCGCATAGCCATCCAGCGAGAGACAACTCCCAATCTGCTCAAAACGCAGACTGGACGCCATCGCAAAAACCGTCAATCAAATCGCCAAAACCCAGAAATTACCGGCCAAGCACATCAATCAAGGGTTCTTCGATCCCTCCAAATCGTATCTGTTCACGAAAAACCCTATTTTTCAATTTATAAAAAACGGAACATCATCGAACAATTCTTCGCCAGCCCGAAGCAGTTCAAAGGCACTGCAACACTCTATGACAAGCTGGAATCAACCTTCATCACAGCAGTGCAACTCGTCTCCGTTATCATCGGAGATAACTGACGACACGCCCTAACGAATATGAAATCCGACCGGAATCCGCCCCACCATAGGTGTTGAAGCCGGTGCGACACAGTGCAACCCACGAGCAGCGGCCAGTGCTTGTGCATCCAGATCATCATAGCCAGTACTCTGCACCAGTCGAGTTGTAGCAATGGCTCCGTCTGCTGCCAAAGTGACCTCCACCACGCCTTCTCCTTCTTCGTGCAGATGCCGGGCCATGGGAGGATAATGCGTCTGCGGTGGGGAGCAAGTAAGCGTGCGTGCCCCGCTCCCGTTGGCTACATGAGCCACCGATGCCGCCGCTGGTTGCGCAGCAGCAGAGTTCTGTGCTGCAGGAGCCAACTGAATTTGACTGGCCGCAGTACGAGCAGAAGTGGAAACAGGAGGTGTCGCTACCTTCGGAGAATGCGAAGTCAAACTCGTCTTGGGTGTAGATGGTACTGCCGCCTTGCGAGGCATGGATATTTGAGAAGAGTGAGCTGAAGGCCGATGCTCATGTGCTGGAGCGGCCCGCTGTGTGGCAACAGGCGGAAAGATATTTGTCATGCGCGGCACGGGTGGTGTATCCGCTGGCATGGGAGGCGCTCCCAGCGAGGAAGCAAGCGCCTCGTCTGGCGGTGTTATCTCAGAGGACTGAGTGGCATAAAAGAGATTAGCCGTAGGAGGCACACTGAGTGGTTCTACCTGCTCAGGAGTAGGAACCAGTTCCTGAGGCGGGGTTACAGAAGTGAGGTTCGCAGCGCTGACGGGCTTGCTGACAGGAGATTCAAACACCATCTCCACAGCTTTCTGCCCCGGTGCTTTCGACGGATGCCATGGATGAAATGTCACTAGCAGGCAGGCTGTAATTACCCCGTGCCCGACGACTGCTGCCAGAAGGGCCAGATGCCACACCCGGCTAGTCCGGCTCTGTCGAGCAGAAAATACGCCCCCCTCTAACCGTGCACGCACGTCTGGCGTTAGTGCATCGTCATCCTGCCCTAGTCTGCCGTGCGGTTTCACCCGTCCGCGTTCCTTCATCCTTTGGTCCTGAACGGCCCATACCCACAACACAAGGCAGATACACCCAAGCACCCAAACAGCTGCGACGCCTTGCCACTTATGCCGACCTGCACGCGTGCCTGCCTGTTTTCTGCGTGGTCTGTGTGGGCTTTTTCCCGTGATTTTATACCTCTCGCCGCCGCCTTCAATCAGAAAGATCACTTTTGCGGCAGTCATACGTTTGACACAAATCCTCTCATAGATAAATAAAGCAAAGCCACGTCCCACCTTTGGTCCAACCCACCATGGCCCGCACAGACAGGAGTTCCGGCTGCTCTGATGGCCCGCACCACCCACCCGTTGCATACGCTGCTGAAATTGTCGCTGGTGGTGGTGACACTGGTAGGCTTTCTCAGCCTGCTCGCCCTTCAGAGCTTTGCGCAACCGGATGAACTGCCCCGCGCCACCATAGCCCGCCTTCTGGGCGTGGATATTGCAGCTTCCCTCTCCGCACCCGATGAAGTCTTGGATGCAACGTCCGCTGGCGCAGGGCAGAAGGGTTCTGGCCTTGCCTCGCCAGAAGGCGCGGTGGGCCTGCCCACCAGAGTGGGCCCGACCCAGCACCATCATATGATGGCCGCACATGCCCATCACATGGCAGCGGCCATTGCGGGTAAATCCACGCAGCCGCATTCCGGCCACCATCATGGGGTGGAGCAGTGCCCGCTTTGCCCGCTTCTTTCGCTGCCAGCGGCGCTCCCCGTGGCCTTATTACTGGTGCCCCCGCCCATTCTGCGGTGGATGCGGCGCGGCAGCAGCGCCTCCACCCCACGCGCACCGCCCAGCGTTCAGCTTGGCTTGCCGCCCTCACGTGGGCCTCCTGCCTGAACAAAGCTTCTTCGTGCCCTTTTGGCCTCATGACCGAAGAAAAAAGGGTTCTGCACGCTTTGTTTTCAGGATTGTTTTTATGATCACGCTTATCAACCGACGCCGCGTGCCGACGTGGGCGTGGGGCATTGCTGCGGTGTGCGCGGCCCCCACCATCTCCGCTGCGCTGGCGCAAACAACGGCTGCGCAGGTCAGCGCCAGCCAGAGCAACACGGCCTCTGGCAGTGCCGTTGTCACACTGCCCCGGCTGGATATCTCAACGGATGAGGAAGAGGAAACCTCCCTCTCCGATGCCCCACTGACAGCGTCCTCGCCCGATGCCAGCTCACAGCGCATGTCCCGGCTTTCCAGCCCGGATGTGTCCTCGCTGTTCCGTAACCAGCCGGGGTTCAGTTCCTATGGCGGCGGGCGGCTGGCCAACCTGCCCGTGCTGAACGGCATGGCGGATGATCGCGTCGCCACTATTGTGGATGGCGTGCGCATCTCTCCCGCCTGCCCCAACCACATGAACCCCACCCTCTCTTACATTGATCCAGACAGCGTGCAGACTGCCACCAGCATTGCGGGCCTGACCCCTGTCAGCAGCGGGGGCGACAGTCTGGGCGGCACCATTGATGTGGAACGGGCAGACCCACGCTTTGCCCGCAAGGGCAAAATTCTTGTGACAGGCCGGGTGCGCGGCACCTACCGCAGCAATGGCGGGGCCTACGGGGCTTCTGGTTCTGTCACAGTTGCCAATCATCTGCTCAGCATCAGCTATACGGGTTCTTATGATCAGTCCGGCAATTATCGGGGGGGGGGCGGGCATGGGCACCGTGCACTCCACCAATTACCTGACCTATAATCACGCCGTAACGGTGGGCTTGCACAAGGACAACCATCTGGTGGCCATTACCGTGGGGCAGCAGGACACCCCGCGTGAGGGCTTTGCCAACCAGTATATGGACATGACCAACAACCGCTCCACTTTTGTAAACGGCAAATATACTGGCTCGTTTGACTGGGGCACGTTTGAAGCCCGCGGCTACTGGCAGCGCATTACCCACGCCATGAACATGCTGGCGGACAAGGGCGGCCATTCAGCCACCACCGGCATGCCCATGAACAATGACTCCCGTCTGGCGGGTTATTCGCTCAAGGCCACCATTCCGCTAGGGCATTTTCATACCCTCAAGCTGGGCAGCGGGTTTGACCATGTGGGACTGAATGACTGGTGGCCACCGCTGCAAGGCAGCATGATGATGGGGCCGGACACCTACCACAACATCAATAACGGCCACCGCGACCGGCTGGGCCACTATGCCGAGTGGGAAGCCCACTGGACGCCGCGCGTTTCTACCCTGCTGGGGTTCCGCAATGATCTGATCATGATGAACACGGGAGCCGTGGCTCCCTATTCATGGACAGGCATGATGAACATGAAGGATGCCATGGCTGCCCGCGCCTTCAACGCCCACAACCGGGGGCGGACGGATGTGAATTTTGATGTCACCGCCATGGCTCGCTGGAAGGTAACAGACAGCTTTACGCTGGAAGGCGGCTACGCCCGTAAATCCCGCGCGCCCAACCTGTATGAACGCTATGCGTGGGGCCGTGGCACCATGTCTTCCAGCATGATCGGCTGGTTTGGCGATGGCAACGGCTATGTGGGCAACATGGATCTGAAGTCAGAAATCGCCAACACGGCCAGCGTGACGCTGGACTGGCATGACCCCACTGCCGCCAACCGCTGGGGTCTGACGGTCCAGCCCTATTACAGTTACGTGCACAATTACATCAACGTGGTACAGTTGAGCACTTTCTCCAACGGGCACCATTTGCTGCAATTTGCCAATCACAATGCCCAGACCTACGGCATTAACGCATCCGGCCATTACACGCTGTGGGACACAGCAAAATATGGCAAGGGTGAAGTCACCGGCGTCCTCAACTGGGTGCGTGGACAGGATGAGGTCACACATTCCGGCCTGTACCACATGATGCCGCTTAACGGCACGGTGGCTGTACATGAAACAGTGGGCCATTGGACCGGTCGGGTGGAGATGAACTTTGTCAAACCCAAGGACACCGTGGACTGGCTGCGCGGCGAACCCCGCACCGCAGGCTATGCCCTGCTGAACCTTGGCGGCAGCTACACTTGGAAGATGCTGACGCTGGATGCCGGAATTGATAACGTGCTCAACCAGCCTTACTACTTGCCGCTGGGTGGTCTCTCTCTTGGTGATACACGTTATATCGGCACCACCCGCGCCTTGCCGGGCATGGGCCGTTCATTCAACGTGAGCCTTTCCGCCACGTTCTGAAGCCTTACCTTTCCTGCCTGCGTGGAGAAATAGCCCGTAGGCAGAGAGTGAAACTGTCTTTATGGCAGTCCTGCCTTGGTTCCGACTCAACCTGATATTGGGTGTTAAGCACTGTATCTCACCTATCTTCACTGTTTCGAACAGTTGACGGTGGCCCGATTTCGGGACTGCGAAATCCAGTGGCTCAGCGTTGATTTGCTAATCCCCATATCCGCCGCAACCCGTGTCCTGGACAAACCGCAGCTAAGTGCGATCCTGACCGCCTCGCGGCGAAACTCTTCTGTCTGCTTCAATGCCATGGTCTCATGCCTTTCCTGTTAAATGTTGTAAACGCTCACTCAACCGGCTCAAAACCGTTACAAGTCCAGTTTTGAGACAGTCTAAAAGTGACCGCAAACTGGTCAACAGGGACGATCAGCTGGTGTATCTCGGTCAAGATATGAGGGGATGACTGATCTGCTGAATAACCTTAACCGTAAGGTTTCTGGCAAACCTACTGCTCCGGAAACGACCAGCTCTGAGGAAGACGGTGGCATCCCAGACGAGCTGATGGGTATAATCTTGGAAATCCTGCTACTGACACGCGCGAATTCAGATAGGTCTGAACTTCATCTCAACACATAAGGGGCGCGGCGCGTACGAATATCGTTCAAACAGCTTCGACAGGACCTAGATAAGCCTGCACGAGAGGATCATGGGGGCAGCAGAAGAAGCAGCTTCATGCCGAACCATCGAACAGAGAAATGATGTCCTCCTGTCCCATGCGATCAAAATCCTCTGGCACCCGGATTTTCCCTGTCAGAAAACCCAGACGCCGTTGCTGTTGTTCTTCAGGGGCCGTAATCGGGCTGACCCGCACCATCGGCCGACCGGCTTTGGCAATGATGAAACTTTCCCCTTTCATGGCCGCATCAATCAGCCGAGACAGATGGGTCTTGGCTTCATGAATGTTGACTGTGCGCATAAGAGAAGCGTCATCATCTTCTACCATAAAACTTAGCCATATGAGTTTAGTCTATCAAGAACTAAATTTTCTCTCTTCAGAAAATCTGAGGGCGCCTTTGATGACAATATTCCGACTGGCGATACCGTGGTACCTCGCGTAAACGCGGAAACAATGGAGAGTGATGAATATCGACCGTTCTGGCGACAGCCTAGCTTCGATACTGAACGGGAGCGACATAGCCCGCCAAAGGCATCTGGCGGAAAGATACGTAAATCGCCCCTCATTCTATTTTCTTGAGTTCTTATCGTGGAAAAAGAAGAAAAATCCCTGTCTGGCAAACCATCCAATCCACATAGATACACAATGGATGAACTTCTTGCCGTCTCGGATTATTCCCAACCTCAACCTTTAGACGAACGAGAGTGGATTGACGCTCCTGCTATAGGACGGGAACTGGTTTAAGTATTTCTTTCTGAGCAAATGATCTACCAACGAACAAACCCCGCCTTTCTGGCAGAGTTTGTTCGTTGATAGACCTATGAATTTTGACGAATGTGATTGCTTTGAAAAAAATTATTTAATTACGCTTATATATTTATAAGTGGAGTTTTTTGGTAAATCTTCAAAAGGTTGTCCGTATTTGAGCTCTAATGTGCCTTTTCCTAAAGAAATGGCCTTAAAAAAGAATTTTTCCACTCCACCGCAACCTAAATTATTACCGCAATTTTTGGATTGTATGTACTCCATACCTACTAAAGCGACGTTTTTTGGGAGACCTTTAATCATCCAACCGTATCCTGTAGTTGGATTTGATTCCAGTTCAAATGAAAATGTATCATTTAATTTTGATGTTACAGTATCATTACTTGGTTCTGCGAAAGCATAGCAAGGAAACATGATAGCAATTAAAGAGATAAACTTTTTCATTTTCTTCCTTTCGAAGATGAAGAATTTTATAGAACTGCGTTTTTAACTCCCTCGACCCCAATCATTATCACGTACACGAAATCGACTAAATGTTTTAGTCCGTTCCCATTGAGCCTTGACCGCTTGTTCTTGGAGTTTCTGGCGTAGCTACTGGGCCAGTTTGACACATCCCTCGACTGAATTACCCTTGGTTTTGTGGGGACAGTTAGAATATGAGGCCATTCAGATCGATACCATTTACAGACGAGGAATACGAACTGTCCGTTAATACCCGATACCAAGATTATCTAAACGATGATAGAATTCGAACATTCTTCGTTCATTCGTAATATCTTGATCATGCATTACATCATCCACAAAAGGGTCTGGATGTGGAACATGATCTGGCATGGGTGAATATGTTGCCCAAAATTTCTTTGCTTCACTCCAGCATGCCCATTGTTCATCTTGATCTTGAATCGTTGGACAGTGACTTTCGTAATAATCGAAAATCTTGCTTTTCTGTTTCTTAATCCGGCTATTGTAGTAATAATTTTGATCTGCGTCTGAGACATAATTTTCGTGCTGGATGCGTTCAACATGTGCAGATTCTTGTTCTGGGGTTTCTGTGGCACAGGCTGTTAATCCTAATATACCGCATACTAAAATTGTCCTAACCAACATGAAGGGTTCTAAAAAACCCTCCTTTTTGCCGATATGAAAATCGTAAAACATTGATATTGCTACCTCTCTAAAATGCAAAATGAGGGTTTTTAGAATCCTCTACCTTGCAGGCTTGCCACAAATTCAGGAAATGACGGGCTGACACGTGATAACATCAGTTATTACGTTTTGAACGTGTAGAGGACGCATCGCATGCTTTTTATACGCTATTAGCGTATAAAATAATTTATGACAGATGGGCCGAAATTGTTCGAGTGGAATGATGTCAAAAGCGGCGCCTGCTTTGAAGATCGCAGTTTTAGTTTTGTGAATACGTTAACAAGTCTACACGTATAATGATGGGCACTTTCCCTCAGGATCACGAATCTTTCTTTCTCCACAAAACCTGGGACAATTCACTTGTTAAGTCGGATAGTAAAGTATAGGACTACCGTGTGATCATGACAGGGTCGCTGTGACTAGCTCATGTCGCATGGAGCGGCTGGCCAAGTGTACGTATCGCCCTTGCGTTATGAGATTGAAGTTGAATAGCGGAAACCATGCCTACAGCATAGTTCCGATGCAGCTGACAGTCTGATTCAGACGGTAACAAGTATATAGTGTAACACTTTACAGTATTCGTCACGGATTCGAAGACGAGGCAATTTCCAGCCGGTCAACAGCAGCCTGATCGGACGCTTCTTTGCTAAGCTCGGTCCAACCATCAGGCGGGTTGCCACCTTCTAGCATTCCTTGGAAAACTTTGTAGGCATCGGTCTTTGCGCCATAAGTGCGCAAACTATTGTTATCGTTCACCCAGGCAAAGATGATGACTTTCGTGGCCGAATCATAGCGGAAGAACAGGCGGAAACGACCATTCCCGAACTTTGCCCTGAACCAATGCTTGTGCGCTTTCCCTAGCGTCGTGCCCTGCCGATAAGCGGTTACAGTCGGATCAGCAGGGATTGACTGGAAGATCAGTTTGTTCAAGGCAGCTAATAGCTTTGTGTTTGCATTCTTCTGGTATTCGTTAGGCTTTTTTTTCTTCAACTCCTCAACGGCGTCGGTGAGCTTTTCCAACTGATCGAGAAAGAGCGGATGCGCTAGGATGGTCCAGCCATTGATAGTCAGCATAGTCAGAGCGCAACATCTCCCTCAATCTCGGCATCAAGGTCAACGTCCATGTTTCCGACAAGCGCGGCTACGCGATCAGGCAGGCTGGCAGGCAGCTTGACGATGGAACTGTCGGGATGGTCGATCATGTCCTGCTCCAGAAATTCGAGGAAGCGAAAAACGACGGGATCTCTTGTTCCTTCTGTAGCCTTCTTGACATGGATACGACGCTGGTCGTCCACGAAGAAGGTGATACGCCCACCATAGTCCACGCCCAAAGCCTGTCTGATGCTCTTAGGAATGGTTGTTTGACCCTTCGCGGTGATAGTACTTTCTTCTTTCAGCAATGCGGCCATGTCTTGGCTCCAATCTTGATTTCTTCTGAAAGGTAAGGAAAATTCCTTACGATGTCAAGCGGGTCATATCTACTTGTACAATTACATTTGTATCGTGTGTGAGCACGGATAACGATGGCCTGATATGTTCGTCGAAAGACGCACTATCTGAGGATGTGAGCGATGGGTCCCTGTCGTTTTCCATGGGAACGACCTGGACGCAGCCTTTATTCATTTGCCTTTACAAACGTAAAGGCACAAACAGATGATGTGTTTGTTGGAGGACACATCATGGCTT
>NZ_PEBQ01000168.1 GCF_002738225.1 Acetobacter pomorum | reverse complement strand
CTTTTGTGCAAAACAGACTTTTTCATAATCTAACCCGATGTACAACCCTTCTGTGAGATTTCCGCGTCGATACGGGCTTCGTCACGACGCGCAGCAATGAAGGCCAGTGCGCCTGATCTGGAGAAAAGCCGGAAAGCATCATCCTCTCGCAACTGGAAGCGCAAAGGGACAAGGTCAGCCAGACCACGGGCGACATCATGAGGCGTGGGGTTATGCTCTGGCACTAGGGAACGAAAAAGAGCAAAGGCTTCCGGGTCCTCCTGAATGTCCAGCAGCCTTTCAAAACGCCCGAGCGTGTTGTGCCTGGCAAAGCCAGGCACCCGCGTTCCATTCACGATATGGAAGGCCGTCCGCCCCAGTTGGCGCACAAGCGCACTCATGATGACATCCTCCCGCGAAGCGCATCCAGCCGGTCCAGCACATGGGCATCACGGGACGCGATTTCGGCAACCATAAGAGTGGATACATTCTGAGCGTCGTGCCCAGCACCGTGTCATCCATGAAGAGGACAATGGGTGCAGTGATGCCATTCATGAGCCTTGGCAGGACGAGGTTTCAGGGGGACTGGAACAGGAGAGCGTGGGCAAAGTCCAAGAGCTGCCGGGGCGCAGCCCCGGCCGTTCATAGTTGGCCAGCGCAGCTGGCCCCCTTATTCACCACGCACTGACGGCTGACAAGGAAAAGGCGGCACTGAGGCCGCCCTTGCGATTATGGGTTATGAGGAGCCTGTGCTTCGAGCCTGTCGCGCAATTTGTTAAGGCGGCGCAGGATTGGGCCTAGAGCGAGACCAAAAATGAGTGTCCCACTCAAGAAAGGCACAACAACCAGCAGCATGTTAGAAATAAAATCATTCATGGTCTGCGTCCTCCTTTCCATCTTCAGGATAGCCGAAATATTCGGCGTAAGCCTTGGCTGCGCCGTCTGCGAGGGCAGCAAGGCCATAGGCCTTCATACCGAGTTGAGCGGCAAATTCACGGGCAAAGGCGGCGCGGTTTGCCTGTCCATCGATGCCCATGCGATCTTCGTCGCGGTTTTCGTTTGTAAAGCCAGAGGACAGTTCACGGGCGACCTGTCGCTTGGTTTCGTAAAACTGGGCCTGCCCGAAAGCGGAGGCCACGCGGGCGCCCACGATGCGCTGCATGTGCATTTCAAGGGCGCGAAAATTCTTTTCTCCGTTGATGATCGTTACAAGAATGGGTTCCATGATCTTGATTTCGTCCATCACGGAATTGTAACCGGCACCGAAAACCTCGTCTGTGTCCACTTCATCAATGGCAAAGGCGCGGGCAATGGCTGCGGCCTGTGCATCTGTGGGAATGAGAGCCTTGACGGCTTCAAGGGTTGCGATGGGCGCTGCCGCCTTGCGGTCTGCGGTTTCCTGAAAGGACCGGGAACGGGATGCGTTTTTTGTGGCCTTTGCGGCTTTCTTTTCTTGCGCTTCGGTATGGGCTTGGGCGATAGTAGTAGCAGCGTTTGACATGACGATATCTCCTGTCTGGCGTTAGCCCCGTTTCAGTGTGTCCGCACTGAAACGGGGCGCTTTGTGTTTGGGAGGTATTTCCCTCTCACAAGTAAAATATAGTACAAACCGCCAAAGTATTGCAAGAATAAAATTCAATAAATACAAGAAAATATCTGATTTATTTCTATTTGCAGAGATATTTACTTCTGATTTCTTTTCCGTATGCCCTTTATTTACTTACAATAATGTGGGAGAGGCGAGTATAGAAAAAATGGCGGTGAGCATTAGCACGAAAGTGGCGAGACCCCGTTTAGGGGGCTCGACAGGGGCGCCCCGGGCCTTTTCGGCACTTTTTCACAGACGACAGGGCTTGCGGCGAAAGGAAATGTACAAAGCACACAACCTTTCAGGCATTGGACAGCAAAATCACGATGACATTACAGCCGTCATTTTCCTATCTGGTCGCATAATGCCCTTCTAGAGTGTCCAATACTGACGTGAAAGGAAGAGGACCTCGTTGATGATCAGCGATAGAGATCAGATCAACAGCATGTTTCCCACGCATCTGCAATCGGCATTGGAACAGCTTGTCAAAATCGCGCATCAGAACGCAGTGGGATCGGATGAGATCAGCTTTGCCCCTCGTGATGAACTTGCGACAGTGGACCTTGTTGTGGCGGCACTCGCGAGCATAGGCATTTACATCACGACACCTTGTGCCTTCCAGATCTGGCTTCTGGTATCCGAAAACAATCAGGCGCATTGGCTGGATGGTCCTGACACATCGCATGAGACGCTCGCCTTCATCATGGATCTCTGCATGGATATCCACAAAGATAAGGACTATGCTGTTTTTTCAGGGATGGGCTAACCTCATGGACAGACACACGCCTTCCTCCCAGCCAGGAGCATCCAGTCGTCAGGCCGATCTGTTTGGATACCGCAAGCCGCGCGCACCACGGCGCTACCTGGCACACATGAGTGATGTTGGAGATCACGGCTGTATTTACGAACAGGGCAATACATGCGTTGCCCTGTTTTCATGTGCCCGCTGTGGTTGGGAAAGTGGCTGGCTTGAACGTCGGAACAAAACACATGTTCTGCAGGGCGTGCCCTGTATGAAATGCAACGACCAAGCCAAAGGATCGTTGGCGGATTAAGCACCCTGTACGCGATAGCAGCAATACCTTGCCTATGATTTACGACATGTTAAATGGGTTTTTCCATTACAGGTCAGAGATTTACTATTGAGACGACATTCAGATAACAGAAAGACAGGCGCAATGACAGAGTCCGCATCCGTTCACGAACCTGACACACAAAAGGTGGAGCAGACCGTTACAATCATATCAGCCTACGTTGGCCACAACACGGTCAGCGCTGAAGCCCTTCCAGATCTGATCAGATCAGTCTATGCGACGCTCGACGCGGAAATCTCACAGAAGGGTTGTACATCGGGTTAGATTATGAAAAAGTCTGTTTTGCACAA
>NZ_PEBQ01000167.1 GCF_002738225.1 Acetobacter pomorum | reverse complement strand
GCTGTCAGTGCATGGTAGATCCCCCACACCGTGCCGAACAGACCGATGAACGGTGAGGTGGAGCCCACCGTCCCCAGAAACGCCAGACCCTTTTGCAAGCTGTTCTGGATATTGTTCACCGCGCGCTGGATGGACATGCCCGTCCAGCTATGCAGGTCAATGCTTTCCTGCATCGTGCCTTCATGGTGCTCGGCAGCCACAATGCCGGTATCGGCAATGTAGCGGAAGGGAGAGGTGGACGTGAGGGCCGAAGCACCTTCCTGGATGCTGTGCTTGGTCCAGAAGCTCTTCGTCGCTTCCTTGGCGGCCGCAAACAGACGGGCCTGCTCAATGAACTTGGTGAT
>NZ_PEBQ01000166.1 GCF_002738225.1 Acetobacter pomorum | reverse complement strand
GAATAATCGCCTTGCGGTGCGATGCGTGACTTCAACAATCAGACCGTCTGACAGAAATCGTTCCAGATAGATGTAAGCCGCTTTTAGAGATAACCCCAGTTCGTCCGAGAGGCGCGTTGCAGATATCAGTGGGTATGCGGCAAGGATATCTATGACCTTATTGGCACGCGATGTGCTTCTCTGGGCACCTGATTGCAAGCGTGCGTGACGCCAGCTTCGTTCGAGTGCACGCGTACGGTTTTCTACGGCCGTCATTTCATCATACAGACAGTTGAGGAAGCACGGGATCCATTCTGATGGTTCCCAAGGTGCATCCGCTATAAAAGCTCTGGCGCCAACAAGGGGAAGCGGAAAATGAAGGATATCCGTACGTCGCCAATGTCGGATCAAGGCTGCGCGCATCGGGGCACGGGCATGACCAGCTTCTACCCAGGCATGAAATGCAGTAGCAGCGCCAAGAAGAGGGCCTGATGCCTTGCTGTGTTCAGAAAGCCACCCTAGGGCGCTTTCTATCGCGTTGCGTTGTGCTTCATCTGGCTTAACGAGCCATTGGTATTGTGCAAAAGCAGCATGTGCCGCATCAACAGAGGACCCCCGCTCAAAGACATCAGAGCCGAGTGGTACCACTCTCAAGCCCTCAAGTTCGGCGGCAAGTCGCCATGGATCTATGAGGTGGCCATCGACAGCTGCACAGGCACGTGCGGCTTCAAGCCGTTCCCGAAAGAGGATGGCTGGGAGAAGAGGGTGATGACGGAGACGCTGATCAATGCGGCCGAATGCAATCGCCGTCTGGGTGAGGCTTTTATTCAGGTGTCCAGCTGAATGTTTGAGTGTTTCCGATCCAAACATGCTCAGACACAGCGGTTTGCATCGTCATAAACCTCATTGGCATCCCTGCGGCCAAGAGCGATGACTAATACAATGAGTTTTACCATCGTCCATCTGGTGCACCAGACGATACCCAGATGGGCGAAGCCTGATTTTGTAACAGCTTCGTAAGTCACCGGATAATTCGGCTGACAAAACAT
>NZ_PEBQ01000016.1 GCF_002738225.1 Acetobacter pomorum | reverse complement strand
TTATTCATTTGCCTTTACAAACGTAAAGGCACAAACAGATGATGTGTTTGTTGGAGGACACATCATGGCTTCAATTAACCTGCGCATCGATGACAGTCTGAAGAAAGCGGCCTACGATCGTCTGTCAGAACTCGGCGTGACACCCTCAGATCTCATCCGCCAGACCTTTGAATATGTCGTCGCTACTGGCAAGCTCCCTGTCCGGCGCACTGTTGTATCGGATGACGGTCTGGAGCTCCTTGCCGTCGTTCGAGAGCGTCTTGCCTCGCCTGAACCGTCTCTTCCGGTTTCATTGGACGATCTGTGAGCTGCTATAAAATCAAACGTCGAGCTTCCGGATACCGGCTGGTGTATCAGGTTCATGACGGGAAACTCATAGTGCTGGTTGTTGCGATTGGACGCAGGGATGCCAATGAGGTTTACGACGATGCAACCCGCCGCGTCTGAGCATGTTCCGGACAGCCTCAGTTCAATCTTCTGACGGAAAGTTATACGAAAGCCTCACCCAGACGGCACTGGCTTTCGGCAGACTTGATCAGCGCCTGCATCATCATCCTCTCCTCCCTGCAATCCTGTTTCGGGAGCGGCTGGAAGCTGCAAGAGCCTGTGCAGCAGTTGATGGCCATCTCATAGATCCGTGGCGGTTAGCGGCAGAACTGGAAGGTTTGAGATCAGTACCACTCGGATGTGATATTTATGAACGCGGAACGTCTGTGGACGCTCTCCACGCTGC
>NZ_PEBQ01000165.1 GCF_002738225.1 Acetobacter pomorum | reverse complement strand
GACCTTTACGACCGGGGAGAATATCCTTTATCCGCTCCCACTGGTCATCGCGTAAACCATAGCGCCGCATCTGTCTGTCTCCCCAAAAAACGGGAAAACAGTCAGCACACGCAGACACAAAGTACAACCCTCACGTGCCACACTCAGGGCTTAACTGACGACACGCCGTAGCATTCCCTAGCGTGAGCTGCCTGTCTGGTTCTGGAACTGGAAGAACGTACGCCAGCGGTTGCGTCGCTGGTATGAAAGCGGTGTGTTCGAGCGGATTTTCCGGCATCATGGCTGCTGACCATGACAACGAATACATGATGATCGACAGCACGACTGTCCGCGCTCACCAGCAGCGTGCGGGTGCCCGTAAAAAGGAACGCAGATCAGGCCACCAGACAATCCTTTGGTGGCCTGACTACCAAAATCCATGCCATTGATATCTAGATAATATCAGGAGCCCCTTCGCTTTTGAAACACAAGAAGCATAATCACTTTCTGAGCGACACAAGACTGTTACAAGTCCGGAGCCAAAGCATCTGCTTTAAATTTATGGTCGTGCTTTTTTATGAAAATATCAATTAGAGTTCACCCGTCAAAAACTGAGCGCGTCCATAACCAAAGCTCCAATGTTCGGCAGAATTTTCCACAACAGACACCATAATATCTGACGGCTCTATACCGCATTTTTGCTGCAATGCTTCTGCCAGCATACGATAAAACTCTATAAACTGCTCTTTAGAGCGGGACCGAGATGTTACCTGAAGTAACACAAACTTATTCGTACGCGGGATATCCAGACCGGTATCTTCAATAACCATATGATCGGAATTGTGTTCAGAAACAATCTGGTACCGATCACGTTCCGGCACCTTAAAAGCTGCCAGCATGGCTCCATGCGCAGCATCTAACAATGTGCGAATTTCTTCTGAACTGCGACCTTTAACGAGATGGAAGTGAAGAAGGGGCATAACAACTCCTTTGCAAAATCAATTGAACAAAAAACAGCTTGTCCACAAACAGTTTCACGCACTTTACGGAAAGCGCCAATCATACTCAGAAATTCCTGCTCTGAGGCGGTCAAGGGAGGACCAAAAGAAACTACATCTTCCGTACAACGCAGTAAAAGACCCTAGCATAAACTTTCCTCAGACACCGCAGACCATTATTCTCCAAATTTACCTTCTATTATCTTCATATCAATCGCAGCAGTTGAAATAATATTATAAAAACGAAATATCATCGAATGATTTTTTGCCAGACTGAAGCAGTCCAGAGGCATTGCAACGCTCTACGACAAGCTGAAGTCAACATTCTTCGCAGCAGTGCAAATCGTCTCCGCATCATCAGAATTAACTGATTACACGCCCAAGGTTTGGCCCTACACCAAATTTGGATTGAAGCTTTTCGAGGATATTAAATTGCCTGCATACTTAACTGCATTAACTGAACAGATTGGTGTTCACGAAGTTGGCCAACTTTTTGCGAAAGAATTAGGGGGTATTTTCGTGAATAGCCGGTCAGTGACTTCGGTATAGATGCGGCGGGAGGCCGTGACCTAGGTGATCCGGGAGAAAGACTATTCGTAGCGGCGGGCTTGTCGGTTCATTGGCATTGATCCGAAGATCTGGCGCTATGCGTCATGCCGTCCGGCCGAAGAGGCGGCACGAGTACGCTTACACGAACTGGCCACGGAGCGACGTCGATTTGGCTATCGGCGCCTGCATATCCTGCTCGACCGGAAGGGGATGGCGATGAACCACAAAAAGCTGTTCCGACTGTATCGCGAGAAGGGGCTGTAGGTCCGCAAGCGTGATGGTCGGAAACGGGCGTTCGGCATGCTCTCGCCGATGATGCTATCTGACGGGTCCAACCAGCACTGGAGCCTGGATTTCGTCTCGGACGCATTGAACAATGGACGGCGTTTCCGGGTGCTGACAGTGGTGGACGACTACACGCGCGAATGCCTGACGCTGGTGGCAGATACGTCGCTGTCAAGCGAACAGCGCGGCCGCGAATTCGACCGGATCGGGGAGCATCGCGGCTGGCCATTGATGATCGTCAGCGACAACGGTACCGAGATGACTTCGTACGCGATCCTAGCTTGGCAGGAAAAGCAGTCGGTGCTGTGGTACTACGTCGCACCGGGAAAGCCGCAGCAGAACAGGTTCGTCGAGAGCTTCGACGGCCGGTTCCGTGACGAATGCCTTAACGAGCATCTGTCCCGTAACCTCGGCCACGCCCGATCGGTTATCAATGCATGGCTGGCTGATTACAACGCTGTCAGGCCCCACACCGGCCTCAACGGCATGACGCAAGAGGCTCCCCTCAACACGCCAGCAAGGCATACAACAACCCACAGACCCTATCTCAAAACCGAGGGCACGTTCGGGGCAGGGTCAAGACGGTTGGGGTGGGATCCGCAGGGAAGGATCCCGGTCTTTTGGCCACGGCTGATAAAGATGAAGCCGTGCCTAAATTTGGGGAAGCCGTGAAGTTGTTCTGCATCTCTGCCAAACTGCTATGACTTTCTGCTAAGGCTGGAAATATCGCAGCGGCACATTAGTGCAGCCGCTGGATGGCAAGGGTGCATGTCTTTAAGCTTGCCACGAGGACGGGTTTCGTATGTGACCCAATGGTGTGAAATTGCGACCAATCCATATTGCCGTAAATTGGTCTCTAAGTTTTGTTTTTCTGGACAAAATAGATAAAATGGATAATATAATCACATAGCCTTAACCTCTATCCCGTTAGGTTGAAATTCTGGAGGACCAAGCATGGTTAGAATGGGTTCATCACCAGTGAAGACTGCGTTTCGTAGAGAAATTGGGCAAACATTGAAGCGTGAATTCAAGATAACTGAGAGGCAATCTGTAGCTGTTCTGGAGTTGCTTTCCAAAGTTGCGGGAACAATGTCGGAGAGCCCAAAGGTCAGTGTCCAGGAGGCAATTAGAAACGTTTCGGTAACAACAATAAATAACTCAAAAATAATATCGGAAAATAACAAGAGCGCGATAGCGAACTCAATCATTGCTATGGCCGATGTCGGATTTTCGTCTGCCGATATTGTAGCATATATTTACTCGTATTATTTGGCTGGAGCTGATTACGAACAGAAAAAGCAAAAAATTGGCAACCCTAAAAATAAGGGGACAGATTCCTTAGAAAAATCAACTGTTGTTGGTTCGGATGAGAGCAAGATCAGTGGCCCGCAAGATGCTAAAAAGTCCGTGGGTTCGAATTTGAAAAAATTCGTGATCGATAGGCCAATAGAAAGCTGGGCTGGGCATGTATTAAAGGCTGGCGAAATAAAAGAAAAATTTGGAATTCCGACATCAACACTGCACTCATGGCGGGAGACTAACAGGATTGTTGCGATTAAGCGGAATCATCGCAATTTCTGTTATCCGCTTGAGCAGTTTGTTGATGGCAAACCTGTCGCGGGGATTGAGGATATTCTAAAATTATCCCCGTCGTCTCGGTCAGCTTGGCTTTGGCTATGTCAAAGACATCCCACGACAAAAGATATGCGTCCTATCGATCTTTTACGCAAAGGGGATGCTCAGATCGTGGTCGATGCCGCTCAGGGCGAGTTCGGGTGTCAGGCCAATGGGTAAGAAGAAAGGTGATCTGCCCCTAACAACGTTTAAGGTGAACAAGTATGTCCGGATCATGCCGAGCGAATACGACGATACCCCACTCGGGATGGGGCCGGGAGCCTCTCGTTTTTCAAGCCCATCGGGTCAATATAATGTTTTGTATGCGGCCTCGGATGTCCGTACTGCTACGGCGGAAACACTGATCCGGGATCGGTTCGTCGATGATGACGAGAGGCTTATTGCGCAGGATGATGTGACGTCAAAGAGTATCGTCAGGGTGTCTAGCAAGAAGGCAGCCAATCTTGTTGATCTACGCAAACCTAACTCTCTTGCCTATGGGATTGATACCGATGTTTCCGGCGCGCGTGCGCATGGTGCAGGGCAAAAATTTTCCGAGCGCGTCTACAATACCTCAGAGGAGATAGATGGCATTCTGTATGAGTCTCGGTTTACTGGTGAACTGTGCACCGTCTTTTTTGATCGCGCGGTCGAGCGATGCCTTGATGCGGGAAAGTGCACACCATTGACGGCTGAGCCAGAACTGGAAGGTGCTCTGGAAGAATTTAACGTTGAGCTCATTCCGGCAGATGAAGATGGGGGCGATTGGGATGATGATGAAGATGAACTGGATGATGATGACGTAGAGGACTGACTGTTTGTTGGGGTTCTCTCAGAACGGGAGTAGTCGGGCTTCCCTTACGACAAGCCCCATGAAGACCGTCTCTCGATTTGCGCTTGGGTTCTCGTATGGCTAAATGCGTCCGATCCTCAGATCGGGCAGACGCCGCTGGCACATTGCAGATGCGCCCAGTCCACCACTTCACGCACCTCGTCATCCTGAATCATGGCGGTAATGGCGGCGAATTTGCCTGCCGAGACTTCCTCTTCCGGCAGATATTCGTAACCAAGGCCGGAATCCGGGCGGCTGGGCAGCACGGCGCAGCAGCGCACATGCGGCTGATTGGCCGCGACCATGGCGCGGAAACCGTCAAGATCATGCCGATCGGTATAGATCTTGAGCGTGTAGGATACCTGATTGCCCTGCTCCGCCCCGATCCAGTATTTCTCCAGCAGTTCCAGCCACCGATATTGCTGCTCCGGCGTGGCTTCAGGGGCCGTGACGACGCGCTCACCCATGCCGAGACGTTGGATACGTGGCACGGTGGGAAAGCCCACAATGCTCATGCCGGGAAAGCTGCGCAGCGAACGCACAGGATAGCCCTTGTGCTCGTAAGCAGGTAGCAACGGGTCGGTTCCCGCCTCCCACGTGCCGTCCTCGCGCCGCACGCCCTTGAACTGCACCCAGCGAAGATATTGCCGCCGTGCAGGCAGATGTGCGCCTTCGGTCAGACCAAACAGTTTGGATGTGGTGCCTGCGGGCTTGACCGTTGTGACCGTAACCGGCTGGGCGGTGTCGGTCTCATGCGCATAGGCATTCGCCTCGCTTTTGGCGATGGTGGAGAGTTCCCGCACCGCATTCCAGAAGGGAGCGGCACGGTCCTCATCCAGCAGATCGTTGAAATCGAGACCGAAGCGCACCCATGCCCATTCATGCAGACCCGTCGGACCGATACCGATCCGGTTGGTCCGCCGCACTTCCTCGCCATACAGCGCGTCCATGCGGTTGGCACGCAGCAGGAAGCGCACGCCCAGCCGCACGGAATCCCGCACGCGGGCATCCCATATGTCCGCCGTTTCGGCTGAGACCTGACCGGGCATCACTTCCTCTGGCGCCACCGGACAGGCCAGCAGCGGCGCGAAATCGCCTATCACACAATAACCACCCGTGACATGCAGCGTGATCTCGCCGCACGGGTTGGTCGTGACCGGGAAATGTGCGGACGTGGCCCGTTGCGCCAGATCGGCCAGCAGCGCGGCCCCTTCGGTTGCCTGATAGCGATGCGAGCGGAAATCCCGTCCATCCGCATGCACCTGCTTGAGCCGTGCGCTGCCGGTTCGGTTATCTTCCAGCTGGTCACCGTTGATAAAGCCTGGCTCACCATTGACCCATGCGCACCGCATGGCCTCTGCAAATACTATGCGGGCGTGGTCGGCCAATGGACCGGTCTTCGCGGGATCGTTCACATAGTCCCAGAATTTGGCGTCCACCATGATGGAGTGGTTGGCGGTCCACAGGCCGCCTTCCTCCTTGGCGCGGATAAAGCGCAGCACATCCGTATCCCGCCATGATTTGGTGGCCATGCGTGCGGCGCGGCGTGCACCGCCCACCTGCACCTCGACCGACAGATAATGATCCACTCGCAGCGCCTGTTCCCACAGCGGCATTGCGCCTGCGCACGCGGCTTCGATCACGTGCTGACGTACATTGACCCTTGAAGACCAGTTTCTTCATGACCCCGCCCTGCTGGAACAATTCTGGGTCAGTCCTTCAGGTGGTTCCGCCTCGGGGAGTTTCGCCTCGAACACGATCCGTGTCGTTCTGCCCAGCTCTTCATCCTCTGGCATATCCTCAACCGCATCGGCGTTCAGAAATCAGATTGCGAACTCGCTTGCTGGTGGCGCAAACACATCAACAGGATCCGCAGTCGCCACGGGCGCGGAATCCCTGGTGCCGCTTTCTGTCGTGGCTAAGCTCACTCCTACACGCGACCCGGCGAGTGTGACGCATATCGGATATACCAGTTCCGCTTCGATTTCCCTAGAACTTGCTCCCGGTGTGAGCCTTTCACAGGCGGAAGACATCATCAAATCAGAGGAGCATAACCTCGGCTTTACGGATGCGATAACAGGGCAACTCATAAGTGACGAAGGAGATACGGGACAAAGCACGCGCAACAGCGAGCTTCTCATACTTGGTGCTATCGTAACCGTCTATCTGACTCTGGGAATGCTCTACGAGAACGTCTTCCACCCGCTGACCATTCTCTCTACAATTCCCTCTGCCAGTATCGGGGCCATCATCGCCCTTGATGTGTTCCAGCTTCCTTTTTCAGGAATGGGTACAGTTGCGATGCTTCTACTCACCGGGATATCGCTCAAAAATGCAATTATGCTCGTGGATTTTGCAGTTCTTGCCGAGCGTGAACGACACCTCTCTCCTCTAAAAGCTATCCGTGAAGCGTCCATCCTGAGGCTCAGACCGATCGTCATGACCACCTGCGCTGCGGCACTAGGTGCCGTTCCCCTGATCATCATGAGCGGCTACGGCATCGAACTGCGTCAGCCTCTTGGTCTTGCACTGGTTGGGGGCCTGCTTGTCAGTCAACTACAAACCATGATTACAACGCCCGCTCTGTATGTCGTCATCTCAAAGATCGCACAAGCATCGTACATTCGTGCAAAACAAAAGAAACATTCGCCCGTTCTCTGATAATTCCTAGGACCTGTTAGATCTTGAAATTCTTCCAAGAGTGTAGGGATGGAAGAAGGAGACAGAACAGGCCCTAATGCATTGTGTCTTACGTCTCGCTCAAGAACTCGTATGAGATATTCTTGTTCTCGAATAGTCTGCAACATCTCCGTTTCGACTTTTGATGAGACACAGTGTCTGACGATTGCTCTTCACAAATGATCAAACCGGATCTGACAAAAAAACTTCTTCAGTTTCGGTTTAGAACCTGCCTGCAGGCCGATAATAGCCATGATGGCTATTATATTTGCCTTTACAAACGTAAAGGCATACATATTGGCTGTGTTTGGTGGAGGACACATCATGGCTTCAATTAACCTGCGTATTGATGATAGCCTAAAGAAAGCTGCTTACGAGCGGCTCTCTGAACTTGGCGTGACACCGTCAGATCTCATCCGCCAGACGTTTGAGTATGTTGTGAAAACAGGCAAGCTTCCCGTTCGGCGTACAGTTATCTCAGAAGATGATCAGCAACTGCTGGCGGTTGTACGTGAACGTCTTGCCTCTCCCGAACCTTCTATTCCCGTCTCGCTGGATGATCTGTGAGTCGATACGCGCTGTATTTCGACCCACGCGCCAAACGGGAGTGGGATAGTCTTGATGGAAGCATCAAGATCCTGTTCAAGAAGGCGCTGGCCAAGAGACTGGACAAACCACATGTTTTGTCAGCCGAATTATCCGGTGACTTACGAAGCTGTTACAAAATCAGGCTTCGCCCATCTGGGTAT
>NZ_PEBQ01000164.1 GCF_002738225.1 Acetobacter pomorum | reverse complement strand
CTTTGTCGGTTCTCGTGAACAGCCTCAAAGGGGTCTCTAGCCGCAGGTTGCGGCAGATGCATCCAACGCTGGCGCGCCGCTTTCTATCATCCGGCAGTATATCGAACAGCAAAGAACACCTGACTGAAACGCCAGAACGGCCCCATCTCCGGCCTGAACGCCGGAGCTTGCGGGCCTGAAAAACGGGTCATCTGGGATATGCGACACGCTTTCACAGCGCCTCATGTCCAGGGCGCCATCAATATTCAGTCTCTCCGGCAAACGAGTGAGACCCGTGCACTGTCTGAGAGATAGTGTGCCAGGTACGTGCCAGTCATTCGGCAGTTCCTCGATCTCGGATTTCCCTGTTAGATCTACAGAACCATCTTTATTGAAGGCATTGGGATAAGCTTCCCTAAGATCCTCAACCGTTTTGAATTTCATGATCGGAAGTTCTCCCGATGTCTTAGAAATGTTCTACATGAGATGGTATATTGCTTCAGATAGATGCAAGGCAGGTCTCAAATAAGCAAAACCCTCGACATTTAGGGGGCGGTTTGGCTCGGAATGTCCCGGAACACTTCTATTCCCGCGGCAGATGTTTGCTTCGACTTGAGGTGGGCCGGGTGAATTGAGCAGTATCATCCGCCTGTTCAGCAAGCGCAATTTGCAAGGCCTCCTTCAAGCCTCGCTCTATCTTTTTGAACGCTCTGGAGGGGGGGACTGCAGTGGATCTCTTGCACTCAATCGGATTTCGAGCCAACGTTTGAATCACCTTTAAAGGATCAGGGGAAGATGCGATTTGAATTCAAAGCATCTTCCTGTGTGACATATTTTATTTAACGGAATTTCTTTTACTATCAAGGATTTGGTGGGGTTTCCTCATAAACGTTAGAACTCTCGACAGCAGCGTCTCTGTTTTCCAATGCGACTGGATTACCGAATGATGAGTGCACATTGTGTTCAAGGCTCTGCTTATTCCCGCTTAACTTCTGAACCGCCTCTTTCAGATGCCCTCCGTGATCAGGATGTGCATCCCAATTGATCGACTGCATGCAGAATATCAGGGTCTTGTAAGGCCCCCAAGCATTGAGCGAGGATTTGCCTGTTTCACTGTCATAATGCAGACGTACAGTGCATTCTAAAGGGCTGATCTCTATTTCGCCACCTTCGAGGTTGCGCATAATAGTCGAGCTCCCAAGAATTTCTGCCACCTGTTCTAAAGATAATTGCGTTTCACCACCTTTACAAAGCCCATGTTTAAGTGCCTCTCTGGCCACGGCGCTGGCTAGATAAGCGTGATCAGACATGCTCCATTGGTTTGGCGTGGCTAAAGGGTGAGAAGGGGTATTGTCTATTCCTATCGCACGAGATCCGGCATCTGAAAGGCAGAACTCCATAAATGCCAGGCACACGATTTCTGTCGGGAAGTTCTGGAGGGAGGAAGAAAGGTTTTTCTTGAAAAAATCAGTCTGAGAAAATGCCTCCAATGCACGGTTTGCTCTTTCTTGTGATCTCGTTACGCAATTATTGAATGCCATTTCCATCGCTTTGGCCAATTGAGGCATACTGCTCTGTGGGACACTCCAACCTCCATCAATTGAGACCATGCAGATTGACTGATCATCGCTCATTCCATTCATCACAACTACGTCCCACCTAATTTTACTGATTGAGAGAAGTTTAGGAGAGTGCCATGCAAGCGAGTAATTCCCAATTCATGTCAATATCGATAAGACGCTATGGTAATGGGACGCGAAAGCATTCCGAGAGGCAAGGATCATGCCTTCAAACGCAAAAAAGCCACCCAAAAAGGATGGCTTTTTCACAGATTATCGTTCCCGTTAGCAAATTAAAGAATTGCATAAACTGAGTTAGAATGGTTTTGCCATCCCATCTCATAAGGATATTTCATAGCATAATGGCCTATGTTTTATTATCAACTCCCAAAAAAGCCAAAAACCCATAAAATGGCCTTGCTAGTTGACATTAGGCTTAAGAAAAAATTAGTCGCGCTAAGATTAGGCGGAAGCCTGAGGGAGGCAAAAGACCTTATCATCTGAAAGCTCTTCCATAATCATTTTATGAATAGCTTCGGGGCCTTCATGCCCAGGAATGATTGTCAGGATTTCGGTAAAATTTTTGGCTTCACGAAGCATCGCTTCGCGCACTACTGAATGATAGGCCGCAGGCTTTCTATCAAAGACATCCAAAGCCTGGCCTTCGCGGCTTCCAACTCTTTGTTTTACAGCTTCAGGGTTGAGATCTATGAGAAATGTGTGTCTTGGCAGATCAGCAATCAAATGTACCATCTGGGAAGCGAAAGGGGTGGGATCTTCAGATCCTTCGCCTGCAAGGAATTTGGCGCCGTAGCCCTGCATGGAAATCGTACTTGTCAAAAACCTGTCCATAATTACCACGCCATCATTTTTTAGATGGGGAAGGATATTCATTTCTAGATTATCCATCCGCGCGGCAGTGAATAGCAGGGCTTGAGTTTTGGCAGATTCTGGGGAGTTATCGCCAAGAAGGATTTTTCTGATATCTTCGGCCGCCTTGGTTCCTCCAGGATCTCTTGTGCCAAGCACATCCATTCCTCTATCGCTCAATGCTTTAGAAAGCATTTTTGACTGAGTGGTTTTGCCAGCCCCATCAATTCCTTCTAAAACGATGAATCTGTCATGAAATCTCTTACTCAAGACGCTCTCCATTGACCTTTTGTAGGCCATTTTTTGGACTGCAGGGTTATTGGTTGGATAGTCGAGGGAAGTTGGAACACCCGATCTCTAACCTGAGTTTGAGTTAGAAGATCTGCATAAACCACCTGAAACCACCCGGTCTGGTTCAGGATTGAACGGATATCCCACCAGTGTTCTCCTGCCTAATCGGAGTAGCAAATCGCTGGGCTGCCAGAATGATGCCAACGATCCCAAGAACAGCCATGCCGAAGATGCGCAATACCGCCTCTGTTGCGGGGTCGAATTGCCGGAAATCGGGGCCAACATACATCGCCATAGGCAGTGTCCCCATGACAAGAGCAAAGCCCCCCATCAGAGGTGCAACAAGGAAAAAGGTCAGCGAACTGATTATGGCCTTCCTTCGCATCGTTTTAGTGTCACTCATATTCGTGACCTTCATGTTCCAACTATACACACTCAGTGGCGCAACCTCATCAATCTTAAATGGAAGATATGGATATCTCCACAATCAATAAAGTGATATTAAAAAACAGGATTTTCAAAGCCCTATTTTCTTTGAAACGCTTTTGGTTCCAAGTTTCGACCTCCGAACATATCTTCTCATAGTGCTTAGGCTTTTATGCCGAGTATGACCCATGATTTCTTCGTCAAGAGCCCCTCCGCGATATGCTGTGGTTACAAATCCTGCACGTAGACCATGAGGTGATATCGGCTCCATGAGAGACCCCTTAAGACCGGCCATATCAGATCGTTTTTTGAGAATTTGCCTAATTGCGTCTGGCACCAGGGGCGTCTCATGCACTCGACCCCATCTGTCCACTTTGCGATACAGTGGGCCGTAAGAGATGCGGGCCTCTTTAAGCCAGTCTTTCAAAGCTTGTACTGGGCATGTCTCAGGGGAGGATCCCGAAGCGATGGTCAACACAGTGCCTTCTGCTTCAGCATCAGTCTTAGATCGCTCAATAATGATCTGCATACCATCTTCAATGTAACGCACGTTCGATACATCTAGAGCGACGATTTCGGATCTGCGCATTGCTCCCGCGAAGCCCATTAGAATAATAGATTTGTCTCTTAATCCAGCAAGATCTGAAGTGTCACAAACTTCAATCAGCTTTCTAATTTCTTCTGTTGCCAGAGCTGCAGACTGTTTGGGCGGTGCCGCGTGATTGCGAGCTATACCTCGAAGCGTTTCACGTATTGCAGGCTGTCTCACGTCCATAGGCATGCCTTCATGCCTATGCCTTCTTGCTATCGCCGCAACACGGCGTCTGAGGGTAGCCATTGCGTATGACTCACCTGCTTCAGCCAGATAGGCACCTACGGTTTCACCTGATGCGGGCAATGCTTGGAGGCTATTTTTTTCGCACCAATCTTCAAATGCCTTCCAATCGGTTTCGTATGCACGAATTGTATTTTCTGCGTCAGCATCTTTTTGGTATTCCTGAGAAAGGTTAAACCCGTCTTTCCGCCGTTCTGACCATTTCATGTCCATTCCTCCGGGTGCCCAAAAATGCTTACACGCTGATGAATGAATGATCTATTCGGGATTGCCAACCTTTTTCCGATACCGGCGCATTTCAGAGTTCTTTTTCTCTCTCAACATATCATTGATAACTACATCAAGATTGTCTCCTTCCCTCAAGAGAATGCCTAAGGTTTGGATATATACATACCCTCCAGCTTTCCAGATCGATTTGACAGTTTCCAATAGGTGAATCTGGCTAAAGCCAACGCATAAAGGCGAGCGGAAATACACTATAAAAATATCCGGGCTTATTCCATTATAAGGCTGTTTTACATGATTTAGATTCCCTGACATACGAGATTCACGCTTCAAATCCTCAATCAGAAAAGCGCGATTTTGGAGATGTTTGCTCCAGTTTGTGGTTCTTACATTAGACACATCATCGCAATAACTGTTCAACCTGTGATACATCGCCGTTTGATGGCCAGTGGCAAGCAGGAACGATCTGGCTCCTCCGGTTTGGAGTGTTAAGTCTGGTAGGTCAGGATGGATTGTAAGAGAGACGGCGATGTGAGGCCCTCCCTCTTTCCCGAAGTAGATATTCATCATTGAGCGTACCTTTTTAGCTGATTAAGCTTTCCCTATATGTAGTGAAAGCTATTGCGCTAAGCAATGTGCGCATTTAGAATGACTCTAGAAATTAGTAAGGAAAGCAAACGGATACATGTTACATCACATTTTTGACAATCCTCATTTTGAAGGTAATTTTGGGAATGATGGAATTAAGCATCAGAAATCTGCGGGTTCCAAAGAAATAATCAGCAAATTTCTTAGCATCGCCTGGCGTCCTGCTTTCTCATCTTTCATGATTGCCGCAGCATTGTCAGTGTCGGGCTGTTCAGGCGTTATGGTTAACGGGAAGTTTGTCCCAACTGGATCAGCAGAAGCCTCATACATGTTTTATGGGCATACGTTTGATATTGTTCCTACACTTGGGAGCACTGATCGTATCGTGATCCGAGGCGGCACGAAGTCCATCGATACCAAGCTGAGTAAAGTAAGGATCGTTGCTCAAAAAGTCATCCAGGGTGAGAGCATCGTCGTGATTGCAGGCACCAAATATTCTGGTGATTACGCTCCCACATGGGAGATTGTCTCTACCAGACAGGATGGTATGAGCATCTATCGGATACCTCTGGCCCCAACTGGGGTGTCAAGCGAGCCGTATTCTTTCACGTTTAATGAAGATGGGCTGGAAATTCGGGATGTTTCTGCAGAAGGCGGGAATTCGCAACTTGGTGGCGGTGTATTCTATCGCGCCGGCAAGTTTTATTCTCTGGCTGACTATTATCGTCACAAGGCAACTCTTGAACGCAGGGCCGCATCTTCTGGTTATCATCAGCGCTCTCAACAAACCTCTTACCGTAAGACCGATCGGGTTCGGCCGACCCGCTTCGGTTCCTCGTCTAACGCACCTTCAAATCAAGGCTTTGTCGATGATGTAAGTCGTGTTGAAGGGAAGGGGGTTAACAATACTTCCCAATCAACGGGGCAGATTAACCTCCAGGACTAATTTTTGAGAAAATTAAGTTGAGCTAAGAGATGTCATATACAAATGGTAGAGGCTATTTGCCTTATATCACCATAATAACCATTATTTATCTAATATTTGAGTTGTCATTTAATGCTCGACTTCTTGATGTTGTCGGCGGAGGTGGCACATCAGATAATGTCCATAGCATCGAAAACTGGGGCCGTATTCTATCTGGTATGGCAGTCACGATCTTTATCTGGGGCGTATTCATTATGCCCCGCTACAATTGGTCTGTCTTCGGCCGGCTTGTAGCTATGGTCGTAACCGCTGTTCTGTGTGTCAGTTGCGTTTACAACCTAGAAAAAAGACTTGTGACGCATTTCGTTGATATTTCCACTGGCGAGCAGCGTAAAGAAGCCGTTGCTATTAACTTCATTTCCCATGGCGTCCAGCAGGGGACAATCAATCTTGCTGGACTTCCCCTGAAGACTGGATCTGATGCCTCACCATCAGAAAAGCAGATGATGGCGATACTGCCTTTTTATGTCTTGTCGATAAAAGACGTAGATCTAAAGATCTCTGGCGGCATTAAAACAGCCATAAGAAATAGCCTTATTGATCAAGGTATGAATTCACAAAAGATGTTTGAAGACATTTACATGCCATTTGTGAATAGCATGCATGATTCATATAAAAAATATAGCGACATTGAGCGGAAAAAGCATTCTATTTTCTTGAATAGAGAGCAATATAAGTCATTTATGTACTCACTGTTCGGAGGTATTCCAGATCGAGAATACACTTATTTCAGTGATTTTTTTATGTCGCCAGCGATACAGGATAAAGCCAAGCAGGCATTGATAAACACTGATTGTTCATTTCCCATATCTCCAAAGCTTTCGGGCGCAGAATTTGCCACGCAACTATGGCCAGAGCTTATCAATTGTCGAACAGACTATGAATTTAGAAGCAAATTGGATCATGGCCCGGATAGCTATAAAGATGGTGAGATACGATCATACATTGGACGTCAGGCGATGGAAGCCCTCGTTGCACCTCCTCTTGCGTTGTTCTTTTCCGTCCTCGGTGCTCTTGTCCATATCTTCAAAAGCCTAAATTACCTCCTGAAATGGTTGAAGCCTGGCATTCCCCTCCAGCGTACCCTCTTGATTGGTTCATTAGCCTCTATAGCTTTCTTAATTGGTATGAGACCAAATGCAGTGGTCGACACAAGTCTTTATCATACCATGGCCAATTCAGTAGCCACTTACTATCCACATGGTTCGATGGTAGCAAAGGGCATCACTTGGCTGATAAAAATGCAGAGTATTTTCTACCCTATCAATGAAATCATTAGAAAGTTGTGTCTGTTTGGCTTTAAATTTGGGTGCTAAGACATAAGTATTTCCCCTCCCTATAAAAAACAGGGAGGGGAATATTGTTATTTTGGAAGTCTTTTCTTCAAGTCGGAATTGAATGCGTGAAAACAAAAAGCAAATAATATTATTGATGAGAGAAGTATTTCTACAGAAGATCCGATTACCCCCCATGTGCTCATAAATACACCCAGAAGTGAGAAATATAGAAAAATGACGGATATTCTTATTTTGAGAAGATTGCTCACTTTACCGATCATAATGATGTAAGGCTCAAGAGGCACCATTAGGATATTTATTATGGAGTTGCAGCACAGAATAAACAGCACGCTGAACCCATATGTCGTTTTCTGATGGAGCATATAACTGATGATGTCTTGGCCAAAGAAATAGACGATGAGCAGCACGAGGGCTGATACGCCCAGCACAACGCCAAATGTTTTGTTGATGATGTGCTTAACGCCCGGCCAGTCCTCTTTATCTCTCATTTTGATGAATTCAGGATAAAGACTTGGGATCATGAGTTGGGCCGGTTTGACCAATCCATTGCCTATTTGCCTGGCTACCCGGTACACAGCCGCGTCTTTTGGCCCCAGATACGATCCGATGGCAAGGGTTGCACCCTGAAGAAAAACAGCTTCGAGTATCTGATTGATGCTTGTGTTGACGTTATATTTCCACATCCCCTTTAGAGGCGTTTTTAGAGAGAAAATCAGCCTCGGCGCTGGCAGGCTTCCTGTAAATTTCTTGGTCAAATAAACACCAAAAAAAGTACACGACACAAACATGGTTAATTGTGTAAGGCACCAAACAAACAAAAAATAGTCGAGTGTGTAATGCCGGACAAATCCAATATATGTTGCAGTTGTTCTTACAGTTGTTGTTATCAATTCATAGCATGTTACATATTTGAATTTGTTGCACAGGCGCAGAATGCCCGTTGACCATCCAGTGTTCATACAGAGAATGGTCACGCTACATAAGAAAGCTTTCATCTGGATATCAGGCGACCAGTGCAAAACACTGCTGCCAAGAAAATAAACCAGGGTAATGCTCACCAGAAAACCGATCAGACCACTGATAAAATCTGATCTAATGCAAAAACCGAGAATATCATGGAACTTTGAGAATTCTTTTTTCTCGAAAAATGAGGTGCCATAGTGGAGCAGGCATTGCCACGATTGAAGATGGGTCACATCGCATATTAGAGAAACAAATGTGGTGACAAGTAGAAGATAACCAAAGTTGGCAAGCCCCAATGTCTGGGCTGCCCAGGCAACATAGATAAAACTGCAGATTGCGTTGATTATACGGCTACTTATCAATAAGGCTGTATTGCCCATAATGCGCGAAAATACTGAAGAGGTAGAGGTCATCTGGTCTCGCGAGGTAGCGTGATTACAAACAATCTGGGCATCACATGAAAATTAGCCTGTCAAATGCAGTTTAATTGCTTTTCTGTCAAGATTTTAGGGGGGCGCAAAGAGAAAGGTCACTATCATATCTAGATTTAATCGCGTGCAGATGGACTGCTATACATGCCTTCTCCTGATATGAAATTTAATTATTTTTAGGCAGGAAACCCATTTCATAATCATTTTTGAGCAGTTTTAACGGTTTTTTCCCAAAATATCCTCTTTTTAACAGCGTATAAGTTTCACTGGTTGTTTGCTGGTAAAAGCCAGATAGCTTTCGCAGTTCATAAGTCACTATCCTCTTGTACGCTTCAATCTGAGGGGTGTAGAATAGTCATGGCTATATGCCTTTTTTTGAGAATTGACTGATCAATTGGCATGAGATACCCCCATTCTAAATTTGGGTTTAGAAATTGATAATTCCCTTAGGATTCATTGAATTAGGTGCAAAGTGTTAAAAATTGGCTTTTTAATACAGGATATGGCGAAATTAGGCGGTACCGAGCGTAGCGCTTCAATTATCATGAATGGATTGGCTAAGGATGATCGTGTTTACCTAATTGAAGTCTGTCCAAAAGGTGAACCCGCATTTGAGCTCAACCCCTCCATTGAGAAGGTTGGCCTTTTCAAATCGGAAAAGTCTTTGATCTCCTCATATATTCCATTTGTGCATAAACTCTATAAGGCTATTTCAAGTCTCCAATTGGATGTTCTGGTGATTGTCGAGAGTAAGCATGCCCTTTACGGAGTGCCCGCAGCCAAATTAGCCGGCGTGAGATGTGTCGTCTGGGAGCATTTCAACTTTAATGTTGATCTTGGAAAAAAGAAAAGACGCATCGCAAGAAATATCGCTGCAAAATATGCTGATGATATCGTTGTTCTCACAAACCGAGATCGCCAAATCTGGAAAGAGAAAACTGATACGCATGCTCGAATTGTGACAATCCCCAATGCAGTGCCAGATCTAGGTGATATTCGTTACAATAAAAATGCTAAAACTGTAGTCGCTATTGGAAGATTAACCTTTCAAAAGGGGTTCGATCATCTACTCAATATCTGGGACACCCTTAAAAAGGACGTCCGGGCTAAAGATTGGACACTAAAAATTGTGGGAGATGGGCCTGATGCTCATGACCTGCAGTGTGATTCATTGAGAATTCCTGATGTGGAGTTTTTGCCGCCCCAGAAAGACGTGAGGCCCATATATCAAGAAGCCGGCATCATAGCACTCACTTCACGATATGAAGGGTTGCCCATGGTGTTGCTTGAAGCTGCCAGTGTGGGCATCCCCATTGTGGCTTATGATTGCGAAACAGGCCCCAGTGAAATCGTTGAAAACAATAGAACCGGATATCTGGTTAATTTTTGCGATATGGATGGGTTCGCAGAACGATTGCTCAACTTGATGGGCAGCGACAACCTGAGAGAAACTTTTTCACACAATGCAAAGGAAAGCGCTCTGAAATTTGCCCAGCCTGCCATTCTGAACAAATGGCAGCAAATGCTGGAAAATCATTGAGTTAAATATCAAATTGGATGGACGAAATTTCAGATGTTTAAGATAGGCATTGTTATTCATGATTTTAAGCTGGGCGGATCCGAGAGGATCGCAATTAGGCTGGCGAATTATTGGCATAGTCAGGGTCATAAGGTCATAGTTTTTTGCGGTTCGCGTACTGGTGAAATGCGTGAACTACTGAGCCCAAACGTCCAGATAGTCTGCGCAGTTCCCGCCATTGCCAGACGCCGAGGATCCCCAAGAGAAGTGGGGATCGCGGCACGCTCTTTCTTTAGCAAGTGCAATGTTGATTTCTGCTACATACCCGGAAATTATCATTGGCCGGTCACTTATGAAATGTCGAGAATGGCCAAGCTATTCCGCCCGATACTCGTTACCCAGATCAGTTCTCTTATCTATAAGCCTGGTCGGAGTTATTTTTCTCAAGCCGCATTTAATATGAGAATGAAGCTTCTGATTAAGAAAAGCGATATTATTGTGGCGCTTGACGGAAGTACAGCTCGCGAATGTGATCTCATCCTTAATCGCAGAGATACAAAGGTTATCCCATTGCCTGCATTGTCTGCGCAGGTAACCCGCCCAGTTTCACCTCCGACCAATTATAAAGCATTAGCAGTTGGAAGGCTTACTGAACAAAAAGGCTTTGACACGCTAATCAAGGCTTTTCGTTTGGTAGTTGACCGATTGCCAAACGCACATCTGAACATATGCGGTGAAGGTGAGCTCAGATCTTATCTAGAGAATATGATAAGAGAGCTGGATCTGATGCAAAATATCACGCTTCTGGGCTATCGTGACGAAGTGTGGGATCTTCTCGAAGAAAGCTCAATCTTTGTCCTTTCTTCTCGCCGTGAAGGATATGGAGCAGTCTTATTGGAGGCTCTGGCCGCTGGCCGGTTTATTGTAACAACGAACTGCACACCTGCCATATCTGATATTTTTAGTCAAAATGGTCATTTGGGTGAAGTCGTGAAAGTAGATAATGTCCTTGAAATATCAAAGGCAATAATCAAAAACCTGTCTACAGTTCCAGATATATGTAATGAAGTTGAACCGATACTGCGCAAGTATCGTATTGATTATGGGGCGGGGCTATATCTCAATTTTGTGAAGGAATATAAAAGGGAACGATCATTATCCAAGACACAGCTAGTTCCTGAAGTGACATCTTGATCTTTGATATTGTCCAGCCGTGTTTTTGTGTGAAGGAGAGGGGATTTTTCATTGACGGCCAGACCGTCCGTAACCCGTAAATATCTTCTCCGGCACCCCACATGATTTTTGCGATACGGAACCCTGAACTGGCCTGAAAGGCTGAATGAAGGGGTGAAATTTCAATGGTAGTGGGGGGCTTCTGTTGCCCGGTGCCCCCCGAACCGCGCTTGCCGTCAAGCGACGGCAGCGAGTGCAACTTTGTTGTCGTTGGCACTTATAGGTTTAGCCCGATAACGGCGGTACAATGCCGGGCAAAAGAAAAGTCTTTACCACATCACGTCGATCCTATTTCATCCCCATTCTGCGATGCGAGGTTGACGTCGTTACGCCAAGCCTTAGTGAGGCTTGCAGATTTTGGTGGAGATGCAGGGTACTGCCCCCTGGTCCGCAATGTTTATTCCACTCTTCGTTTATTGCTATATCTCATATGGTTTGAGCAGGGACTATTTCGCATAACCTATTGCATATGGCAAGGTTAAAAATTAACAAAGCCTTGTCAATTTCCGCCGCGGCAAATTAGTTAGTCCTTTGCAAGGCCAATCATCTAGAATGATGGGAATGTCTTTACATCATTCAGCATGATAGGCTCCACAATGTCAGTTCCTATGCAATATGATCTTACTGATCGTTTTTTTATGAAGAGGGGGTCAACCCCTTGCTTTGATTATTTTGACCGAACGAAGATGAAAAATGGTCAGTACGAGCGAATGGGTTGGATATCATTTGCATTGTTAGAGCCTCGGTTTGAGCCAAATTGCCCGGCGGAACTGAGGGAGATTATCCAATCTGAAGCTCAGAAATACTTCGCGTTGATGGGCTCTGAAGTGCCAATTCCCACACAAGATGAAACGGTTACTTTGGGGTACGCCAGGGCTGACTATTGTTACGAATGGGCAAAGCAAAGACACGAAGATTCTGTTAAGTGGCAACCGTTTCGTGACCTTGTAACGCTTAATGGCTATGATTTTGCCCACATCTATGACTTTGAGACTAAGAAGCGGTTCAGGGATCATAATGGGGAGATCCCACCGCTTATTGGTGGGACAGGAAACTGGGTTATGTATGATCCGTCTGGGGCTAAACCTGCCTATAGAGCTGCTACCTCAGAAGGGTGTGCTGAGGCAGCAAAGGCTGACGGGAACTTCAGAACTGATATTCAGGCCCCCCAGCCAGATGCTCCAGATCCTTCGGTTGAAGATGAGTATACAGACAGCAGTGGCTTCTCTCCCTCATTTAGCTAATGCCAAGATTGCGGAAGTTGAACCGTAGGTTGTGCTAAAATCCTGCCCGCCCAAACTTGAAAAAGCTTCGACTCTGGAAGATCCAATGCCGGTTATTTCAAGCCTTGCGGCCTGACCGGCAGAGGAGATCAGCGCATCACCGTTTTCATATGAAATGGATAGTCCCCCGATACCTTCTGAGCCAAGATTCGTGAGGACGATTTCTCCATTCGCAGGATCGAAGCCTTTTATCGTTTCAACGGCCTCGGAGGACATGTCTAACACACTGGCCGTGTAACCCTGATCGTATGTAAGATTGGCCTGGCCACCTCCGATTGTAATCGTGGCATTGGTATCTGATGTTGCTTGATAATCTACCTGACCGCCATTGGCGTTAACATACAGACCAGTAGAATGTGTTTGAGCTGCCGTGATATTGCCAGATGCGCCGTTATTAAAAGTCACGGATCCATCGCCAGCCGTGATATAATCATATGATGGGCCATCTAGCGTCAAATTGCTCGCTGAGTCTTCAAGGCTTACACCTATATTCCCAGTAGCATCATACAATGCTCCCACACCGGCCAGAGAGACGCCAATATTGTTGTCTGTGCCGCCATAGATATACATCTGGCCCATATCGCCATACGCAGTTGTGTTGCCTGTGCCAGTGTGGGTCAGTTCACCGCCATAACTGAAAACACTGATATTGCTGTCATTTACATTGAGGCTCGCTTAGCTGCTTGATAGTGTTATTCCTGGTGTTCCTGATGCCTCCGCTATAGTCCCGGTGCCCGACAATGCTGAGGCAATTTGGGTATCCCCGGTAAGGCCAAAGAGGTTGAAGTACTTATAACTCCCGACCATCGTGACATTATTCCCGCCATCTAGGTTCAATCCTCCATCAAGAGAGAGGATAGTTGAGCTGTCTGTTGTCGGGCTAAGGTACTGTGTCACATCGCGCTGTATCGTTATATCTGTAACGGTTGGCGTGCTTGATGTATTCGAACTGCTGGATGTCGATGACGTGCTGTTCCCATCCGTTCCTGTGCTGGAATTGGCGGTGCCACCGCTTTGAACGAAATCTCCCTTGTCAGTCCGATTGTCGGTTATACTTCCATTAAATGAGCCGGATATGTTCACGGCGCCCGTGCCATTGAGGGTGATATTTTCATATCCAGAGGAAGGGGTAATCGTCAGATATCCATTGATATTGCTAAGATCGATAATCGCATTGTAGCCATTAAGATTGATAGTATCGTCAGTCCCTTCAGCATCGACCGTAATTGTTTTTACTCCACTACCTGAGTAGGAGCTCAGAATAATGTCTGATGAGCCATCGGATGGAAGGTGTATGACAGATGACTCATTATAAACTTTAATGGTAGAGGCTTGCCCATCACTAACCTGAACGATCTTTTGGTTTGCGGCCGAGTATGACTGATCTGCGCTATCACCGGAAGTGATCTTAATATCGTTTACTTCCATCGTGGCTGAATAACTTGGGTCAGTGGATCCTGAGGATACCCCCTCCGGGCCAATATAACTCCCAGTGAGCGTCCAATCAGAGAGATCTTGGTAATATGTCGCGTACTGCGGATATTTCAGAGATAGAGCCGATATAAGGCTATCAAGCATCGCGTTTAGATTGATAGTTACCTGATGGAAAGATGTGTCATCTTCCAAAGGTAGGGAATCAACGGCATCTATGGCGTCAATATGCCATGCCCCAGATGTGTCCTGATATGTATCATTGTTGGAAACATTAAACACGCCTGTAGAGAGAGAGGTGCCATTCCCTGAATCGGCAGTTTCCTGGCCTCTGTTGTCGGCCATGACAGCTTGAGCAAAATAGCTGGCGGCCGGTACAGAGTATTTACCACTGAGGTTAAAAGCGAAGGTGAAGGCGTTGTAACAGAACCATGTGGTATTATCCCCATTTGGCTCGACGTTAGTAATCCGCTCATTGGCCGAAAAGGTTAACTGGTGGTCAAAGGTGTTAGCCACACCCGCATTCTGCTCTTTTGTTTGCAGGAATACGTCTGTGTTGGAACCTCCGGCCTGAGTTAAGGCATAGGTGTATCCATACTGTGATGACTTATAAACGGCCAATCCACTGGATACGTTGCCACTGACAGCGCTCCATTTTGCGATAGGAACCCCGTTTAACAGTGGATCGCTGTCTGCTGTGTCGTTGGTGTCTGGATTTGTAGGATCAAAATATCCTGGAGCAGTCCATTGGGTAATATCCCAGTCAGGATCGGTATTGCTGGTCAAATTAGGCAGGGAACTGTCAAATTCTTCTGTGTAGCCGTCTACCTGGCCATTATTGAAGGCCATATCCGGCCCAGATATGCTAGGATCATCGTAAAGTAATTCTGAGGGGGAAGAAGTTGAAGCGTTATTACTCATCTGTTCCGCTCTTGACCGTGGATGTTAATCAGTAGAAAATCCAATACCAAGTGAGACACATCATAAGTTAATGCTCACTATTACAAAAAAAATTATAATAATCGGAATTATCTATCCAAAAACAAAACCATTATCCTTAAAAATAAAATAGACCGATTGTAATAATCGTGTAAGTGTTTGGTTATGGCTACCAAATGAGAATTGGGCGGAGCTGTAATGCTTATTTTCATTTAAGAAAATGAAAAATAATTCAATAGAATTACATAATCCTTCTTAGCCTATTCATCCTAGGCATCGAAACACAATCTAAGTCGGAATATCGCGCAAAATGGAGGCGCATCGAATGGAACATATATCTCCATTAGGGGGCGATGGTGAACTGCCATCAATTTCAAATAGCTTGGCCTTCTTGGGGATCGATGATCACCAAAGGCATGTTCTGAGCGAGATCAAATCATCTCCAATCCATAATATTTTAAACGATAGTTTGAAAATATTTTATGAGCGCATTCGAGAAACACCAGAACTGTCAGAGTTCTTCAAGACAGAAGAGGTAGTCGAAAAAGCTTCACAGCGTCAAAAAGAGCACTGGGGGCAGCTTTTTTCAGGTGAATTTGACGAACACTATGTGAAAAACGTCACAAAGATTGGGGAAACACATGCAAGGATTGGCCTTGATCCTCAATGGTACATCGCTGGTTATGCGGTAATCCTTGAAAGGATTATTCAGGATGTCATTTCAAATTCCATAGTTCGTGGGACAAAGCCTCAAAAGGTGTCGCCCCAGCAGATGGCGCATCTTGGCGAACTGATTGGTGTGGTCGTTAAGGCGGCTTGCCTTGATATGGATATGGCCATTTCGACATATCTCAACATATTAAAGCAAGAGAGAGAGAAGGCCGCGAAGGAAAATGACGCCCTAATCGTTATATCTGAAGCCATCGATCGTATGGCTGAGGGCGACATGACTGTCACGCTGAACCCGTCTGTCATTGAGAGGTCGCCAGTCCTGGCCAATTCTTTCAAACGCTTGAAAGAGCGCGTGCAAGACATGGCAGAGGAAATTAAAGGGGCTTCTTCTCTTGTGGGAACATCCTCTGAGACAATCAGTGATGGGGTGGCAAAAGCCGAAGAGCGTGCTCAGGATCAGGTGTCCGCAATTTCCGAAATCACGGAACTGACCCGTGTGCTTAAAAACTCTATTTCCGGCGTGGCTAAACAGACAGAGGCAGCGGAAGATGCCGTAAGGAGTTGTCTCAAAGCCACTATGGAGGGCAATGCTAACGTCACTAAAGCCCAATCCAGTATGGAGCAGATCGAGACCATCTGGAAGGTTATTCATGATCTGGTTGGCGCTATCGATGGCATAGCCACGCAAACCAACCTTCTTGCCCTTAATGCGAGTGTAGAGGCCGCGCGGGTAGGGGATGAAGGCGGAGGGTTCGCTGTTATAGCGGGAGAAATCAGGACACTGGCCAACACAACAAAGAACACGGCCGAACAGATTTCGGAGAAAACACGACTAAGTAAGGATCTGGTCCTGGCGGCCTCTGTATCAGTTTCCAGTACGGCAGAACTGCTTGCCAAGATCAAAGATGGCGTCTCATTAGTAGAGGTGGCTGTTACGAACATAAATTCTGAAATGAACAAGCAGACCTCCAGTGCAGAATCAACGCACCATGAGGCCATAAAACTACAGAAAACAACGCAAGAGTCAGTTCAATTGGCTGGTCTGATGAGAAAGTCGTCTCGTGATCTGATGGGGAGATCACAAGCCATGCAAATTCTCCTTAAAGAATTTGGGTTCGCTTGAGTTCACTACAATGTAGCCAGATGATTTTGTCATCTGGCTCTACCTTATCCACTTATTCCAACGTTAGGCCCTAATAATAAATTTGATAGGGACATTTATAAAATAGCCTTCAAAAATTTCTTTCGCTTCATGGTCATAGTGCAATGAAGCCGGGATTACCCTGCACATGTTGATGGTGTAGACCTCACATCAAGGTTATGTCACTCAAATAAGCCATGAAAATGCCAATATAAGGCCTAATAGATCACTTCACCTTATCTATCGGTTCTTGTCAGACTGGACATGTCTTTGCGGGCAAGGTAAAAATTAAGAAGGTTAAGATATTACAAAGACATTCTATAAATGTCGGTTCCTGCACATTCGGGAATGCCTCAACTTTTCTTTGCGCGGACCGCGATACACAGCCGGCTTCTGTCGGTACAGAGATTGTCACGTTGTGATTTTTTGATCTTCTGCGGAGCTTAAATTCGATTATTACGAGGAATAACAAATGAATACAGTTAAAGGCGCATCGTTGGGTGTAAGTAAATCATCACCAACCATGCCATTAAGGGAAATTTCAAATTTCTTGGCCGATGTCATAGAGCTTTATGATTCTTATCCAAGCAAGGACCGTAAGATAATAGAAACCGGCCGAGACAAAAAAAATGGTGTGCCTGTTCTAAGGATATATCTTTCACGTATACAAGCTTTGCTCATGGATGACCGTCTGAAAGAAAAGATGGACAAGTTGCACGGATCCGTAGCGAAGCGCCTTCCAGCTTGGAAAGGGGCCAATTCTGAGCGCGTGTTATGGGGAGGAATAACTCACTCAGAAGAGGCTTCATCGGAGCGAACAGCGATTCTTCGCCTATACGCCGCGGTCAGGAAGTTGTTCGAGTTTTCTGTCAAAGATGAATTTCTGAGGGAACTGTGGGACGGATTGAAATATGCCGATGTGGGGGCATATCAGACAAAGGAAATCGCATTTTCACCTCCATATCATGCTCCTTTTTCCGCAGAAATTGCTCGGCAGGTGACAGCGAAAGAAATGATTTCTGGCGATCACACTCGGGGCTTGTTGAATGGTCTGCGCGCTAAACTTCTCGAAAGTCTTCCTGACGGAGACGTGGATGGACAGGATGACATCGAGGATGCACTAGATGCTTGGCGTGACCAAGCCGGATCTCCTGGCTCAATTATGTCGGGATTCATTGAAACACTGTCAGACATTGCGCCATCACGTGCTCGGCTTCATATTTCTATTGAAATACTGGAAGCATATTGTTCATTGGCTCGCAGAGAGCAGAATTGTGCCCAGAAATATTCTAACTTTCTCTCATATGCGACAAGACTTATCCTTTATTATAGGTATTTTTGTCAGTATGGAAATGAATTGAAAATATATTTCCCAACTAGAGAAGAAGACGGATTTGATTTTCAATTTAACTCTCTTTCCCTGAGTCTTTATGCCTCACTTCCAATTTGGTTTAAATTGGATGACCAGATTTCAGAGATCATATCTAAAAATCTTAATGCAGAACAACAGGAAGTGTTGAGGAACGTTAGGGAAATCAGTTATATACCCAGGCTGAACGGAATAGACCGTATCAATAAAAAATCATCATATGAAAATATGGTTCACAGGACAGGTGAAGAGTGGGAAGGTCATAACAATTCATGGCGTTTGACACGACTGTTTCTGCTGTGGGTTCTGACAAATCAACATGAAAGTGGAAATCCCGAACTTCACTCAACCATAGTTGAAGTGGAAAAGTTCTTTACCGCACAAGCTGATGAGTTTTCTAATCTTCTGAATAGCCATGCCATCGATGCTGAGGCCCCTATAAATAATCGACAAGATAGCCTTAAGAAGGGCGTGGGGCTGGTTGTTAACAAACTATTAGATTCTAGCATTACGACATATGTTAGGCATGCGGCCGATGAACTGCTTACGCTTTTGCGGACTGATCGATCCCGAAAATCTGCAAAAGGATGTCAATTAAATCGTTTTCTGGATAATGAAAAAATATCAATTTATGTGAATGTTACAGATTCGGTAGTAGACCCGCAGTGTCTCAAGATATCTTCGAAACACCCGTTTTCAGAAAAGAATCTCACAAGATCAGATTTGGGACGTTTTCTTCTGAAATCAGTTTTTGTTTCAAAATCGGCTGAAATCCCTAACGCTTTATATGCATATCGGATTGATTATGCCATTTCTGAGCGGTCTCTTCGTTCTAAAAAGCCATCACCTGATCGCAGATTTCTTAAGAGAGGGGACAGTACAAAATTTTATGAAAGGGTTTTAATTTCTCTCACCCCTGGCGATCTTAAAAAGCCAAACTCTTTGGACGATTATAAGGAGTTGGTGGCACAGTGGAGATGTGATTCAAAAGAATCTCCATGTCCAGCTCCGGCCATTGCTCTTATTTACAATAGTTCAGATCTCGACATGCCGAGTGATAAGCAGCCGGTTGATAATTATCAATCGCAAAGTATTACTTCTGCAATTAAAAAAATGTGTTTTACTGTATTATCCTACATGATTCTTCGTCATCTAGTCATGTCTCTCAAGGAAACAAAAATAAAGAGAGAAAACACTACTGATATTTTTCAGATGTTGAAAATCACCTCACATGGCATAGATAGTGCGACTGGAACCGGTGCTGACACATTTTATGCGGCGTTTAAAGCAATTGAAATCGCCCTCAGCTCTCAAGTTCGAATAAAAGCTCAGGGATTTAACGCTAGTGATGACCGTGACGAGAACATTAAATTCTATAAAAAGAAAGGTACATTAAATGCTCTAAATGCTGCTTATCGTGTCGAACTCGGCATCCCGTTTCCTCTTTTATTCAACAAAACAGGAATCATTGACTACGAAATCAGGCCGTCTGAAGTTAACGCTCACGGAGAAGTTCTGAGCTATGTGAGCGTCGTCAGGACGTATATTGCTCAACGATCTCAGGATAATACTGGCAATGCTACCCTTATCCTTGAGCATGGGCGCAACTTTATTAACGTTGACCGCACTGATGACCTGTCCGCCACACAGAGTAATACAGCAGTCAAAAAAGCTCTCGACATGCTTATAGATAAATTGGGCTGCGAAACTGTCCTGTTGATCGGTAGGCAGCACGGTGACAGGCGTATAGGTCGAGCTGAAGATCGACATCGGAAGGCTGACCCCGAAAAATTTTTGCAAGTGCTACGGTCAACATATCCTCGGGTGCGGATTATTCCTCTGGTCAGGAAACGGTCATTGGTATTGCGCCTTAAAGGCCAGCGAAATTCTACCCCCATTGCGTATGAAATTGTCGGTGCCCAGGACCATGCATCGTTGACTTCGGGCAACTATTTAGGTGAGGAACCCGCACCCGCATCACTATCTCCGATTTACTCTGTTGCGACGCTACACGTTGTTGGTGATGAGCATTGGAGCCCACGATCAGGGCTGACAACCTACTCGTGGTTACAGGGGCCAACCGTACCTAATTGCCACTATACAGACGCTCTGCATCGTGCGCGTGAGGTTCTTATAGACGGTAGTGCGGCGCAGAAATCGTTATGTCTGATTTTAAGATCTCTGCATTATATTGAAACTGAACGATCGCCCAAAAAAAATGGTGGAAGCCGACTTTTTCTCCCATTGCTGAATCCGTTTAACGCAAAATCTACGGCCGAAATGGGAGAAATCGAGATCACCCAGGCACACAGTAATATGCACATGGGCAGTTTGCATATCAGTGGTCCAGCTCTATTCAGTCGTATTAACGATGTACTGGAGGCAGATGAAACTAAAAAATCAGATGGGCAGCGATCTGATACTGGCAATAGCTATGCCGAGGTAAATTATGATGATTGATCAGAGCCAGAGCCATACATCGAAAAAAAACGGAATGGAGGAGAGATCTAATAAAGAAGCCTCCCTATGGGGTGATGTTTTTGAGAATGCGGCCAAGTCCGGTATTCTAAGTTATCTGAAAGAAGCCGGTATCCTGTCCGATGAGAAGCATCCGGGTCTTTCTCAGTGGATAGGGACTAAATATGGTCGTGTTATTGATCATTTCTCTAACTTTTATAGCAGATCTCTTGAACATTCAGTTCAAATCGGCAAGACATATCTGGATCACTTGACATTTATTGGCTGGACGACTGGCTACACAGTGATGCGCGAATGGTGGAATAAATCTGAACTGGCCGGGCGCGCAAAAAGGATTACTGTCGCGGGGATGTGGAGCCCGTTGGAATTCCCTGATCGTTCTGTAAAGGGGGACGGCCTCACTGATATTGAGAAGGCTACAGCTTTTGCTAATAACCGGGACCATCGCGTTAAATCCTTTCTAGCTGCGTTTGGTATACCTCTAGGGACACTTGAAGATCCCATAAAACTGGCTCGGAAAGGCATGCCAGCTCAGGCCGACTTCATGCTGGTTTTGGAAGACACAAAGAAGCCTGACCGGGCTTATCTTGTCTGTATAGAGTTCTCTCTGAACACACCCAACATTTTGAAGGATTATAAGAAAGAAGATGCGCATCTTGAGGAAGTGAAATCCCACGTTTACTCGCTATCACAACGAGGGGTATTTTCCGATCTAGGCGCTCAATTCGCGGATGTGGATATATCGGTTTCAGAAGACATCACACGGTTCATGACAGCGTTCACCCGTAGTGATAAGCCTCTTTACAAGCTGATGCAGGGGTCATCTTACGCAACAAACATGGCCCTTCTTCTTTCCCAGTATAAGACTATCCATACAACCGCGATAGCTATGACCAACGAAGGGGTGGAATCCCTTAGTGGTGTGTTCAATCGGGAGAAACCGTCATCCGGAACTTTTTCTCTTATGCAGTCCATTGGGCGTGTTTATTCTGCAAAAACAGAAAAAGAAGAAGACTTCGAAAGTACTCTGGCTGATGTTTTCAAAACCATCGCGCGCGGAATGCCAAGATCTTTGAGGAAACCGCTAGAAACTTTCCTTTTATCGGCAAGCACAGAAATAACAGCATCCGCTCAGATCGAAGAGACCCTTGATGATTATTCAAGGCCAACGCAAAGGTACAGCGTGCCAGAAGCTACGCATTGGTTGGAGACTTCGTGCCAGAATAATAAGAAGATCCCCTTACAAGACTACCTCCGGCCAGAAGCGCTGAAAAATAGGCTAGAGGCCTGCAGCAGAGATGGAGGTGTCACTATCCGCGATCTTAATTCGGCCGTCATTGAAAGTACGATCACCAATGCGCCAGTAGGAAAGATTACGGCCCTTGGACTTTTGGGGCATCCTGGCATCGGTAAAACAACTTCAACGATCAAAGCCCTCCGCAATCTGAACAAGACTAGCGGTGAAAATTCTTTGTTCCTGTATTTCAGTCCACGAACAGTGATTAATGAGGGCGTCACGCAGGACGTTACGAAGGCTCCTGATTCTCAGGACGGAGGTAATGTTGCTGCCATATCCCTCAACACCAGTCATAAACTCATTGGATCTGCAGAAGATTATGCTAGAAAAAAGGGGAGAGGTGTAGTTGGTAAGAAGACATCTTCTGCTGTGTCCTATACCTGTTCCTTTCCTGTAAATGGGTCAACAACCTCTCCGGTACCAGTCGATGGTGAAACTTCTTGTTTGTATCTAACCTTGGAAGATGCAGACGAAGCCATGAGCCAGAATAAAAGTCCTGGAGGGTATAGGGGATATGACCATGCTGCTTCAGAAAGGCATATGAAGTCACAGCCGCAACCGTCAGTAATGAAAACATTGGCTCAAGCATGTCGTGATGTGGCTGCCAAGAACCCGAACATCCCCATTATTGCCGGCACCGCGGCTATTCAAGGAATGCGATGTAGTGCAAATCAGGCACAAGCGACTGTTGCAAACCTTGCGGCGATATTCGGACAGACAAACAAGCGCGGAGTTCGAGAAACACCTGGATTACGTGCCCGTATCAGACAGGATCTAATCAATTTTGCGAAAACCCGCTCAGTCATCGTCGTAATGATTGATGAGCTGGCAGGCGATGGCGCAGGCGCCCCGATGGCGGTAGCTATGGCACAGTGTCTTTACGATGCACTAATTAAGCCTTTTGAAGGAGAGAAGGTATCTTCCCCTTTCAGGGTTATTCTTCTTTTGGCTGATGCATCACTCTCTTCACCTGAAGCTTTTAAAGCTTTTCTCTCATCTGCAGGAAGCGAAGAAAGTGGAGGGAGAAATCCAGCAAGAATATTACTATCACCAAGAACATCCACTTCGCCATTTTCTCTTAAAAATGACGGGATAAGATCTCTAGCGTCAGTGGCGAAAATTCCCTTCGTGACGATGGTGTCAGCAGATGCCTATCCTGCCACCTCTCTGACGCTTTGCTATGATTTGAGTGTCAGGGATTTGGATGCTCAGACAAATCCAGATTTGCAGACTCACAAACTGATTAAAAAGCTGTTCTCAGATAGTGATGTCATTGTGGCAGTTGATCGGATCAATCAGGAAATAAGCAAAACCCCAATTAATCAGCAGGTTATATATTACGCTCAAGATCGTAAGCATCTAGCGGATATAAAGACCGAACTTGTTGAAAGGGGAATTCTGAAGGCAGAACAGATCTGCTCCATCACCTCTGAACTTTCTCTAGATCAGAAACGTGCCCTTACTGATCCTAAACGAACGGGTCGAGGAAGCCGGGATTCTTACCGTCTCTTTTTGATGACGTCAGCCGGGGCCAGAGGGATCAGTCTGCCACTGGCTACGTCAATTATGGTCAAGGTGCCAAGATTCAGTATTGAAACGGCTCTGATGGAGATTATTCAGGTTATTTATCGTGGAAGAGGGGGGTATATCGATGGACAGGGCAATTTCGCATCAGGTGACGATCTTCCTAGACGCCTCATATTCTGTATCGATGATTATGTCAGGACGTTAGATAATGGCAAGAAGTCAGAACAGCGGTGGGGAAGGCAGAAAATCGATGTCGTGACTGTTCTGAGCATTCTGCGAGGTGCCATCATGACACGAATTTCAGGGCATGCTCGCAGTCGAAGCTTTGATGGGGCTATCGTTCCTGTAGGAAGCACAGGTGTCGCGAATTCTTCAGATACACTTTCAGGTAATTTTCAAAAGCTTAAAATAGCATGTGATGATCTTCGACGCCGCACTGATGACGAAGAAGTAAAAAAAATTGCAAGCGAAGTTATCAAAGGTATTGGAGAGTTTTGTCGATATGTGCACTTGGATTGGGAATTGCATAAGGGTCCTAGACCTCCTTCTCATACCACAACAATAGCAGAATGGGTGACGGACAGCCCCTTGAATAACCTGCGTCTTTACCTCTCAGCCCCAAATCGTTCACTCGTTCCAAGTGATAAGGAAACAGAACCCCTCCGCTTAATTAAGAATATCCCTGAGCATGTCTATTTCATAGGTCCACTAATGTACATGGATATGCAAGCTGGTGACGAAGAGAGGGATATCGCTACTGAATTGTTTAGGTTCCGCGGGGAGACCGGAGCAGGGCCTGGAGCAGACAAACTCCGCCGGGCATGTGACGGGTTAATCAAGATTTTAAAAGAAAGACATACCAATAAGGAGGAGCGAGAGACTAAATTCTACGCTGAGATTTGTAGAAATTTCTTAAAAAGAGATAACCAAAGTATCATTGGGCAGGAATTTAAGACCCAAAAAACTTTAAATTCCAGAGGTCTATGGGTCGTGATGCCAGCGGATTGGACGCGGTTCCTGAAGATTGTCGAATATGAAGGAGATGCCAGAGCGGATAAACTCCGAATGGATGCAGAATGGCAAAACATCCTGCTTTTCGCTCTGAGCGGGAAGGTCGGGATCCAGTGGTACACTCCGTTCGAACCTTTCTATGAACATCAACCATTCGTTGTCGCTGCGTTGCCGGAGCCTCCTACGGGCTTAGAAAGAGCTTTCGATAGCCGGTATCTGGCCTCTACAGCCGAATTTAACATGCTTAATGTTATTTTGTGCGGAGGGTAATAATTCGGTTGCATCCATGACCATGAATGAGTGACTTTCTAATCGAAATTCAGTTTAAATTCTTGGTACCGGTTACCAAAATAATCTCATTCGCTTTAAATCCCCGTCCTCCTGGGCGGGGAGAATATCCAAAAGGTCTATTACTGCCTTATACCAGAAGAAAGGTGCAGGATTATGAGTGGAAGTTTAACGTTGCTTTTGAGAAATTTGCGTTTGAAGTCTGAAGGCAAGCCAAACACTATCGATGCGATGGAAGATCTGAAAGCCAAACTGATTAACGCACGCAAGAGGCATGCAGAGCGAGGCCATGAAGCCGAACCTTCTGATCTACACAAACCTTACGTTGAAGGACAGGAAGCGTGAAGGCAGGGCTGGATTCCGATTTCAACATCAAGGTTGTTTCTAGCATTATCTCTGGCGGCATTCATCTGTAGTTCAGATCTGCGGATTTCATGACCGATAGCAGAAAAAGAAGAATGGCCTGTCCGAATAGCATCTTTAAGCCCCTCAATTGACCTTCTAATTGACTTGGAACAGTCTGGAATATGAAGGTCTATTAACATGTGCTTTTCGGGGGCAAGATAATGATTCCCACTTCCTCCGTATGTCTTATTGGTCGTGTCAGGAGATTCCGATGCCATTCTTTCAGACTTTTCTTTGACTGTGAACGTTACGTTCATTTCCACTTAAACTAAAAAATCTTGCGAGAAAGGCCGGAACAGCAGTCAACTTCCCAACTGTCCCGCAAGACTTAATGAGCCCTCAAATCTTAGCCTTTAGAGGCTTGTGCCCTCCCGAAATGGAACGGGGTTGGCCCAGTCGTTCTTAAAATCAATGGCGTTGAGCGACTTGCCCAAGGACGTGCTTCACCTTCAACTTGAGCAAGTTCCTTACTCTTGAGCTTCTTATTCGCAGACCATGAAGCGCTTGCTGTTAGGGCTTCGTTGTCTTCTAAACTCATCATTTCACACCTTTCAAAAGCCGGTCAGGGATGAATCGCGTCAAACAAGCTGATCGGCAGTTTTGATATTATCTCCGACCTGAAGGGCGGGGTTTTTGCGTATCTGATAACCAACCCTTCAAGAGTAGCAGAAATACTCATGAATCAAATGTATACACCTAATTGTTGTTTGGTGAATGTAGGGCTCTTTTTAGAGCAGACTGAAGTGCTTTGCATACAAATCCTATAAAAAGGGAAAGACGGATTGAAGGGCTGAAAGCCTAGGAACTCAAGTTAGATATGGATATTCAGATATGACAAGCCCCACCAGTGAGCCACGACTGTTTATTCGACCGGTTGGTAGGATTGACGATGTCAGCAATATGGAAAGCATTCTGGCGGCTGAGAAGAATGGCATCCCTGCAATTACGGGTGAACTTCTGCTTTCAGTGCCTGTGCTTCCTGGCGACACCCTCAGGGACACTAAAGACATTATAATGACAATGGCCGAAGTGCGGATGCCTGAAGGGCTCATGCCAAGAGGCGCGCTTGACCCCAAAATGACGGAAACGGGTCAGAACTACACCAAAAAAGACTGGGAAGATGCTCTCAAGCTTTATTGCCGTAGCCGGGCAGACACAGAGATAACAGATCCCTCTGCAGCTCGTTACGATCAGGATGCAGAGAGATGTCCAACCAATATTATTGTTCAAGTAATCCCGATCGACAATCAGAGCGCGGCGCTCGATCTCTATATGGAATGTCTGGATCGATTTGAGAAAGGAGAGAGGGACTTCTCTGATCTCATACCTGAAGCCTACCTTGAAAATGACACTGCATTCCGTTGTGTAGATGGTTCGCTGTGGTCACGTGAGGAGGCTGCTGTTGACTCAGGGATGGATGTTGAAGGAGGTGAAAACGTCAGTTTCCGTGATTTAATGAACGGCACTTACGATGCCCCGGAATATGCCCCCAGTCATTCGCGAGAAGAAGTCTCAATGGCTCCAGGCGCCTAACAGGGTAGTTTACGAGGCGCGGTGATCACAGATCCGGGGGCCAATCATTCAGGAATGCCCCCACTTTTCTTGCAGCTTGCGGCAAGCCATTATCACAGCGCCTTCTATCCACGCCATGAAGGCCGGGGATTTGCGATACATCTGGTAAGCATTTGACATGGCCAAATGACAAGATTATTTCTTGTAGCCATGGCAAGAGACAAGCATGCCTTCCGGCTCCACACACGGAAAAGTCTCTAATAACAAACGAGCTATATCCTCTTCGCGGAGAGTGATCGAATGGAGCCACGACACTGCCATCCGCTGAGGAGTGACCTGTCATGTCTCTTTCAGAAATCAAGCGAGCTGCACGATCCGCCAGCCAACGGTCTGATTTAACATATACACAGGCATTAGATCTTGAGTGCCAAAAGAGAGGTTACAGAACCTTCGCAGCATTTAAGGGGTCAAAAATAAATAACGCCCTTTCTCACGTTGATGAGAGATATAAAACGCCTTCTAGTGAGGCTTATGATGCTAATGAATTTGATGACGTAAAATATTATCTTAATAATCTTCTCTCCAATCGAGGTCTTATAATAATATCAGGGGCTGCCGGAACCGGAAGAACCAATTTTGTAAACTTATCCATCCAGAAATATTTAAAAACAAATAAAACAGTTCATGGTATTTATATATCGCGCTTTAAAGAATGGAAGAATTCTCCGTGCTCTGGAAAACTAAAGCACATCAATCCGAGCCTAATTCAAAGTCAGGAACTACTCCGTCTCTGTAGCCTGAAAGAGAATAGCCTCATTATCTGTGATGATCTCTACCTAGACAATGTACAGGATGCACTGAGGTGTTCACTTAAGCTAGGGAAGACGGTTGTTGGTATAATCCATGCAGCAAGTCCGAAAGACGCCCTCTATAGGCTGTCTTTAATGCTTTCCAGGTCTGAACTTCCCAATGACGACATAAGCGCAACAGGTCCTTTCCTTGGTGCCGTCCAATTAAATAGAATATCAGATCCTGAATCTGGCAGGACGCAAATCAGTTTTGTTACCTATCCGAGGGTATCAGGAAGGGAGGGATTAGATGTCACAGCCTGTTCACATCCAACCCCTTATGAACTCAAAAATCATCCATGAACTACAATGCTAAAACAAAAGGTTGCAGATCATGCCGGATCCGGTGGGATTAAGCTCTGATCTCTAACCTCTAACCAAAACGGAAACATTCGCTTCGCTTGGAAGATGGTGCAGGAGGGATATCATCTTGCACCCCTCCGGGAATTTTCTTCAGTGAAGGAATATCAAGGTCGGAGGGGAGTGGGGAGAGTTCAGCGAGTACACCTCGTACGGCCTGAAGTTTCCCTTCATTATCAAGTCCAGATACACATAATATGCTTCTGATAACTTTCTGAACATCCTGGATGTGACCTGCCAATCCTGGTGATGGACTTGCAGTTAAATCTTTGCTCTCTTTGGATAGCTCTGTGAGGGCGGGTTGTGGGGTACCGTAGAGACTGAGGATTTCCTTCTCAATTTCCATTTTTATCTGATTAAGGGGAGTGCCAAAGCCGCCAGAGGGCATGAATTCAATGATACTGCCATCTGGGCTTACAATTTCCCCAGTGAACCCTTCATGACCAGAGGCACGGTCTTTCCATGAAATGAGCTCAGCGATACGGCGCCCATTTAAATAGCCAAATGCCTTGCAGGTTTCATCGTCAAATGACCATGCTATACTGGTAGATGGATTGATGTTGATCGCCTTCGTCAATTTGAATAGGCCTTATCATTTTCTTTGGTGAACCAGAATAATTATTCTATCCTTGTTTTGTGTCTTTTGATCAAGGATATGACGTTATATTTTTAAAATAGCAAGGCTATCCTGTCGTGGAACTTATCCACATTTATGTTGGTAAGCCTGTGGATAAATCTGTGCCCAAGTTTTTATCTGAGTTAGCTTTTTTTCATAGGAATCTCCGATTAGAGAAAGATGACTTACCTTAATTGACAAATTCTATCTATCTGATTGTTTTTGAATTGTTTTCTTTATGTAGTTAGTGAGCGGTTATTATTTAACCTCACCCCAACCCAACCCCACTACCATTCTCAGAACTGAACACTAAAATTGATTTTGAAAAATACAAAATACCCTTTTGCAGATCATGGCGTTTGAAGGCTTTAGCGGGATAGGCTTTGCAAAGTCTTTTTTCTAAGATTTAAGATTATTTTAGCTATCTTTGGAGAGAGTGCTGACAAAGGCAATTTTTCCAATGTTTTTGACAACGATAGATGATATAGCCCGACTGTCATCAAGGTGCGTTTGGGATGCTGGAATTTCAGGTTTTTATAGGGAAACGGGATCGATATACATCGATTCAAACATGGCCTTCAAAGAGGTAGAGACACTTCCACCAAATCTTAAGGCTTGTGATGTTACCCTCTCATCAATGCCCAGCTTATGCGCAATTCCTCCTGGCCTGCAGGTGCGGGATCGGTTGATACTCCGTAATCTTCCCCAAATAACTGAGATACCTGATGATTTGCGAGTTTCCGAACTACAATTAACACGCTGTCATCGCGTCAAATCTCTTCCTTTCGGCACGACGACCGGATCCCTGTTCGTTACTGATTGTGCCAGCTTTTCCGACATACCTGCAGGATTTCAGGCCTACGGGCAGACATATTATCTTGGTGGGCGATGCCTTACATCAACGGCTGACCTTGTAATCAGCAAATGCCCTTCATTATCCATTTTGCCTGAAGGGATGAGAATTCAGAGAAATCTTCTAATTTCTTTTTGTCATTCTTTTGTTGGGTTGCCTCACAGAATGTATGTCGGCGGGACTATTGCTATCCGCCATTGCAGGAATTTCGAGGGGTTCCCAGAAAATCTAGGTCTTGTACGGGGCGACTTGATTATTGAGGACTGTCTCCATGTAGTCGATCTCCCCAGATACCTTAATATTTATGGCAATTTGATCATCAAAAATTGCCCAAATCTCAATTCAATCCATGACGGAATTAACGTGAAAGGTAAGGTGATTAGAATTTAGAACAAGGCCATTTCCAAGATCTTCTCATTTCATGCTTATGAGGTGTGTAAGAGAAATAGCCTTGACATTTAGGCTTTAACCTCATTGTTTCTTTTGCGGTTGATCATGCCCCTCTATCGATCCAGCATTTTCAACACGGTTCCAAAGGATGGTCGCTATTATAGGCCAATTTGAGGTGGGAGTATTAGGCCTAAAGCCTATTATTGTGCAGCATGACGAATGGTGACCTTGAGGGATTTACTAGGGTCGGATGGTACTATGAATTTTCAGATTGCTTGATCGGCTGGAAGCCTGATTTGTGTATCCATGAACGAGACATATATCTGTCGGGGATGAATGTCCGTAACATCAAAAGGGTATATATCCAAAATCCTCCACAGGAGGGTCATGTTGCCCAGCAGAGCGCCAAGCAAGAAGCTCCGATGCATCCTCATGCGGAAGATGCATTGAAAGCTATGGCTTGGATGGCTGACGGTCAGACCGGTGTGTCATCTCAAGCTATTGCATTCAAGATGTGTGGAATACCTCTGAGGGATTTTAATACTGCCCCACGTGATGCTGGCGACTTCAGTCGCTGTCACAAGCTTTTAGAGCGTTACCCGGAATGGAGGCTCAGGCTAAATGAAATGACAGCACTTGGGCGTGACTGGGCAGCTCTTGTGCCTGTTTGGAATAAACTGGAGGAGATGCTTCTTTCAGGAAAAACAGAACAACTCTTCCAAATTATTCAGACCCTAATCCATGGCCAGGGAAATGAACAGGATCTGAACGACTGAAAGGCGGTATCGGCCTGATCGCCTGACCGTATCTCAATGATACACACACTCTTAATTAAAACTGAAAGGTCGTGTTGGTGAGAATAGATGGATTGACTAACAAGGTATCTCGCCGGGGAATGCCTTTTGTGTGCGTACAGCTTCTCACGTTGATTTTGCCGCCCCCTATGGCTTTAGCCTCAGATCATGATAGCCAGCCAGCTTTGCTGGGCACATCAAGCCCTGAAGACTTCAATTTCACCACCTATGCCAATGGTGATGTGACTTTAAATACGGATAATGGGTCCGTGTTGGAATCTAAGGCTGATGACGGAGAGGGCGCTTCCAGTAGCCACGAGGCGAACAGTTTTGTAGGGACTTCGGTGGATCCTGAAACTGCTGCCAGGATCAAAGTTGTAAGGTCTCACCCTAATCCTGAATTCACCAAGGATCTGCAGCCCGGTGACGCCTTATATGAAGGCATGGTCAATCATGCTCACCTGTACATCGACCTTTGCGATGCATCAAAAAAGGTGTGCATTTCAGCACTTGCCCAGGCCTATGGCCAAAGCTGTGAGCAATCTTTGGCTGACTCATACGGATATAGCCACTCCTTTGTTCTGGAGCATTCTCCTGATCACTCCAACCCAATGAGATATACCTCCTGGCATTGCGTTCTGGAGATGCCCTCCGATGAAGATATGCTGGCTGACGGAATATCTGGAAAGCCGGGCAAGACTGCAAAGGTAGATGCCTCTGTAACGCCTCAATAGGCCAACAAAGAGGGTAGAGGGGGAGATCCCGTTAATGAAGTTCTCACGCTTAGACGATATGACCAGAGGGTGGTTTATTGGTGATTTTGCTCCATCGGTGAACCGTACAAAGCAGTTTGAGACTGCCGTTCAGCACTTCTCTAAAGGAGATGTTGAGGCTGCCCATTTCCATAAGATCGCAACGGAAACAACCGTCATCATAAAGGGTGAGGCGATCATGGGGGGAAGGAAATGTACGGAGGGAGATATTATTGTGGTTCCTCCAGGCGAAGCAACTTCCTTTGAAGCTGTAACAGATGTCACAACAGTAGTCGTGAAGTTCCCCAGCGTGCCAAACGATAAATATCCTGCCTAACCTTGTTAAGGTCGGGATAATGTGGGCATGGGCTTAATCCTCCCATCGCCCACTAGACCTGTCTGGCTGTCTGGAGAAAATACTTACGAATTTACCGGAAGAGCCGTAAAGCTCCGTCCTTCAGGGGGGAGAATGTCAATCAAGTGGCTCTTGAAGATCCTGATGAGTTTTTCAGCTTGATATTCTGGGCTGTAACTTCTTGCATTCGGTAGAGAGGGTTGGGGTTTGCAATAAGTAGCCCAGTTGATCTAGACCACTTCTTCTTTTTAGCCACTATCTGATTTTTTGTGACTTTTTCTATTTTAAGAATTTCTGGGTTTTCTCCATTATAACCACTTAATACGAAAAAATGATCTCCGACCTTCAAACCGGTGAGCCATTCCAGATAAAACTGTTCAGTTTTCCATCTTAGGGAGTTTCGGTAGGGGGGTAAGGTTTCCCCAGCCCGGATCATTTCAGAATAGGTTTTGCCAGTCCTGAATATATAATTTGGCTTCAACGGCGGCTGATCTTTTTCCGACGATTGGAATCTTAACCACATTTCCTCATCTAGCCACTGCTGTCTGGTTGGGATCTGGGGCTCCAGGTGATCTGCGGAGCAATCATTACAGCATGGGACATCCTGAGAAGCTGACAGCATGTTGGTCTCAGTTCTGCAGAAGCAGCAGTGGTCATGACCATCGTCAGATCGTTTAACAATCCTGATCACAGCATCACGCATTGGATGGTCTGTCATTGGGACAATTCCTCTTTTCCATGGTTTTATGTATCAGCGGAGGGAGTTAACAGAAAATGCCTCATTCCATGACAAGACAACTGTTTGTTTGAGTAGTTGGGGATAGATTTATAAACACTTATAATCCTCTCTTTATCCCGCAATATATGATCCAGACTGCTTTGCGCTTTTAAAATCCTTTCATAGTCATATGTAGAGATTGGTTTCCCACTTTGGGATCTCTTGGCCTCTATCCTTGCGATAGTTGATTTGTAATTTTGGATCGACCTTTCGGCCAGATCAACACCGCTCACAATGTACAATCGATGATTAGGAAATGCGCTCCGTAGTTTACTGATGACAAAAGACGCATAGTGAATAGGCAGCTTGAACAACCATCTGTTTCCTGTTCTCTGTGTAAATTGTATCTGCTGAATGAGAAGCCGCTTGCAGCTTGCAAACGTAAAGCCAATTGTTAAAACGTGGGCACCACGATATTTAATTAGAAAAGCCATACTCCCGTCTAGGTACGTATTGTAGGAATATTCGGCATAACCGTGCGTATTAAATCCAGTGGTGTGGTCGACTTCCACCTCTAGACCTAGATTGCCCATTTCAAAACGGTGCAATCCTTGCCATGCCTCGACAATTTCGTTCCAACCAGCATGAATTAAGGAAGACCTCCATATGGAATTCTTTATTTTTGAAAGAAGTCTATGAGGAGGCGATCTTTGAAATAGATCTTCAATATGTTCATTCAGCATTACTCTACTACCAGAGTAAACACGACAGAGGGTTTCAAAACTTGTCCGACCGATAAGTGATAATGGCAATCTGAATATGCTCTGGTATTCAAGTTCATCACATAATTTCTGCCATTGCTGAGGTGTAAAACGATCATCTGGTGTGGGGTGGAGATATGGATATTTGTCTAGATGAACAGGAACCTTGTGCAAAATTTCTGACATAAAAGACAGGTGAAGACCGTTAATTTTTAGTGTCAAATTGATATTCCTTATCAAACAATGGAATGGTTCTATTTAGCTTTAAGTTGATAAACCTATATTAACACCTTCTTCGCATGCGTCTGATCTTGTTTGTTGAGCAATTTAAATGGTGATTTTGATCAAGCTATTCCCAAGATAATACCTTCAAGGATATTGATTAAGAATAATCATGATGGAATAATCAGGACATTCTAAATCTTAGAAGAAAAATGATATGTCAGAAGATCAAAATTACCCCATCTATCAATGCATAACAATTGATTCTGCCTCATCTTCAGATCTGGATGATGCTTTTTCAATCAGAAAGAATAACGAGGGATGGACTGTTAGGTGTTGCATAGCGGATATTTCAACCATTGATGTAGGAAGTAATCTCGAAAGATCAGCAAGACAGAATGTCCACACGGTTTATTCCGGTGCAAATATTTTAAAGCCTATGATACCGGATGAAAGCGTCGTAAGCCGAATATCACTTACACCAAGGAATACGCTGATCCCCGTTCTCGGTGTGACATTTAAGCTCAATCCAAACGCAGAAGAATGCATTGATTTAAAGGTCGAACGAGCAAGGTTAAGACATCTAGGGCGGTATACTCAGAAAGGTGCGGCCACAGCCATTAAAAATGGTCAATCAGAACTAAGCGTTGAACTTAGGGACGCTTTGACTCTCGCAATAAGGCTGATGCGTCAAAGAATGGCAGCTCTTGGTCTTGATTCGCGAAATGATGTTTATATTGATGAAAGTGGAATATTTCGAGATCTGAAGATAAGTGATCCAGATACTGCGGGATACATTATTGTTCAGGAAATTATGATCGCGACAAACTCTCTTGTTGCTAGTTGGTGCCTCAATAAGTGCATCCCAATTTTATTCAGAAATCACATCCCAAAGAACTATGATGATGAAGCTTTCATTGCTGAGTTGAAGATCATACCCGCCGCCAGGATGCACGAAATGGGTAAGGCTTTTATCTCTGCAACCTGTCAGGGGCACATGGCTTTGCAAGCCCCTTCATACTCTTGGTTTACTTCACCATTACGGCGTTATGTTGATATGGTTAATCAGCATAACATAATGGCTTACCTCGATGGGCATAGGCATTTTCCATATCCCGGTGGGGAAGATATGAGGCGTCTAGCCGAGGAAATTGAAAGCCGTTTAGGCGCAATCAATAAAAAGGTTAGTGAAGGTTATAAGCTTCGTATGCAGAGGTTTGTTGCAAGAAGCTTAAAGGCAGGTATGGACTTTAGCGGAGTGGAAGATGGAGTTCTCATTCGAGTTATAAAGGCTGCTTCGACTGATGGGACATTAGATCAGGCACCTTTAGGATTGATGGATGAGTGCAGGAAAAGACTTCTAACGCGAAATACTTCCCTATCTCTTCTCTCAACGGCGATAGAGTATGGGAACCGTGACTGGCACCATCTCGTGTTAGAAATTTTGGCTCGGTTCCCGGAACATGCGGTGTCACTGCTCTCTGCTTTGGCCATGTCGAGTGAGTTGATCGCTTCGGTTGAGTTTCGTTCGACCGATATGACCAATTTAACGCAGGAACTTGTTGTTCGGACAAAATCTGGGCTTACAGTTTCGAAGATCGCCACAGGCTCAAATAAGGCGCTCGCAAAGCAAAGATCTGCTATCCTAGCATTGATTGAAATTTATCAAGTTGAGTTATCTGAAAGTGATCAAGAGGAGATCGGGATCAATAAAATCCTGACTGATCCAGTTTCAAAGGCTTCTGACAATGAGCCTGGCCAAAAAGAAATCTCCATTAATGCGTGTTTAGAAGATCCTTCAAATGGGAATTACAAAGGGAAGGTGCTGGAGTACTGTGTAAAGGCAAAAATTGCACCACCTCATGTCAGTTCAACTATGGAGCAATTAGCAACTTCTACAAGACATTATGTCACGGCGGAATTTGTCTTTTTAGGTTGTGTCATCATCGCTAAAGGTGAGGCATCGAAATTGAGAGATGCTGAGCGTCAAGCGTTTAAGGAGATCTTCCTTAAAATTAAATCAGCCACTTTAAAGCAAAATATTCCAGCATAATGATACTGATATTCCAGCCCCTAGAGGATGGGGCTGGAGTTTGTTTTGCGCTGACAATCAAGGGTTTGAGTTCCCAAGCCACGCATTGTTCAGATTGTCTAGGAATGTCTAAAAAGTCATAAAAACAATAGATTGCAGATGTTTTTTAATGAAATTATGAAGCCCTTAAGTCACATTTTCTATTGAGATAAAAGCGACAACTCTAGATCGGGTGGCGTATGTAAGTGTGTGATCTTTTGAAGCACAAGGAGCAATTCTGGTTCTTAATCAAGGTTGTTTGCTCTTGTCGTGTGAAACTTGGTGACTAAGATTTCTTGGCTTTCTTTTCGTGTTTTTTGCAATATACGGCATAATGTTTTTTAGCTTTCTTAGATAAGTCCTTTGCAACGTCTTGTTTCCCTGCGATCATATTAACTAACGCCCACATCGCATTTGATGCCGCACCGTACCTATCCAAATCCATCATAGATACACTACTCCAGCGTATACTTTCGTCAACAAGATCCAGAAGGGCTAAAGCTTCGTCCCTATCGATTTTGACCATATCTCTATTTTTAGTCTTTTTCATTTTATCCTATCTGAATTTTGAGTTGCATCATTCTATAGATGTCTTGGGGAGATGGTAAGACTATACAACCTGACTTAATTCAAGGTTTGTCAAAAAAAATATAAGGCCATTTTACGAACTCTAATTATGACCTTAAAAAAGGCCTTATTATACCTTTCTTAGGATTGACGCGCGAAGGCCATATATATATTGATCTCGATTATAACAAAGAGAAAGTGCAAACCACGCTCAATTTTTCTTGGATTGGGTGGAATGATCAAGGCTAAAGTGTTTGAACCTTAATCTGATAACTGATCCATGGATACCAGTGCGATGCTCAGACGGCAGTCACCGAGTTATCGCGCCATGGCAGATGGCCGAAGATGGTGTTGTGTGCCCTGATTGGCCTAGAACTGACCTCAATATAGCCTGTTATGAACTGCTCATCGGGTTGGTGTATCTTGCTGATCCTCCTAAAAACCTTTCGGATTGGAAAGCTAGGAAATCCGCAGATCCTGACAGGTTGCGCAAAAAACTTGAGGAATACTCAGAAGCCTTCAATCTTCTTGGTGATGGCCCAAGGTTTCTGCAAGACTTAAGTAAGCTTGACGGTGTTCAGCTCTCACCTGACATACTTTTCCTAGATAGTGCAGGTGCTCAGACAATCAAAAATAATGCTGACGTCATGGTCAGGCGATACCGATATGATCGTTTGACGCTCCCAGAAGCGGCTATGGCTCTTTATTCCTTACAATCTAGCGCAGCTTCAGGGGGGTCTGGAAATCGTACATCAATGCGTGGTGGAGGCCCCCTAACAACCATTGTTAACCCTGAGGTTGGTTTATGGGATCTTGTCTGGGCCAACACGCCATATGGCACTCCCTCTGACATTGACGCATTACCTTGGATGCGTGAGACGGTAACTTCTCAAGACGGTGTCGTTGTGCCACCACCGAAGGGTAAACTCTTTAACGTTGAAGCCTTCTTTGGTATGCCGCGCCGCATTCGCCTCGTTTCAAATGGTGTCTGCATTAACGGCGTGATTCAAAAAACTCATGGCACCAACTATGTTGGATGGGAGCATCCCCTAAGTCCTTACTACAAGCTGAATGCCAAAGATGACTGGCGTGCCAAGCATCCTGGGGCTGGGAAATATGGATACCATAATTGGCTTGGAACGATAGCCCAGCGTGATAGTGATGATTTGTCTAAACTCGCACTTTCCTTAAGGACATGGGTAGGGGAAAGAGGAGGAGGTGGGTCAATTATTGTTGCTGGTTGGTCTATGGATAATGCCAAACCACGAAATTACATTTATTCGCAACAGCGGCTATCTAACCTCAGCAAAGAAGATCTTAAGGTATTAACATGCCTTATTGATGGAGCTTCATCCGTAGCGGGTGCCCTAACATCTGCATTTCGTAGTGTTATCGGCACAGGTGAAGACCGTTCAGCTCAAAAAGAAGAATTCTTTCTAGCTACGGAGAAAGATTTCTTCCTTATCTATTCGGCTATGAGAGGCAATGACGAAGAGATAAGAAAGTCATTGTCAGATACGGAGATAAGCCTGCATTGGCTTACAGTGCTCAGGAAGCATGCATTAAAGCAGTTCGATCAAATTGCCTTGCCAGGAATGGCTTTGAGAGACGTGGAAACTATCAAAGGTATCGTTCTCGCCAGAAAATTCCTTGGCATGGCTCTTTACGGGTATGGAAAGCAAGGAGAGGCAATTTTCAACGCATTGGGCCTTCCCATTCCTGCCTCCAAAAAGTCGAAGAAGGTTATGTCCAATGACTGAAGTAAAATCCACTCAGCCCCTTACAGAAACTAAGGCAGAAATCGCGTTTAGATGGTGGGATCATAATATTCGTCCCCGCGACACGAAATCTCGCGCGCGGTCCCTGGCTGCTTGTTTGAGGCGCGGTGATGGGGTCACGATACTTTCTCAACCAGAAGTTCAGAAGTTGGCTTCTGATCTTGAATTTCAACCGCATAATGCGCGATCTCTTATACGCCTGTCTCAAATCCTTTCCTGTATCAGAGAGGATGATTCCCGTTCGCTGGCTACGATAATCGGCGGCAACCCGCCTCTTTTATCTCCTCTTCGTTTTCATAAGATACTCCGTGCTGAATTCAAAGACGAAGAACTCGTTGATTACCTACGTCGTGCCGTTGATATGGCTGGCAAGCGCTGCAATGTGGAATCCATGGCAGGCGACCTGATTTATTGGGGCGATGCAGTCAAGACCCGTTGGTGCTTCGATTATTTCGGCTCCTGAACTGGATCATCGCCAGATACTCATAAAACCTACATCCCGGAGAAATAAAGCTATGACACGATTTGTTCAATTCCACCTTCTGACAAGCTTTGGCCCGTCCAACCCTAACCGCGATGATCAGGGTCGCCCGAAACAGGCAATCATAGGGGGATCCCCACGTCTGCGCATGTCCTCTCAGTCCATCAAGCGTGCACTTCGTGAAAGTTCATTCTTTGCCTTGGACTTGGCTGGCCATATTGGTATGCGCACAAAGCGTATCTCTGAAAGGCTGATGAACCATCTTTTGGAGCTTAGCGTACCAGAAGAAACTGCTCGAAAAGCAGCGGAGCAGGTCGCTTCAATATTTGGCAAGCTTGAAAGTACACCTCGTTCAAAAGATGACAAAGTGCTTACAACACTTGCGTTTGTTTCACCCGAAGAATGGGAGCTGGCGCAGGATCTGGCCGAGAAAATTGCTAATGGCCAAGAATTACCAAAAGAAAAGGATCTGAAGAAAAGTGTGATGCGCCGAGCTGATGGTGCAGTCGATATTGCCATGTTCGGCCGGATGCTTGCCGATGATTCTAGCTTTAATCGTGAAGCCGCAGTTCAGGTTGCCCATGCTTTTACCACTCACCGTGCTCAGACGCAGGAAGACTGGTTTAGCGCCATGGATGACCTAAATAATTCATTCGGCGATACTGGCGCTGGCCATATTGGTGAAGCAGAATTTGGCTCAGGTGTTTATTATCAATATGTATGCGTTGATTCTAAACTTCTTGTTGAAAATCTCGCAGGCGATAAAGATCTTGCTGTTAAAGGAATTGAGGCACTCGTGAAGGGTTTGGCGATCTCCGCGCCAAAAGGGAAGCAGAATTCCTTTGCTCATCATCCCAGAGCTCATTTTATTTTGGCTGAATATGGAAATCAGGCTCCACGTGATCTTTCTGGTGCATTTTTTGAGGCAATCCATGGCACCGATATCATGGAGAGATCTGTAAAGGCGCTCGAAAAAACTCGTGCTGATATCGATCGGGCTTACGGGCAGTCTTGGGAAAAAGATTGCGTTTTGGAAGTCGGTAAACATGGCAGTCTGGACGAAATCAGTGCTTTTGCTGGTGCTGCCGTTCGGGGCTCGTAATGGAGAACTTCCTGATATTCACGTTGAATGCCTCTATCTCCTCCATGGGGGAGATGGCAGGACATGAGCGGAGAGGATCTCTCATGTGGCCAGGCCGATCATTGATTGTTGGCTTGATGGGCGCGGCTTTAGGTATTCGAAGGAATGGTGATTTCTCCAGACTGGACAGCTTGCGGATTGATGTCGCCATATTCGATGTCGGCACGGCAATGAGAGATTTTCACACGATACAGACTATTCCCACGCCAGCCGCCCGAAAGCCCAACTCAAGGCCAGAAGCCCTGAAGCAAGGGCAAGGCAAACTCAACTCGATAATCTCCATACGGGATTATCGGACAGATGCGCTGTATGGGATTGCGGTACGCGGTGAAAATCTCCCGGAAATTGCCCAGTCACTGCATACTCCGCATTTTACCCTTTATCTTGGTCGCAAATCTTGCCCCCTTGCCGCACCCCTAGGAGCGAAGATCGTTCAAGCGGACACTGTAGAAGAAGCACTGTCTCAACTTACTCTGCCAGTCTGGCGCAACAACGATCGTGCTGAAGTCCTGATTGAGGAGGGCGGGAAAGGGGAAATAATTACAGATGTACCCTTTGATCGCAAAAGATGGCATTTCAAAACACGGGAAGTTGGGATGCGTGCTGTTAATATCGCACCTGGGGGACAAGTTTAATGTTTCTAAGTCGCCTGCAGTTTTCCAACTCGCCTACAGCTCAAGCTTTATCAGGCTTTTGGAGGTCTCCTGATAGCGGGCAACGTCGCTCTGCCCAGCACAACATCATGTGGTCAGTGTTTGCGAAAGAGGGGAATAGTGAGCAAGAGCGAGACTTCCTATGGCGGGAGGAGGGAGAGGGCAGTTTCATTGCCCTTTCGCATAGGCCGCCTATGCAGAATGATCTGTTCAGGCCTCATGTAATAAAAGAATTTGCTCCTTGCCTTAAAAGCGGGGATCGTTTGGCTTTTAAGTTGCGTGCGAATGCAACCAGATCCTTAGAAAACGCGGAGACAGGGAAAAGCAGACGTTTAGACGTCGTGACCTATGATCTTTTGTCATACCCCATGAAAGAGAGGGGATTGAGAAGAAGAGATGTCGCTCAGTCCGCAGGGACTGAATGGATCAAACGCCAAGGGGCAAAGCATGGTTTTGAGATCATTCAGAATGCCGTAACGGATTATAAAATTGATGTTTTGCCTAGATTTACAGTTGGACCAAGATGCACACCGAAATTTGGGATTATTGATATGACAGGATTGCTTGTCGTCACGGAGCCTAAAAAACTCTGGAATCAAATAATCTTTGGGTTTGGTCGGGCTAAATCCTTTGGTTGCGGCCTCATGCTATTAAGGGCGTCTTCCTGACATTTGCCCCTCCCTTTCCCTAGGGAGGGGCAATGAAAGTACGATTAAAATTTGACTAATTTTTACTGATATATAAAAAGGATTCGTATTCTATAAATTCCAAATCTAGTGAGATTCTAAATAATGCATGGTAACACAAATAATGATTTGTATATATGTTCGGGATGCTTCGGGGATGAACATATAAAGAAATTTATAACTTATAGAAATTCAAATAAAAAATGCAATTATTGTAGTCTTTCTTCAGACCCATCTGCGAAACAAAGCGAAATATTTAGGTTTATTGCTGAACATGTAAACAAAAGCTTTACATGCTGCGATTATGTTGGCTTTTATTATGTGGCAAACGCTCCTGAAAATGCTCCATTTCCCCATGGCCGTTATACATCTCCGTACCTCCTAAAAAACATATTAAAATTAGAACTTCCGAGAGATAGTGATGGGAAGTTATTGAGAGCAATTTGCGATATACCTCTTGAAAATAAAAAATGGGCTTCACTTGACTTCGGGAAAGTAACTCTAGACAAAGAATTAGACCTATATTGGTGGATGTTCTGTAACTTTACAAAATATAATCGCAGATTTAATTTAGATGCAGTTCCAAAATTATTCACACAAAATCTAGCAGAGAAAGCACGACTATTTAGTCCGAAAGCAATATTTAACCTTCTAATCCCTTATATGAAAAGACTTGTAAGGGATATCCCGGTAGGAATGATATTCTACCGGTCGCGAATTAGTAAAAATGGAGAGAAATATACAAGTGTGAATGAATTGGGTCCCCCACCATGCAACCGTTCCCTTCAATCAAATAGAATGAACCCACCAGGGATACCTTGCTTTTACGCCTCAGAAACCAGAGAAGGAGCACTTGTAGAAGTACGTGCCACAAATCAAGATAGTTGGTCTTTAGGTGTATTTGAAACCATAAAGCCAATAAGAATTCTGGATTTGACTAATCTGCCAGAAGTTGGCAGCTTTTTTTCTGACAATGAAATAAATGACCAAAAGGCTATAAAATTTCTACATAATTTCTCATCGAATATTTCATGTCCGGTTACAGGTGATGATCGCACACATTTGGAGTATATCCCGACACAGGTTTTAGCTGAACTCGTTAGAGATTGTCAGGAATTGAGCGTTTGGGGAATTAGATATCGTAGTGCAGTTCAGAACGGCGGTGAAAGTTATAATAATATTGTTCTCTTTATTTCTACAGATGAGATAGAAGGAAGTGTCAAAAGATCCACTTTAATTGACGATCAAGAAATATTAAAAGAAGCTTATAAATATGTTGAGTTGATAAAATTAAATTCTATAGAGTATTCTACCCACAAGTGTGAATACATAAGTAATAATGCTCATTCAATGACAGCGCCTTCTTCAGAAGCTAGTGATATAATTTCATCTATTTTAACCATACCCGCCATGAAAACAGCATATGAGAAACTCGATGATGCCGAAAAGAACAAAATGGTGGAGCAAATAACCTCAATCATCAATCTTAAATACCCCTAGATTGAATTACTAGGTGACTTGCTTCTGCTTTCTGCTCTGAACAACCGCTTCTCTCTAAATTAGTGATGATTAAGTATTCCTAAAAAATGAGCCAAGCGCCTCTTTTGCAACTGAAGTGACAGCTTTAAGGGCTTGTGAAGATTGGTCTACTGTCCATTTATACCGTTGCAAGGAGGCGATTTCTCCTACTGTCAGATTTCTTCCTTGAGCACGGACATTCTCAACGTATGTCTTACATGGGCCGTAATTCTCTGGATCATAAGCATTTGATTCTTTCTTACTGGCGTATTGGTAGATCTCAGGATTGCTGTCATTTAGCCATTCATCAATTGCTTTGAATGGCGCAGTGATGACACTCTCTGCAATTGACATGGGAATAGCGATAGGTAGCAGACAGAGATCGACAATAGGGGGGGCATATAAAATCATTGATTCACCAATAGTGGAATCATTATTCGCCTTTTGCTTTTGCAGAGCCTTGTTATATAGCCTGGTGATTTCCTCAGCATCAGGTGGGGATGAAAGGATTGAGAACATGATGTGATTTCTTTCTTAGAAGCCCAATTTATGACCCTTTCTAACAGAAAGGGTGGTTTTAAAAGATAGCAGTAAGGTTAAATTCCACCTTACAGGAGTTCTTACACAGGTATATCTGGCTTTTTAAGGCAGGAAAAGGCCTAGTCAATCTATTGCTGTCACAAAACTGGCCAATCTTATTGGGGAAATTAAAAAATGAGAGCACTTGTCAAGGTTAACTTGTTGAATGGTCTTCTTGTACCTGAAAAATATCCTGATTTTGTTTCATGGTACAATGCAGAAACAGACAGGAACCCTGTTCGACCTAAGTTTGTCCTGGGTGTTAATATCCAAGATCTGGATACCAACCCTGAGGGATACAATTCCCCCTTTCTAACGATGTTAATTTTCCCACCAGAGCTTACCCACTCGGAAGAGGCACAAAAATATGGGATATGGTCATTAAATAGCGCCGGTTTTGTCGGATGTGATGGCCAATCACCATTGGCTTGTCGACAATCTGAATCTCTTTCATTGATATATGCCCATAATTTTTCGGCAAATAAGATCGCTCAAAGGATACTTTGCGAAGCATTTAAAATATGGCCGGCACATTCAGAAATGATAGAAGTAGAACTGCCCGATCCTCTGACTTTTTCCACGCCAAAAGAGAGAAGGGTGCAACGGTCAGCACAGGGTAGTGGGCTGAGTATCAAGGCGAGTGAAATGGGAGAAATGAGAGACCTTGCAGGACGGAAAAGATCATGGGCCGCAAGGCGGATGATGAAAAAGAAGCATAAGCATGACTGACCGGAATAACACTATTTAATCTACAATGGTTTTCAGGATACGAAAATGGACTTTGCCTTGCTCTGGCAGCATTGCGTGACAGATATTCCCGACACCAATATCCTGTCGGTATGTCTTGACCGAACCCCTCCTGATAGTCTTGAGTTTAAGGCTCTAATTCCTGAGTTAAGAAAGAGAAAACTTATTTTTCAAACCTCTATCGCCATGCGATATAGATTGGAGAAACTGGGGCTTTACCCGCTTATCTCTGACAGCGAATACCAGTTCAATTATGCCTTTTTGTCGCAGGCATTGGCTAAAATCGAGTGTTATGATTACCTCCTAAATCCAGATGCGTTTATCGCACCTTTCGGTGTCATCTCTGTTCATCCATATGCACCTGATCCGATGTTTCTAAGGCCTAACTCTGGCTGTAAGGTTTTTCCTGGTCAGGTGGTCAAAAAGAGTGATCTGCCATCACTACATTTGCTTTATAAGCTGTCGCTTGATGAACTATGTGTTGCCTCTCCTGTAATGGACATTCAGGATGAGACACGTTGCTTCGTAATGCCGTATTCAGATAATCCTCTATTGGCATGCACAAGGTATTTTCACAAAGACACGCCTTTAGAGGCAAGAGGGGAAATTTCCCCGCATGATATCAAACCATTTTTAGCCAAGCTCAAAGACTATCCTTGTTGGCCAGATGCGATGGTTATTGATTTTTGCAGGTTAAGAGTATCCGGGGCCATAAAAATCATTGAAATGAACTCGATACACACTTCAGGCCTCTACGAGGCAAAAGGTATGATCACGGAATTAATAACCCGTCTTGAATGAGACTTTTTTTTCCTAGCTCCAGCAGTACATCAACATGACACGGTCTTTCTAGGGGGCAGAAGCAAGCAAGATTAAACGTCCTGATCTTGGGTATGGCTTGCTCTCTAAGCCAACTTCCATAATCTGGAGAGAGTGTGTCAGGGTGAGTTTTCTTTGCGAACTGAAGGCGCCCAGGACTAATCTCGAAATGCCCAACATTTTGTGTGACAAGCTTCCTAAAAGCGTCAACCGCGACCTGAGGATCTGATTCACAAACAAAAGGGTTTCCAAGTCTGCCCGGCCGACAGCATGAGATAGTGTTAGGAGGCATTTTCCAACCCGACACTCTCCTACGTTGTATGCGACAAGGTAGGTCTTTGACCTGAATTGGATTATGTTCGATGCGGTATTCAATCATGTTAGCAAATCATGTCTTATCTTGCATAAAAACGGGTTATCGTCGCCTTAGCATAACCGACATCGCGGCTATCTTGAATCTCAATAAGCATAAAGGGAAGAGCGATAACCTATGATAAAACTTACAGAAAAAGATATGGAAAGATTGCAGGATGAATCCTGTAATATATTGATCCCAGAAACAATGAGATCGCTGCTTGTGGGGTTCCCAGATGAAGTGGTGTTCCCATTCAGCATTAATGCCATGAACTGCGTCAATATAAAGAGTATATCGGCTCGGAACCGCATATGCGGAAGCCTCACTTTACGTGGCTGCACATCACTTGCAACTCTTGGTGATGGTCTTTTTGTTGGTGAGAGCCTGGATGTAACAGGGTGTGTCGCACTCACCTCAATTCCGAACAGCCTCAGGGAGATAAAAAGGGACTTGCTACTGTCGGGTTGTCTTTCAATGCGCGATCTACCAGAAGGTCTTAAGGTAAAATCTAATTTCTACGCCAATGATTGCCCGCAGCTCGAAGTTTTACCCAAAGGACTGGAGGTTGGGCTGCTAATGACAATTCGAAATTGTGAAAGAATTGCAGCTATTCCAGATCATGTCAGGGTTGGTCGAGATCTAATCGCAGACAGATGTCCTAACCTAAAAAGTATTTCTGGCGATCTGATAGTGGGGGGCAAAGCCTCGTTCAAATCATGCCATTCTCTACAAGACATACCTGCTACCATAAATGTTAAAAGCCTTTGTCTGGACGATTGCACCAACATTCGCTTTTTACCGGCCGGTCTTAACATCCCTGACAATCTCTCTTTGAGAGATACAAAGTTCCAAGATTTCCCACGCAATCTTACTGTGGGCGGCCTAATTGATATAAGTGGCTGCCAATGGGTAACCAGTTTTCCTGACGATTTTAATTTCACCGGGCGTATCCTAATCGCTGAGAATTGCCAGAATCTTATAGAGCTTCCTAAATCAATGCCTAACCTGATGAACATGGCATTGGATGGGTGCACATCTCTGACGCATCTGCCAGAAGGCCTGAATGTCTACATGCTATCCCTGAAGGGCTGTACCGGATTAAAAGCACTCCCAAGGGATTTGCGAGTTAGTCGGTCGGTCGATTTGAGAGGATGCGAGGGGATATCAATACCACAAGAGTTTATTGACGCCCATGAAGGTTACGCAAGAATACTATTCCCCAAAACCTATGATATTCTGCCTGCGGTCAAGGCAGAGAATGCACCCACACTGTAGTCTATAAGAGAAATGGATGTTGGGGAGCATTAAAAGATAATGCTCCCTAGGTTCCCATTCCGATCTTGTTTTAAAAAATCGAAATGGGATAGACATCAACGGATTACTTGCTAGGGGGTCGGTAAATCTGCTTCTTGAATGAGTTCGTATTCTGGCCATTCTGCAGGATCCAAAGATATCTCAGGCCCCATTCCAGTTGCTTTGCGTAGCAGGTCAAATGCTTCCTGCGAAAATCGAACATCTCCAGCACAGAGCATGCTGTTGTCTGGAAATACTCTTCTAAGAGCATCGACAACCGGCTTGTCTAGATGCAATTTCTCACCGAGTTCACCATACAGATGCAGCAGGGCAGCCTCTTCAGGGGTAATTTGAGCTGGAAGTTCGCCCAGCCAATCAAGAGAACGGCTTTCACGCATCTGAGCAGGGGAAGCAACAGATTCACCACAATCTGTCAGATAGTCGCAGTATCGTTTGGAAGCCAAAAACAATATTCGCCTAATATTGTATAAGGCATCATTAGGGGCTTCTCCCTGATGACGAAAGGACACCTCATCACCATTATATGTTACTGCACGATTTGCATCAAAAAATGAATTAAGTTCGTCGTCAGCTAAGGCTTTCAGTTGGGATGTCATTTTTCCGCCTTTAAGTGGGTAATGAATCACAGTTAAGGTGAAACCTTAGATCTGAAATATGCAAGTGACTAAGTTAAGCGCCCAATGGACCTCTATCGTGTCAACTGATGAGTATGTCATCCGAGGTGTGACTGAATTAGAAGATTATTTTCACAAAAATAATATGAGTAAAGGGTGTGCAAAAAACCTTAGATACTTCTATAAAAGGGTAGGGCGGGGGAGTAATATTCCATATCAATACAAAAACTGCACTATAATTGACTTATATTGCCATATTATCCATTTTACTTAGTCATAAGGGCTAATATAGGCTCAATTGAACTGTACATGGATGAGATTTAGATGTGCCTCACAGCGCATTTAAACCACTGATTACTATTGTGGGGCCAGTAAGATTATAAACCTCCGCCCAGAAGCTAATTTTGGATTTTATACTTTTTCTTGCATCATGCCAGCTTAATCTTCATCACCTGATGAAGGCAGAGAGCGTGTGTTCGCTGCCATATGATCTCGATAAATGACCTTCTGTCAAAAGGATTGGTCTATGCTGATAAAGTTGAAATCAACGCTGAAAAGCGCGATGGCCAGTCTAATAAGCGAAGGAAGGAAGGAGGGATGCCTTGGGGGCGCCCTCATTACTGACTGGGAAGAACGGATATCCTCTATCCGTGATAGCGTTTATGGCGATCTGGGCACCACTGTAGGTTGCGGGCCATTCGATGGTGGATGCCTTATAGTGGCCGGTGCACTGCAATCAGTTATTGGTGGCGATCTGGTTGTGTTAGTCCGGCCAAATGGCTTCGCTGATCATGCCGCTGTATTGAAGGATGGACTGCTTTGGGACTTCTCTGGCCCACTGCCACCAGCCAAGTTTATTTCACGGTTTAACAAGAGAGAACATGCCGAATGTGCTGGCTTTCGTAAGATCAATTATGATACCGACCTCATTGAGGCGCGCGAGATTGCTGACAATTCTCTCCAGGATCGACTGGCCGATCTCTTCGCAGAAGTTCTGCCAGATATTGCAGTGGAACGAAATATCCATCAAGAACACTCCCAAGGCCCAACTCCGTCTTAAGTCTCCAGAGAGGGCGAGAGCGCCGAACGTCACAACAATTACTTAGGACACCAGACATGACGTACGATGACTTTGTGAAGTCTCGCAGAGAAATGACGAACCGGGAGTTCGGAAGGCTTGTCAAGGATTCTATGTGGGAAGACGAGCCAGAACAAACGTTTTTGGTTTATGCTGATAGCTTTTACATCTCGGCACTTGGAGACGGTCGCTATGACTTGCTTATCGGGAATGAGGAAACCATTACAAGTGATACGACCTCACTGTCTGATCTGGAGAAGCAGTTGTTTGATTATGCTCAATCTGAATGTTACCCGGAATGGCAGCAGCGTGACACTGGCCTTAAGGCCGATGATGCGTCATCTCCCAATCCCTGATCATTCTTGATTTGAAGCAGTCCCGCACGTGTTCTTACACACGCTTGGTTAATTGATTGCGATGTATTCTGCCGGTGGGTGATGGATCGACATACGGCCGGAGGCCAAGGTGGTAACAACGCTACCCGCCATCGAACCTGAAATCCATGCGGCAGATGAACCAGATCCAACCGCGCCTTAGTGTGCGTATAAGTAGGCCGCATCCCTTGCATGCTCCTCGGTTACTATCTTGGAAGAAAGTAGAATGTTTACCAAGAAGCAGGAGCGTATCCCGTGACTAGCCCGGACATCTCAAAAAATCTTAAAGAAACTCTTTCATCCGAAGGAGTTAAAAATGTTCGCGAGGCCATGCTTGCCACAGGAATAGAGTTGATAAAACGAGAAAAAGATCTTTGCGTCTATTCAAGCCGGCTTTCTGTGTCCTTGTTGCAGGATTATAGAATCAGCGCCTCCTTTTTTCTGGATCCGTGCGGTGATCATCTAATGAGAAGTGTCCGGTCGATGTACCCGACTGAGCAGGAATTCGCGAAATTTCCGCCCAATGTAGAAATAACTCGAACAGGCTACAAAGATATCAAGAGTGTGGCGCATTGGGGAGCATATGGGATAGAAATCCCTCACGCCACGGATGGGGTAAGCAGCATCCGTTATAGTGATGCAATCGCGCCAAGCCCTGAGGCTGCGGAAATGGTGATATCCGGTTTTTCTATTGAACGGGGTGCGCGTGGAGAAATGGCGGTATCGATAGAATTTGCTGACGGCCAGAGTGTTGAGAAGACTTTGTCGCGTCAGGAATTCTCAGATATCCTTTCTGATAACCACAACGCATTCTGCCTCGAAACCATTCAGTCTCTTGTTCACGATATGGCTCCAGAGCCAAATGTATCTGAATCTCCTGCGCCGTAATTGCGCATAGTGGAATGAAATGGATTGCTCCGAGCGGCCGGAATTTTGTCCGGTCGCCATCGCATTTAGCGCACAAAGAGTCATCGGAGGATGACTGCCCTTGATATCATTGAGATGCTTAAGGAATTCCCGATCTAAACTATCTAAGTGCGCCACATTCTATCCTACGAGCAAACAACCAGTCAGATCTGGCGTATAATTCTGAAGCAAGGACTACTCAGGCGCTCCAGCATGGATTTTTCCCTCTATTTATAACACGCGATAATGTACGTTATCACGTCTTGACCATATAAAGGCCGGAGAAGCCGGGGTTCGCCTTCCCGCCTTGCCTGCTCAGCAACAAAGAAAGAGAACGCTGGCAGGATGCTCGCGATCGACCGGTATGATGGGCCTATGTGGCGCACTCTGCGTAATGCCCTTTCCGGTCTGACCGCCGAGCAGAAAGACCGACTGGATATCTGGTTTCTGTCAGGTTATGCGGAGGGTGATCCAGACCAGCTCTGATATCGCCGAGACAGATGGTCCAGGGATCGGCTTCCACCGGAAACAACTGCGCGGCTGGCGGTGCCTCACGGAAGAAACCCGCGCCTTTCAGCGATTGCTCTGGCAGCGGCGTATTACTGTGGCCTTCGTCATTGCCCCCCCCTTAATTTCTTGCGACCTCACCTGTGAAGGTCTCTCTGTAATAGTGCCTTGCATCTGGACCGGGTACCCTCTTGTTGCTGAAAAAGAGGAAATCCGAGCATGTCTGACAACCACCTGAACCCACATCTTGTCGCGCTGGAGCATGAGGCTCGCGAACTTGTAAACGAAGCGAAGCGGATTGCCTGCAAAGATTTTGCGGCACTCTGTAAAGGCGGCGAAAATGCTGATGGCCACATCATCAGCCTTGCCTATCTGTCAGGCTGTGTCGATGGTTTGCCAGCAGATAAACGCCCCACCATTGGCGGGATGGCTCCTGATGCTGTTGGGATTGCTGTTTCAGGGTATGAGGATCTGCCCTCTATTTCGGCTGGCAATGAGATGGAGCGGAAAGCCGAACTGTACGATCGTCTGCAGATTGTGGGTGATATAAAAGATACTGCCAATAAGCTTTATGAAAACCTCATTGGTGTTGCTGACTGCGAACTGTCCGGCATTAATCAGGACGAGCTTGTGCGCGAGTTTGAGCAGCTCCCTTGCCTTTGTGCTGTCATTCGCTCCTACGCCTATGGAGAATACCCGCAGGTCGACTTGGATGTGCCCGGCCTGATGACTGACGCTCTGCTGGTGGATATGGCAAGCGCCGCCGAGTGGACAGAAGAGGTGGACCCGCCTGACCTTTTCTAATTACCTTTCTCAAAGGAAGTGTATGCTTTACTAAAGTCTGCTATAAGATACTTAAGTGTGATTTAGGTATCTTATAGGAAACAATTATGAGCAGCATTAACCCGAAGCGAGAGTTTAGGCATTTAACCAGAACCACGCGTGCCGGCATTGAGGCTCTGGCAATAGAAATAAAACTTGGTCGCAAAAAAAAGGGTTGGACGCAGGAAGAGTTGGCAATCCGTGCTGGCTGTTCCCGACTGACGATTATTGCCATTGAACGCGCCAGACCAACCGTGGCAGTGGGGCATGTGCTAGAGGCCGCTCATATGGTTGGTCTGGATGTATTCGGAAGTGCCTCAGAAGCAAGAAACCGCTTGGAGCGAGCACGTGAGATAGACGCAATCTTCCCAACACGCATTGAGACACATACACCGGAGATTGATGATGAATTCTGACTCATATCATTCCCGCGCGGTCCCCAAAGAAGATTGCTTTGTGTGGATATGGCTTCCTGGGGAAACGGAGCCAGTTGTTGCCGGGAAGGTCCAGCGGGAAAAGGGTGCAACTGAGAGATATGCCTTCGCATACCGTGGCGCTTACCGGGAAGATCAAAAATCGATCTCCATCTATGACGGGGATCTGCCGCTCCGCAGAGGTGTGTTCAGCCCCCCTGCTGATCATGGTCTTGCTTCCAGTCTACGGGACGCATTGCCAGATAACTGGGGGCGTAGAGTGATTGTGAACAATCTCACCGGAGACAAAGGCCGTGGGATTAAAGAAGACGCCTTCGATGAGATGACATTTATGCTGGAATCCGGCTCTGATCGTATCGGGGCCTTGGATTTCCAAAAATCTTCCTCCGAATACATTCACCGTGGCAATGACGAGGTGACATTGCAGGATTTGCTCACTTTTGCTGACTTTGTGCAGGCCGGTAAAAGTGTCCCCGTAGAGCTGGATAAGGCCATACTCCATGGGAGCTCAATCGGAGGGGCCAGGCCCAAAGCATTGATCAGTGACGCAGGCACAGGCACCGGCCGGCCAAGGAAGATGATAGCTAAATTTTCGGCGACAAATGATCCGTTCGGTATGGTTAAGGGTGAATTTGCGACCATGCGAATGGCGGCCGACGCAGGCCTCAATGTTGCGCCGGTTGAAATAGCCCAGACATTGGGGCGTGATGTTCTTCTCGTTGAGCGGTTTGATCGTGACCTTTTACCAGGTGGGAAATGGGCTAGGAAAGCGATGGTATCAGCGCTCACCTGGACGCAGGAAAATGAACTTGGCTCACGCCATGTCGCCTACACGGAACTCGCTGAATTCATAAGGGAACGGTTTTCCAATCCTGAGGGGAACCTAAGAGAAATGTTCTCTAGGCTCACTTTCAACATTCTGTGCGGGAATACAGATGATCACTGCCGCAATCATGCAGCATTTTGGGATGGGCGCTCGTTAACGCTCACTCCGGCTTACGACATCGCTCCGCAAGCGCGGGGAAATTATGAGGCACGGCAGGCAATAGCCATCACTCCCGGCAATAATGCTTCCACGCTAACGAATGCTCTCCAGGCGGCAGCTTCCTTTACGATTTCGGAGACCGATGCGCGGAAAATAATAAACGATCAGGTGGAAGTTATCGCTGAAAATTGGCCACGCGTAAGCGAGGAAGCGGGCATGACTCCAGACGAGGCTCTATATTTCGAGAACAGGCAGATTTTACCGCATTACGCTTTTGATGGTTACGGCCCCTGCCCTGACCTCCGCCCTACAAACCAAAAAAGCATGCCGGCACCCGACCCATTCTAAAGGTCGTTTGTGCTTTACATGAGCGCTTTCTACTCTGATTCAACTTGATGCTGAACATCGGAGTGTGAAATGCAGGTTAGAGATTTCAAGACTGTTGCAGAACTGAGGGAGGCATTTCCCTCCGCATTCTTGACTAACGGCACCGTTGACCTGAGCAGGAAGCGGGGTATCCGCACGCTTCCCAGAGATATGACGGTCGAACGACATCTGATCCTTGTTAACATCTTCCTCGCCCTAAAGGACGAGGATTTCTCCGGTTAGACCGGGTGTAGTTTTCGCTTCGACGCCACAGTTACCTGTGGCTCCACGACAGGAGTGTTCCCCCTGTGAAGAATATTGAGGGCAGCATTGTGATCGGCATTGGCATGGAA
>NZ_PEBQ01000163.1 GCF_002738225.1 Acetobacter pomorum | reverse complement strand
ACAGATGTTATGGTAAATAGCGTGTAATTATAAATAGCACAACGTTTTTTAAGGAAGATGTTGTTCCAAAATTAAAACATATAGGATATCTTTCCTATGATTGATTTTTCGCTTTTTTGGCGAAAAATCCCCGTTAGGAGGTATGCATGTTTGTTTATTTGACTATTGAAAATTTTAGGTCGGTTAAGGAAAAATCGACATTAAACTTGAGCGCATCCGGTTCTAGTAACCATTTAACAACTCATATCTATAAAAATG
>NZ_PEBQ01000162.1 GCF_002738225.1 Acetobacter pomorum | reverse complement strand
TTGGCCTCAGTGTCCTCTGAGGGTGCGCTTCCAAGATGCGACCGAAAACGATATCCGCTTTTCCGTTCCACAATTGTGAGGCTTTCTGTTCCATTTCCGTGGGGGTTCCGTTCCTCGTGGCGTCCCCTATCTGTGGGGTTTCCGTTCCGTTTCCGCCCCATATGAGTCCCACGTCCGTTCCATCAAATTTAGGGCCTTCATACACCATTGCACCCTCAGTGCGGCGGCTGCGCCGCCAGGATTGGGCAAGCGGGAAAAAGAGGCATTAGTGAGGGCTCCCTTTGTGAGACGGGACTTCGCATTTGGATGAGGGATAGGAGTGATTTTTTCGTGGTTCGTCGCATGATGGAGGGGGATGTTGGCTGCGTAATCAGATTTCGCGAGGATTAAAAGATGACCCCGATATCAAATACAGCAATGACGTTCGAAGGACATGAACTCGAATGGGTCGAGTGTGATGGCCAGCCATGGCTGCTTGGACGTGCAGTCTGTGACGTGCTGGAAATTCAGCGCCATCGGAGTGCGTTGGAAAAACTCGACGAGAATGAAAAACGACTTGTTACGATTCCGACTGCTGGCGGGCCGCAGAAAGTCGTAGCTGTGAGCGAAAGTGGACTCTATTATCTCACGTTTGCTTCCAGAAAACCCGTAGCTAAGAGGTTCCGCCGCTGGGTCACGGAAGAAGTTCTGCCCCAGATACGCCGCACTGGAGAATATCGGCCTGATAAAGGTCAAGATGACGTTGACCTTCGATCGGCTGGTCTCACGCAGGAAGATCTACGTCTTCTGGCGGAGCTGAAAGAGGGTGATATCTATCAAGCAACACGCCACCTGGTGACACGCATGAACGGCAAATTTTCTGTCGAAAGAGCGTTAAGTGAAGCAAATCGCCCGTGGTCCTATGATCTGGATATTCTGGAACTCATTCATCTGGTGAAGCTTGTGCAAATCAGTTGGTTCGCTCTTGGGCAGAATAGTGAACGGTCTGATCAAATGCGCCAGTATATGTGTCGTTTGTTCGCTGTTATGAGACTACTTGATGATAAGTTTGGGACTGGCCCCTATTTTGAGCCGGTAGCGTCTGCATCACCAGAAAGATAATAAGTTTCATCAGTTGAAGTAATGGAAGGTAACCCCTTGTGGTTACAGGGCAAAACCTATTACCTTCCATTACTAACTGATGAGGTTGAAAGATAAAATGAATAATCACGATTTGATTGAGCGTATTGTTGCTACCACTGACATTTCCAAGAAGGATGCAAAAACAGCACTCGACACAGTTTTCGCCGCGATTATCGAAGCAGCAGCCGAGGGCGATGACACAGCCATTCCTGGCTTTGGCAAATTTGTTGTGCGACAGACTTCGGAACGTAAGGGTCGTAATCCTCACACAGGAGCAGAACTGGTGATCCCTGCATCCCGTAAACTCGCCTTTACACCAGCTAAGGCCGTCAAGGATGCTCTAACGGGAAAATAAGACCGTCCGTGGCACCTCAGAAGCGGCGGAATGATCAGGCGTTGTCCGATGGAAAGTTCCTGCAACTTCCTCTTTTTCCGGACGCCGTTTCTCTGGTGCGCATATCCCCACCTTGCAACATGTGGCGCTATTATGATCTATCCATCCAACAGGATTTGTTCGGTGGCGCGTTGCTTATCCGCCGATGGGGCAGGATAGGGGCACCTGGAAAGGTAAGACATGACCTTTTCCCAGATGCCGGAGCCGCAGCCAATCAGCTTGCGGTTATATTCCGGAAAAAACTCAAGCGCGGTTATATCGTTAGACCTTGAACGTCGTCTTTTTCTATCCATCCTTTTTCGTCGCATGATCATTGATGATCCTGTTCATCCGTTTTGAGGAACAGGACATACTGGAATGACAAGCTCTGACGAACCCACCCATGCCGCGTGGCGTGCTCATGTGGATGAGCAGTTTGATGCAATCCATGAATCACTTCGCGCACTTCATCAACGCCAGACACTTATTTTCGAACTACTGACCCCAGAAGAGCGCAAAGCGCTCGCCTCGGACATCAAGGATATTTTCACTGAAGCCAAATCGGCCGGGTTTGATGTCCGAACCATCAAACAGATCATTCGCTTGCGCAAGCAGGAACCCGCAGAGATAGAAGAGCAGGAAACACTGCTGGATATCTATCGGCGTGCGCTCGGAATGTAAGAACGCAACCTGGCTGGTGCCTGCTGTCTATCTCGCAAGACATAGCAACCTGCCCCCTGATACTGCTTAATCGGATCGTAAAAGAGACCAAACCTGCAGGATAAGGAGAAGGCATTCGGCAGACAACAAGCGGAAAACCGCCATTTCCAAGGCATATCAGGCGAGGATAATATGGAGATCATAGGATTTCAGAGCGAGAAGATGACAAGCTTAAATGACTAAGTAAGATGTCCTGATTCGACTCGTTTCCCATGGGACAACATGACCTTCTTAGGCAGCTTAAACGCCTGTTTTTGCAGAAATAATAGGGTCGTTCATTGTGGAATCAGTCTCAAGCATTTAAGCCCTTGTGGTTGGTCGCATCATGAGTGTGCATTCTGTCGCATGACGAGCACGTTTCGGGAGCGCCAACCAGAGACCCTCGTTCGCATCGTATTTTCCTATGAAAGGAAGATACGGAGCGTTGAGAGACCCAAGAATGACGATGGCCATGCCCCAAGTGCGGCGTGATCCGTCGGTAAGAGCGAGAAGGAAGAGAGAGCCATGACATAGTTTCCCCCTAAAACGACTGAGGCCCCGCTTTCGCGAGGCCTGCAGACACAAAATACATTCCCTGAGGGGTATGTCGGAAGAAAAATACGTTTGGCGACAATTTTTCTCCGACATATCCCGCAAAATTGCAAGCTTTTTCTTGCCACAGGGGGCGTTTGTCCTGCGGGTCAGTATCGCAATGGGGGAGGTATTCCCATTCGTCGGACAAAAAGAATAATGTTATCAGAAGGTTATTCCCGCTCTGCGGGCATAAGGAAAATCACGCCTGCCATGGTTGCGGCGCGAACAACAGCTGAGGCTCTGCCTCTCCAGGCCGTGGAAATGAGCGACCTCTATCGCTATCTACGCCAGGGGCGGTCGATTCTCGGCCTGACATGCCAGCAGACGGAACTGCTCTGCTATCTGATCGCATTCACCCAACCAGCCGACTGGTCGGGTGAAGACGAGGTCCTACCGGTCTCCACCGCATCCAATCTGGATATCCAGCAACGCTTTGATCTAGGGCGAACCCGCGTTAAAAACCTGTTGCGCGAGCTGGCCGAAACAGGGTGGCTCCTTCACCGGGATAGTCCCAACGGACAGCGTTACCGTCGTTCCAACCCTTTTACTCCGCGAAGCCAGCAGGCCTACGGATTTGATCTTTCTCCGCTTGCCCGCCGATTTGATGATCTCAAACGTGCGGCTGAAACGGCTCTTTGGCGCCAACAGGAAGGTCGTCGCCTCCATCGGGAGGTTACAACACTCTCCCGCACCATCTACGCCCTGTTTCAAACCGCAGAAGAAGCAGGAGTCACGGTGAAAGACGGAAAACAGATACTCGCCCGTACGTCTACTCTTGTCAGTCAGCGGGGGAGTGAACGTGATCCGAAATGGCTTGACCCCATCTGTCAGGAACTTCGTCAGATTCATGAGCAGGTTGAGCGGGAGATCGCTTTTGCCAAGGAGATGACCGTCTCTTCAGGCACCTCTGATTCAGTTCCTTTATCTGTGGAAAGTGACCCCATGGGGTCACCTGAACGCCCCCACTATACTCATACAAACTCAACCAATTTAGCTAAAGCTACTGTAAAAGCGGTCGGCTTCGCCGAAAATTGCAATGAAACTTCGCGTAGTCGGTCGTCCTCGTCCTCACGTGCCGCTCAAACCCAACCTGTCCCCTCGGCTGTTACAGATCCGCTTCGTGGTTTCCGGGCTAAGCCATCTTTTGTCCTGCATATCGCCCCGATTTTCCGGCAATATTGCAGTTCCGACAAACCGGCAGAAACCGAAATCATACAGGCCGCACTCTTTGCGTGCGAGCAACTTGGAATATCCCGACATGCCTGGGCGCAAGGGCAGGCGGTTTTTGGGGATTACCCGAATGCCGTGGTGATTGCGGCAATTGCTGCACGGACAAACGCAGGTGAAGTGCGCTCACCAGGAGGCCTGTTGCGCGCCATGATCGCACGGTTCCTTGCGGGGCAACTCGCACTGGATCGCACCCTTTATGGGCTGGCGGAAAAGCTGAAACGCGGACCGACTATAGTGCAGTAATCACGGGAGCGGGTCTCGGGTCAGTGGAAATCGGAAATGCTTTCTGGTCGCATAATGGTCTGGCTGACTCCTGATTGTAGGAGATCATACGATGCAGACGATAAGGGATACGTATCCCCATTCGCTCGGCACAACCGGGAGGACTGAGGGCAACATGAATGAACCAACGCGCTTTCCACGGGTCGAGCGCTATCAAAAGGAATTGGCCAACCTGACGTTTGAGCCCGTATCTCCGGAGATGACGTCTTTCTACAAGGTGCTGATTCAGGACGCGATGAGCGCCATGACCGAACATGACAGGCCAGAACGTAACCTGATGGCTGAAATTTGCTCCATCACAACATTACTGATTGAGGCGCGTGTGCCGGCTGAAATTCTCATGGATTATCTTGAACGCCTTCATGAGGAACTGGATGAACCGATCCGTCCAATGGAAGGAGATGAATGATGCCTGTCACTGACCCCTATCTCTATCCAGACACCGATGTTCTCGTGAACAAGAAGGGCTATCAGAACGCAGATCGCCTGCGCGTTTTTGAAACAACCCGTTATCTGAGCCGGGCGATCACCATGCCGAGCGCAACCAGCTCACCATCTGCATTGAAGAATCTGCATCATCATCTGTTTCAGGATGTCTACGATTGGGCAGGACAATACCGGACATGCAACCTGTCAGTTGACGGCCGGAAAGGTCTTCATCCACAGAGTATTCATCAATCCGTTCATGCTGTTTTCCAAAACCTGAATGCGAATAATGGTCTGCAGGATCTGTCATCCGATCGTTTTGCACGGGCAGCAGCCACGCATATTGCCTCTTTGGATAAAATCCTGCCCTTCCGGCATGGGAACCAGCAGGTCACGCTGTTGCATCTTGCCCACCTTGCCAGAAATGCGGGGCATACATTTGATCTTAGCCAACTGGATCACGACCAATGGAACAGGGCAAGTAGCCAGGCGGCCGTCAATGACGAACGTCTCATGACGCATGCCATCGCCTCATTGTTTAAGTCTGGTCGTACCATGACGCCTGACCAGGCACGCCGTGAAGCTCTCTCGCTGCGTGATCCAGCACGCCATGAAATACAGTCCCGGATTGAGGGGGTCACCAGAACACTTGATGCAGGCCGGGCTGACGGCACCACGTTAAAAGAGCTGAGGGGCTTACGGGGAGAACTGAAAGCTCTTGAGAGTGACACACAGGTTGGCACAGTTCTGCGTCATATTGATCAGGCCCAAAAGGCCGGCATTGAAAAGCTGACCGTTCTACCCGGACGGGACGGATCGGCGCGTGACGCCATCTATGCCATCGGTCGGGCAGCCGTTCGCAGTCTTGATCTGCGTGAGGATCAGCGTGCGGCGCAGGGGATGAAAGCTGAACAGGCACACTCACCGTCTTCCTGGTTTACTCGGGCCAGCCAGAAACTGTCTGCGTCAGAAGGAACTGCCCCGCAATCAAATGGGCCAAAATCGCGAGGCCCACAGATTGGATAGAACACTCTGTGCCTAATCAGCACGATAGCGGCGTATGATGCGTTCTGTGTTCCCTATATTACTGACCCAGCAGAAATGACTCCAGAGCTGCAAAACGAATGGAAGGCCCTCTGCCGTGCCTATCACCGAGCTAACGACATCATTCCCAAACAAACAGGAAAGTCAATTTCAATCCAGATTGATACGGTAAGCTGATCATGGCAGTGATAAGAGATAAAAGTTGTAGCATCCGTCGAACGGATAAATGGATTTCCATAGAGTCCGAAGAGGTGTGGTATGGGATTTATTTTTCGCGGAGAGGTCATGTTATTCATGCGCCAAGAGACGTCACGCCTGAATGGATCGGACAGAATGTTCGTCTCGCTCTTCAAACCAGTGAGAGTTTCACTCCCATCGATGGAGGTCCTCTTAATCGAGAGGAGAGAGTCGCTATGGAAGAAGCATCCAACGAACGTCGGCTAGCTTTCTGGGATGATATTACAGCATCGTATGGTTACAAAAGCCGTGACGCGGCTTGGAAAAAATTTGACCTTGTAGCTGCAGCATGGCGTTTTGAGTTGACGAAAGACATCGAATTGTTAAGCACCAAAAGTTCCCGTGGTGGCGCACATTCGGCGTGGCCCACAAACCGAAATGAGGGCCGTGTTTTTTCTGTTCCGATCGATGCTCCAGACAAAGATATTGGAGAGACAGTATTGAAAGCCTTTGCCAAATGTGAAGGACCAGGAAAATCTACTGAGCCACTGTTTCCTTGATCTCTGCCAAACCAAAATTTCAGATAAAGGGGGCAACCGTTGTGAGGCAACCTTGGCTCTGGCGGAATCACCTTGTCAGAAACTTTCTGTGTTGAAAGGAACAACGCCCCAGTTGCATGGCCCACAGATTGGAGAGAACACTCTGTGCCTAATCAGCACGATAGCGGCGTATGATGCGTTCTGCGTTCTCTATCGCACGCTCCAGCTCCTCATAATTTATGGGTGCAAACGTGGGCACTGGTCCTGGGGGCCGGATGTCCAAGTCCTCCTCTGGAGGAGTGGTCTCCTGACTTTCGCTTTTTCTCGGCCGCCCGCGTTTCCTGCCGGGTAGGGGTCTTTTGGGAGGGCGCACGATCTCGCGGAGTGGTTCAAGTTCTTTCAGGGCGAATAATCGCCTTGCGGTGCGATGCGTGACTTCAACAATCAGACCGTCTGACAGAAATCGTTCCAGATAGA
>NZ_PEBQ01000161.1 GCF_002738225.1 Acetobacter pomorum | reverse complement strand
TGTCATCCTGTTTTCATTACCAAAAATTTTCAGGCTGTATGCAACTTACCAGCATTTTTTACGATCGTTAAGAAGCAATGTAGTGCAATTCAATTATCAATTAAGGTTTCGAAATTAAAATACTTTTCTAGAAAAATAGTCCAGAAATTTATGGCAACAAAATTCGTGGAAGTTGTATTGAAAATTATGGAACATTTTTTATTTTATTTTAGTAAACTGGATAATTTGCCTGGTATTGGCTGTCTTGGTAGTCGTTGGAGTTGAACCCACCAGTAGCGATACCAAAAAAGTATCTGATCAGAAACAGAATGCTTCAAAGGAACAATTATTTAAAAGAGATAATTTTTACACACTTATTTCCTGTCAAGGCTTGATCCAATCTGCTGTGGCAGCGATGTGAATAATCGCCTTGCGGTGCGATGCGTGACTTCAACAATCAGACCGTCTGACAGAAATCGTTCCAGATAGA
>NZ_PEBQ01000160.1 GCF_002738225.1 Acetobacter pomorum | reverse complement strand
GTTTTGCGGGTGCAATACATCCGTCATGCGGCATGAAGATGGGCGTATCGCCTATGGCGATCTTCTGCGCGAAGAAATGCGCCGTATTGTTGCGCTGGTGGGGGAACAACGCACCGTAAGGCATGTGCAGTTTGGGGGCGGTACGCCCACAACCTTGCCTGCCCAATCCTTGCGGCAGATTATGCGTTCAGTGCGCACGTTCTTTCAGTTTGATCCGCAGGCCGAACTGGCAATGGAGCTTGATCCACGGCATGTGCCGCAGGATTATGCTGCATTGCTGGGTGATCTGGGCTTTACGCGTATCAGTCTTGGTGTGCAGGATCTTGAGCCCCGCGTGCAGGAAGCGTGTGGTCGGCATCAGTCTTTTGAACAAACGCAGGCCTGTATTCAGGCCGCACGTGCTGCGGGTGTCTCTGGCGTTAATATTGATCTGATATACGGCCTGCCTTACCAGACAGTTGAAAGTGTGGGTGCAACTGCTCTCAAAATTGCATCCTTGCGACCAGACCGTTTGGCGGTGTTTGGATATGCCCATGTGCCGTGGAAGCAAAAGCGACAGCGCCTGATACCTGAAGCTTCTCTGCCGAAGTCTGAGGAGCGACTGGCACAGCGGGCGGAAATAGATAAAGTTTTGCAGGCGCAAGGGTATCAACCCATAGGGTTGGACCATTATGCTTTGCCAGAAGATGGCCTGGCCAAGGTCGCAAAATCTGGCACATTGCACCGTAATTTTCAGGGCTATACAACGGATTCCTGCCCCGTTCTGCTAGGAATGGGCGCTTCTGCCATATCCATGCTGCCTGCTGGTTTTGCCCAGAATATTACAAGTGTGGCAGCTTATGCACGGGCCATGGCAGAAGGTTCAGATTCTTTGCCTATAGCGCGTGGTGTTGCTTTTACAGAAGACGACAAACTGCGCGGGCCCATTATCGAACGCATTATGTGCGATATGGCCGTTGACCTTGCTGCTGTCGGGCAGGGGCATGATTTTTCTGAAGAGCTTGCAGCGCTTCAACCGTTCGAGCAGGATGGGTTGGTGCAAATTAAAGGCCAGAAAATCAATATCACTTCATTGGGGCGGCCTTTTGTAAGGCATGTTGCGGCTGTGTTTGATACGCGGCGGCGCGCGTTACAGCAGAAGGCCCAGGCAAACGGACAAGTTGCTACACCACAGTTTTCTGCTGCCCTTTAAATAACGCCAAGCCTTGATTGCGTTCGTATTTTGGCGCAAGGAAGGAAAGCTTCCTGTGAAAGGGAGCTATGCAAGACAACCATGATGGTGTCTTTACCCAGCCGATATTCCGTGACAGCTGAAGGATCGGACGCCATGAGTCCTGATGCCACTGCACCCGATCAGAGCGGGACATTCTCTTTGCCGGTTTCGTTAGCGCAAACGCCGGTGATGGCTTACCCATTTCCCCACTGGATGCTTGAAAATGTGCTGGAACCAGAGGCATGTGCAGCATTGCTGGCATGGGATCCGGGCGAGTCGGCTATTGCGGGTGATGTCGGTGGGCGGCGTGAGACTCGTAATAAGTCTCGGGTGTTTGTGGATCCGGCCGTAAGGCGGCAGGACCCACGGCTAAACCGGATGGCGCATCTGTTGGACAGCGAAACCATGCGTTATGCGTTTGAGCGTATCTGTAACGTGGAGTTGGATACCGCAGCACTCCGTTTGGAACTGTGTCTGGATTCGGATGGATTCTGGCTGGAACCACATACAGATATTGGGGCCAAAAAACTTACGTTGCTGATTTCTCTTTCCACCGGGGAAGGGGCAGAGGAACTGGGCACAGATCTTATGACACCTGATGGAAAGTCTGTTGCACGTTCTTCCGGCGCGTTTAATTCGGCTGTGCTCTTCATTCCGTCTGACAAAACATGGCATGGTTTTGTAAGGCGGCCTATCAAAGGCACGCGTCGTACATTGATTGTTAATTTTGTTGATCAAAACTGGCGTGCAGTGCACGAACTGGCGTTTGGCCCACGTGCTATTCAGCACTAATTTTTCTGGCATAGCTGTTTCTGGCAGAACGGGCCTGTGTGTCCGTTTTTGCAATTCTGTGCCAAATCGGGTTTAGGAAAGCAGCATATCTTTAAACGGGGATGAAACGGGAATGAGCGAGCCTGTGCGGGAATCGATGGAATTTGATGTCGTTATTGTTGGGGGCGGCCCTGCGGGGTTGGCTGCCGCAATTCGTCTACGCCAGCTTTCTCCGGATCTGAGCGTCTGCCTGATTGAAAAAGGCAGCGAGATCGGGGCGCATATTGTTTCCGGGGCTGTTATTGAACCCCGCGCGTTGGCAGAGCTGATTCCGGATTGGAAAGAAAAAGGCGCGCCACTGAATACGCCAGTTACATCGGAAGATATGCTATATCTGACCGAAACCGGCAGCCTGCGTGTACCTTTGCTGGATAAGGTCATGCCGCACATGGCCAACCACGGCAATTATGTTGTCAGCCTTGGGGAAGTTTGCCGCTGGCTGGCTACGCAGGCGGAAGAACTGGGCGTGGAAATCTATCCGGGTTTTGCCGGTGCAGATGTGATTATCGAGCGTAACCGCGTGGTTGGTGTTGTAACCGGTGATATGGGTGTGACCAAGGAAGGCACTCCCGGCCCCAATTATCAGCCCGGTATGGAACTGCGCGCCCGTTACACTCTGTTTGCAGAAGGGTGCCGTGGTTCTCTCACCAAGCAGGTGATGGCGCATTATGATCTGCGCAAAGATGTAGACCCGCAGACATACGGACTTGGTATCAAGGAAGTATGGGAAATTCCGGCGGAAAAACATCGCCCCGGTCTAGTGCAGCACAGCTTTGGCTGGCCGTTGGATGACAGCACCTATGGCGGTGCATGGTTATATCACTTTGGTGAAAATCTGGTGTCCTACGGCTTTGTAGTGGGGCTGGATTACGCCAATACGTGGCTTTCTCCGTTTGAGGAAATGCAGCGCATCAAGCTGCATCCGGCTTTTCGCCAGCATCTGGAAGGTGGTCGTCGTATTTCCTACGGTGCGCGCGCTCTTTCCGAAGGTGGGTTGCAGGCCATCCCACGTCTGACTTTCCCCGGTGGCGCATTGATTGGGGATTCGGCGGGCTTCCTGAACGTCCCTAAAATCAAGGGCACCCATACAGCCATGAAGTCCGGCATGCTGGCCGCGGAAGCAGTTGTAGAGGCTGCAAAAACAGACCGTGTTGAGCCGGGTGCATTTACAGAATTGGTGCGGCGTTCATGGTTGTGGCCGGAACTGCGCTCTGCTCGCAATATTCGGCCAGCTTTTGCACATTTTGGTGCCAAAGGCGGCGCAGTGTACGCGGCCATTGATGCCATGCTACTGCGTGGCCGTGCGCCGTGGACACTGCATTTTAAACATGAGGATAGCGATACACTCAAACCCGCTTCCCTGTGTGAAAAGCCGTTCTACCCGAAGCCCGATGGTAAGCTGACATTTGATCGGCTTTCCTCGGTCTTCCTGTCTGCTACCAACCATGAAGAAGATCAGCCGGTGCATTTGCGCCTGCGTAACCCCAGCCTGTGGAAACCTGTGAACTGGGATGTTTTCCGTGCGCCGGAAAGCCGTTATTGCCCCGCTGGTGTTTATGAAGTGGCGGATGAAGCCACAAATCCACATTTGCAGATCAATGCGCAGAACTGTGTGCACTGCAAAACATGTGACATTAAAGATCCTGCCCAGAATATAGATTGGACCACGCCAGAAGGTGGTGGCGGCCCCAATTATCCGGCCGGTATGTGAATTTGGAGTAAAGTACGGTAAGGCAGCGTCCGAACCATCCTGCGTCTGCAAGCGAAAGAAGTCATGAAGATACTTGTACCTGTAAAGCGGGTTGTTGATTACAACATCAAGCCGCGTGTGAAGGCAGATGGCAGTGGTGTTGATACCACTGGCGTCAAGATGTCCATGAATCCGTTTGATGAAATTGCGGTGGAAGAAGCCGTGCGCCTGCGTGAAAAAGGTGCTGCTTCCGAAGTTGTTGTGGTTTCTGTTGGGGTTCAGAAGGCGCAGGATACGCTGCGTACTGCCATGGCCATGGGCGCTGACCGCGCCATTCTGGTTCTGTCAGAAGAAAGCCCCGAACCGCTGGCCGTAGCCAAAGTGCTGCGCAAGCTGGTGGAAAAGGAAGAACCGGGTCTGGTTATTCTGGGCAAGCAGGCCATTGATGATGATATGAATGCTACAGGCCAGATGCTTGCGGGCCTGCTTGGCTGGGGGCAGGGCACGTTTGCCAGCAAGGTAGAAATTGCTGATGATCATGCACGCGTCAGCCGTGAAATTGACGGTGGCACGGAAGAAGTTTCTCTTAAGCTTCCCGCCATCATCACAGCCGATCTGCGCTTGAATGAACCACGCTATGCTTCTTTGCCGAACATCATGAAGGCCAAGAAAAAGCCGCTGGAAACTATTGAAGCCGCTGAACTGGGTGTGGACATGAAGCCCCGGCTGAGCATTGTTTCCGTGGCAGAGCCGCCGGAACGCAAGGCTGGCATCAAGGTTGGTTCCGTTGCGGAACTGGTGGAAAAACTGCGTAACGAAGCAAAGGTGATCTGATCATGACCGCTCTTGTTCTTCTGGATCATGAAGAAGGCCAGATCAGAAAGGCCGCTCTTTCTGCCGTAACGGCAGCTTCTCAGTTGGGTGAAGTGCATGTGCTGGTGGCGGGTGATGCCGCCATTGCACAGGCTGCGGCGGCTGTGCCGGGTGTTGCCAAGGTGCTGCATGCAGCAGATGCACGCTATGCGCACGAACTGGCTGAACCTCTGGCTGCTTTGATTGTTTCTCTGGCAGGCCAGTACGATCATATTGTTGCGGCTGCGGGGGCTACGGGCAAGAACGTGCTGCCACGTGCTGCTGCTCTGCTGGATGTACAACCTATTCCGGATGTTATCCGCATTGTGGATGCAGAAACATTTGTCCGCCCCATTTATGCAGGTAATGCGCTGGCAACGGTAAAGTCCTCAGATGCCAAAAAGGTGCTGACGGTACGTAACGCTGCATTTGATGCGGCAGCTTCCACAGGTGGTAATGCGCCCATTGAAGCTGTGGATGCTGTAGATGCCCCAGAAGTTTCCAAGTTCGAAGCCGTGAAGTTGTCTGATTCTGAACGTCCAGATCTAGAAACAGCACGTGTTGTTGTGTCCGGTGGCCGTGGGATGCAAAGCGAAGAAAAATTCCATACGCTGGATCCGCTGGCAGATGCCTTGGGGGCAGCTATTGGTGCCTCTCGCGCGGCTGTAGATTCGGGTTTCGTGCCAAACGAATATCAGGTGGGTCAGACAGGCAAGATTGTGGCGCCTGAACTGTATATGGCCTTTGGTATTTCTGGCGCTATCCAGCATCTTGCCGGGATGAAGGACAGCCGCGTGATTGTGGCTATCAATAAAGATCCGGAAGCCCCCATTTTCCAAGTGGCGGATTATGGAATGGAAGCGGATCTGTTTGAGGTTGTGCCGCAGTTGGTTGAAGAATTGAAGAAATAAATCTTTTCAACCAAACTGTTGATATCAACAAACCCCGCATATTTAAGGTATGCGGGGTTTGTTTTTTAGAAAATATTATTGGCCGTAAGTTGCCAGAAACATGTTTACGGCAGCATGAATAACCTTTTCTTCATCTTCCTCCATGTTGTCGTAAGACATGTTAAAGCGCTTTCTGTGCGCAATTCTCGTCTGACAAAGTGAGAAAAACTGTTCTGCCGCAAAAACGGGATCATCCGTTTTTAAGGTGCCACGTTGTGTTTGTTCATGAATCCAGTTGGACAATGTTTCAATGGCAATGCGTGGGCCATGTGCCCAAAAAATGGTGGCCAGTTGTGGGAAGTGCGGAGCCTCAGAAACAATCATTCTATAAAGCATCAAGCTTTCAGGCTGGGTAATCAGCTGCACCATGGCGCGTGCCACAGCTGTAAGTGTTTCCTTGGGCGTGGCCTCTTTTTGCACCGGCGCCAAAGCAGGTGGAAGTTTTTCCCGACAACATTTTTCTACAAAAGCGCCAAAAAGATCCGCTTTGTTGGTAAAATAATTATACAATGTGCCCTTAGAAACACCTGCCTCCCGCGCAATGGCTGACATACTGGCGCCTTCATAGCCATGTTCAGCAAATACGTTGTAAGCCCCTTGCAGAATCTGCTCGCGCTTGGCTTCTGATTCTCCCGTACAGGTAGAAGATGAAGAAGAAAGGGAGGAAGGTTCAGACATCAGGATTTCAGACTTTAAAGACAGGCGATTGACGCACAGAGGAAAGAAGGTAGGTTATCATGCTGACCGAACTGGTCGGTCAGTGCAAGGGCTGGTATTTTCTATCAGACATATCATTTTCGATGAGGGTGAACGGGTGGCAAAACGGAATGCACAGCGCACAGGCGCGTTGGCGCTGGTTTTCATGCTGGCGGGGTGCATGGTGGGGCCAGATTATAAAAAACCAGATACATGGTCTCCCTCTCAATGGCAGCGTGCGGCAGATAAGGATACATCGCAGCTTTTGAGTGTTCCCACAACGCAGGCGCCTGATCCGCAATGGTGGGCCATCTTTAATGATCCCGAACTGACATCGCTTGAAAAACGTCTGGCAGATCAGAACCTTGATGTGCAGCAAGCTACCGAACAGTTTGCGGTAAGCCGCGGCCAACTGCTGCTGGCTGGTGCAGAGCGGTTTCCCGATCTGGCTGCTTCTGGCTCGTATCGCAGGGCACAGTATAGTAGCAAACAGTTGGAGCGCATTGTAGAGCGCATTGGCCAGAATGCAGCGGGCACCGGATTGGGAGAATTGCTTTCTGCGCAGTCCTCTTCCATTTCCATTCCCTTGCTCAACCAATGGCAGGATGGCTTGCAGGCTAGTTGGGAAGTGGATCTGTGGGGGCGCGTCCGCAGGCAGTATGAGGCGGCCAAGGCCTACATGAAAGCCACGATGGAAGAACGTCGGGGCATTCTGATCGCGCGGCAGGCTGAACTGGCTTCTGATTATATGACTTTACGTAATTTGCAGGAACAGCTCCGTATTACCAAAGAGAATCGTGATGCGGCATCACAGATTCTTCAACTAAGTTCCTCGCGTTACAAAAGCGGATTAGTGAGTGAACTGGATGTGGATAGTGCTCGCTCACAACTGGAGCGGACCAATGCGTTGATTCCTCAGTTTGAACAACGCATTGCCATGCAGATCAACGCCATCAACCTGCTTATGGGTGCTCCTCCAGGTGGGTTAAATACGGAACTGGAGCAAACAGTAGGGATTCCCCCAGTGCCACCACAGGTGCCGGTTGGTTTGCCCTCTGAACTGGCAGAACGTCGCCCCGATATCCGTGAAGCCAGTGAGGAACTTCATGCGGCGACCGCAGAGGTCGGGCAAGCTGAAGCTGATTTCTATCCAAAAGTTACTATTGATGCGGGCTTTGGTTTTCAGTCCTTTTCTTTCCGCGATATGGGATTCTGGAGTTCCCGCATGTGGAATGTGGGGCCATCCATTACGCTTCCCATCTTTCAGGGAGGGCGTTTGACAGGTCAGCTTCAAATGAAGAAGGCTTCCCAGAAAGCGGCAGCGCTGCGGTATCGCAAAACGGTGCTGAACGCATGGAAGGAAGTGGATAATGCACTGACTGCCTATCAGGCAGAACAGAAGCGTAACCAGAATATCCGTAATCAGGTTGCGGCAGATGCGCGGTCGCTAGAGTTGGCGCAAAGCCAATACAAGCATGGGCTTCAAAGCTATTTGCAGGTTTTGGATACGCAGCGCCGCCTTTTGCAGTCTCAGACGCAGCTGGCGGATAGCACTGCCACCATATCGGGTAACTTGGTGCAGCTTTATAATGCGCTTGGTGGGGGCTGGGAGACTGCTTTTCCCGAGAAAACCAAGGTAGTTGCCAAAAACTAAGCGTAGAAAAGCAGGCGGCCGGATGGCCGCCTTTTTTATAAAAAAAAGCATTTCTTTGAAGATTATGTATTTTTTCTGAAATTGGGTGTTGACGTTATGAGTGGGTGGGGTGTAGAAGCTGCTTCACCGAGACG
>NZ_PEBQ01000015.1 GCF_002738225.1 Acetobacter pomorum | reverse complement strand
TCGGCGTCCAGACCAGCAGCGCCCAGAGGGTGCCCCTGAGCCTTCAGGATGCGGTCAAACAGATCTGAGGGATATTCCCCCCCAAGGAACTTCTCGCGGGCATCAGGGGCCAACCTCTGTGCTTTCTTGACCATGTCGATCATGCGTTCCTTGGCTTCCCGCACAGCCCGATCTTTGGCCTCTTTCTGCGCTTGCTGGCGCAAGGCTTCCTTGCGCTCCTCCTGGTGTCTGCGGGCCTCTGCCGCCCGTCTGGCCTGCTCGGCCTCCTCCTCGCGGCGTTGGCCCCCAACCGCCCGCAAAAGGGCGTGAACGGCGCTCTTTTTGGCGTTCTTGGCCTGCTCAGCCACCTCCCTGACGGTGGCGGCCAGTTCGCGCACCATCTCCCGCACATGGTCGTTCAGGGTGCGCCTGCGCTCGTTCTCCTGAGCCTTGAACGTCTGGGGCTTGTATGGCTCCCCCTTCCGCTCCTGCTCGGCCTTGTGCTTGCGCTCCATCGTGGTGCTGGTCGGCCCAAGGTGCATGGTCGGCATTTCGTCCACGCCCTGCCGCTCATAGCTGCGGTGGTCAATGCGGGCGGGCTTCTGGTGGCGCTCTAGTGCTTCGTTGCACTGCATGGCCCACAATTCCCGAAGGCTCTCGATCTCCGGCCCACCCGTCTTGGCGGCGTCCAGTATGCGGGTTTTCTTGCCCAGCCCGTCCGGCTCGACCTCCCGTGTCGTGGTGAGGATATGGGCGTGATAGTTCCGGTCATCACCACCGGCACTGGGAGCATGAAGGGCAACATCAGCAGCCACCCCGTAACGCTCGACCACGGCAGAGGCAAAAGACCGTGCAAGGTCTGCCCTGTCTTTGGCGTCCAGTTCAGCGGGAAGGGCCAGCACATATTCACGGGCCGTCACTGAGTTAGAACGCTTCTCGGTCTGCTCGGCAGCGTTCCACAATGCAGAGCGATTGTGCGCCCACTCGCAACCAGCCGGGGCAATGATAAAACTATCATCAACCCCGGTTCGGTTGGCGTAGTCGTGTTGGCGTCCATCGCGCTCGTTGGTCAGCGTGTCCCCTGTTCGATAAGCCGCAGCGGCAACGGCACTCCTGCCGGTGCTACGCGATACGGTCTTAACGGACAGGTGAAAGATCGCCACGTGATCGGCTCGCTGACAGAATGGGGTTGCAAGGGGTTCGCCCCTGTCGCACGCAAACTCGCAGAGTTTGCATAAGTGCGCCCTTAATATCTAGCCGACATTAAAGGTTGTTGTCAATCTGATTCTGTGGTATGGTTACAATCAAGAGGAGTCCCGTGCAAAATGACAAACACGAGTCAGCCCGCAAAATCCAAGAAAGTTCTTGAAGCCGAAAAGAGGCTTGAGCAGGCGCGTAATGCACTAAGAGACGCCCGCAACGCCGAGAACAGACAGAAACGGAAAATTGAAGATCGTCAGAAAATAATCTTGGGCGGCGCGTTACTCAAAGCGGCGGAAGGTGATGAACGCTTCTCGAACGTGATTGATGCCCTAATCAAGCGGTTGTCTCGTGAGCAAGACCTAAAGGCTTTTCAGGATCATGGATTCACCACCCCCCGGCCAGTACAAACGCAGGGTGAGGGCTGACCATGAGTGACCCAGACGACACGGAAGATTTCGGCCTTCGTGCGTTTGAGGATTTGAAGAACACTGTCCAGCAGTCGAATAAAGCCTATTCGGACGTTGCCGGTAAGCTGCCAGCCCTAGCGAAGCAACTTGAAGCACTGGACGCCAAAAGCACCCAAGCCGCTCAACGTGTTGAGGATGCAGCGCAGGCCGTCACCAGCTACATCAAGACCGACAGGCGCACCCTGCTCATCTCCTGCGGGTTTGGAGCCATTGCGCTCGTGTTCTGCGCGGGCTTTCTGGGTGACATCAAGGGCAGTCGAACCGGATACGCTCAAGGGTTCGCTGAGGGGCAGCAGGAAACCAAGAAGCGGGACTTACTGGCAGAATGGGCTATGTCATCACCATCAGGCCGTATGGCCTACGAAATGGACAGGGTGGGCCAGATTCAGGCGTTCGGCATGTGTCGAATTGAGGGCTATAAGGTCAGAACTGACCAGAAAGGGACGTGGTGCGTCTCCACTTCCGGAAATGGCCTAGAATGGCCTCTAGCGCGTCCATGACTGTTTCCAGCCAGAAAACCACCAGAACACCCACGCACACCATTCCTGAGCCATTTACGGGCCAGTTTGATAGATATTTCAAGACTTCTGGGTAGCGCCTACCATTCAATGAAACGTCTCGCGATCCTGCCGGGTATGGAAAACGTCGGTGATGAACAGGGCATCCGCCGTGACTTCATAACGAATTTCATAGTCGTCCACGATGAAGCGCCTGACCTCACGGGGTGAGAAGACCGGGAGCAATGTACCCATCCGAGGAAACTGGATCAGAACGTCTGGTGCTGTCGTCAGCCGCCGCATGACACGCGCTGCCGCGCGCGGATGGTCAAAGTCTGCGGTCAGTGTTTGCAGGTCAGATACGGCCTTGGCTGTCCATTCATATTTCACTGCTTGGGTTCCGGCAGCGGCAGCGGGTTAGCCTGGTCGAGACTGTCCGCCCATCCCTTGACGGCCTCGGCGCTGACCGTCCGGCCCGCATCTACATCGGCCAGAGCTCGGCGTGTCGCCCGGTCTTTCTCCGCCTCATAGGCGAGGTAGGACGCCACGGCTTCCCGCATCACCCATGACCTGGGCCGCTCGATGGATTCCCCATACCGATCCATTGCATCCACCAGGTCAGCAGGCATCTGCACACTGACCATCTGCTTTCCGGCTGAAAGTTTCTCGCTCATGGTATCACCTTAGTTGGTTTTAATAACTCTTATTAAGGCACAAGCCTGCACGGCTTCAAGCGAGATCGTCTGGCCTGCTTCATGCTTCCTGAGCATTTTTCCCTGCCCTGTTCCTCTGTCGACCCAGGTGTCGGGCGAGCGCGGAGCGGGAGCGGCGTAGCCCGCCGAAGGCGCCGATACCCTGAGAGGGTGCGTCGTGAAATCCGTCATTTTCCGGGTGTCATCCACAGCAGTTGCTCACACTCACTTCCTTTCTTTTCTTGTTTCTTCTTGTTTATATGAAAAAAACCTTTTGTTTTCATGAAGATACAAGCAGTTAATGCGTCATTTTCCGAGTTAAATGCGTCATTTTCCGAGTTAATGCGTCATTTTCCGAGTGTCATCCACAGCCCTAAAACCCCTTACCCACACCCTATTGCGTCACCTTCCGAGTTAATACGCTTTAAAAAATAATTGACGCATTATCCTTAATGCGCCACAAACTTGTTAAGACGTATACGGTCGGAAGGTGACGCAGTTGACCGCAGAAACGGCAGTAAGCCGCAAAAACTACGCAGTCATTCCCAAGCATGACCCGCAGGTCACGATGAGCAATGCTCTCGTGAGAGCCGGCCATGGGCTCACGCTGGCAGAAAAACGCATCGTTATGCTGGCCGTATCCAAGATGAACAGCCGTGCGCCCGTACCCCCGGCTACGTCACTACCTCGCACCAAGATCACAGCAGCCGAATACGCAGAAATAGCGAAATGCGGAATGCCAACGGCCTACGAAGCCCTACAGGATGCAGCAAAGCATCTGTTTGAGCGCAAGATCACCTTTTTCGAGCCCGCCTACACACGGGCTGGAAAGCCGCTTAAACCCATCCGCAATGACATGCGATGGGTGGGACAATGCCGATACTATGAGAATGAAGGCTGGGTTGAATTGATTTGGTGGCCACCTATTCTTCCATCACTTATGGGGCTAAAAAAGCAGTTCACCACCTACAAGCTGCAACAGGCCAATGCTCTCCGATCGGCCTACTCGTGGCGGCTTCTGGAACTGCTCATGCACTATCGGGACAGTGGGCTGGCCGAATATACTATTGAGGATTTCTGCGCCTCGATGGACGCGACAGAGAAGCAAAAAGCTAATTTCAATAACATCAAGCGTCGCATCATTGAACCAGCCGTCAAGGAACTGGTCGAGAAAGACGGCTGGCTTATCCAGTGGACGCCCATCAAGGCAGGTCGAAAGGTCTCACGGCTTCGCTTTGAGTTCAGGAAGAACCCGCAACCCGACCTGTTCCCCCCATCATAATCAGTCTGACAAGTCCGACAAAAACGTCGGACATGACAGATAGAAGCTCCCTATGTTCCACTCATGCCAGACAAGTCATACAGTGGAGTCAGACATGACAGACGAGCCGAAGCCCTGGTCAATCCGTGGCGTTCATCCAGAAGTCAGAAACGCCGCTCTTGCAGCAGCCAAACGAGAGGGTGTCACGATAGGAGAATGGTTGGACAGAGCCATTCGGTCACACGTAAAAAGTGGCAGAAAACCGCAAGAAAATACGTCTGACAATGCTGTCAGACAAGTGGCGGACTTGTCTGACGCAGAGCGTCTTGTGGGCATGATTACCAAACTTTCCGAGGCTGGCGCACCAGTCCCAAAATCGGTTGCCAGCAAGGCTTACGCTATCATCAGAGACAGCCTGAAAGGAGTTCAGCAGCAACAAAAAGCCGCCCTACCAGCTCCTGAAACAGAGTAAGTAATACTGCCTTTATAATCTACTACTGTGTTTCTCTAAAATTCTTCATCACTTTTGCAATTTTTTCCTTGGAAATACCATTAATTGAAAACCTATAATATAAATTATGATATTGCCTATCTAAACCCAGATAATTAACAGAAACAGTATTTGTTATTTTTCTTTCTATTTCATCAATTTTCAAAATTGAACTTCCTGTCGCTTTAACAGGTATTGATCTTCCACCAGTACGATCGATAACCGCTGATACAGCATACTCTATCGAAAATGTATTTTCTGTTTCTTTAATATGATTAGCACGGTTATATTTTAGCGCCCAATCTTCCTTACGATCATGCCAATCATATACCCAAACAGTAGGTATCTCGGAGCTAACTCCTAATAAAGTAATCGCAACATTAGGGTATCGTCCCGGTACATCCTCCATATTCATATCATTACATGTAAAATGTATTTCACTTTGCATTTCGCTAGAAAATGAACCAGATGGTGAAGATGAAAAAACCGCATCCTCACATGTTCCTTTTCCCATCGAATTATCAGCAAATGCCTTATTGCTTATTATTGATAACAAGATGATTAATATATATTTCTTCATTTTGGGCCAGACTCATCAATGATTAGAAAAATAAAATTGATAAATGCTTTATTTAAGCTGTAAGTTATACAATCATTTTCTATCTTAACTATTTCACTCCAAATACCCCTGCCTTGTGTTATGAACACAGCGTCTTCTTTACTATTATGTTTAATTACATTCACCAGACACTTAACGTAAACTAAATCACTTCCACATGGATAAATTTCTTTTGCGGCTCTTTCGTATTCTTTCCAGCTTCTAGGGATTTTCTTATCTCTATTTTTACACCATAATAAAACAGATTTTTCCCACATATGATATGATAAAACCACATAAGATGAACATATTTCATTCATTGAACTACGTAAAAATTCTAGTTCATACTTTGAATATTCATCATCTTCATTTATTTCTTTAGATTCTATATTTAAAATATCTTCATTTATTTCATCTAAACTATAATCAGACGCAGATCTTATTATATCTAAATTCTTTTTATATATTTTTACTTCACCGTCGTAATGCATGTTCTTTAAACTCCTACCCAAAACTAGGCCCACGGTCATAATCCATCTATCGGGAACGATACGGCCCACCACGGCCTCGCGCTGGTGCTTGCTGCCTCTCAGCTTGCTGGCGCTTCTCTTGCTCCTGATACACCTTCAGGTGCGCTTTGACGGCCTTTTCCTCGGCGTCCAGACCAGCAGCGCCCAGAGGGTGCCCCTGAGCCTTCAGGATGCGGTCAAACAGATCTGAGGG
>NZ_PEBQ01000159.1 GCF_002738225.1 Acetobacter pomorum | reverse complement strand
TTGGCCTCAGTGTCCTCTGAGGGTGCGCTTCCAAGATGCGACCGAAAACGATATCCGCTTTTCCGTTCCACGATTGTGGGGCTTTCTGTTCCATTTCCGTGGGGGTTCCGTTCCTCATGGCGTCCCATATCTGTGGGGTTTCCGTTCCGTTTCCGCCCCATATGAGTCCCACATCCGTTCCACCAAATTTAGGGCCTTCATACACCATTGCACCCTCAGTGCGGCGGCTGCGCCGCCAGGATTGGGCAAGCGGAGAAAGGGAGCTAGGATTCTGGCTCCCTTTGGGGTCGTGCATGGTTTGTGTGAAGAGAAAAAATCTTTCTCGTCGCATCATGATTACTGAAGATTAGCTGTTCATACGGTTATCAGGAGATACGGACGATGACAGCAAAAGAACACAATCAGAACAGCCGACAAAATGTACATTCAGTTGTGCCTGCAGGTTTAACCTTCGAGACACAACAATTGGGAACAGTTCTCATTGGTGGGCAGCGATGGGTATTGGCCAAAGAAGTATGCGATTTGTTAGGTATTAGCCGTCATCGCTATGCCGTGACGCGCTTGGATGATGATGAATGCAAATTAGTGCCTGTTCAGACACAAGGTGGTCCCCAAGACACATATCTGGTGAATGAGAGTGGCGCGTACCATCTCACATTTATATCGACGAAACCCGTAGCCAAGCGGTTCCGGCGGTGGGTGACAGATGAGGTGTTGCCGCAGATCCGTCGCACGGGAGAATACCGGCCTGATGCAGGTGCGCAGACCGACAGGGGGGCGTCCAAGCCCGATATTAGCGCGGCCGATCTGCGTCTTCTTGCGGAGTTGAAAGAAGGTGATATCTATCAATCAACTCGCCATCTGGTGACCCGGATGAACGGGAAATTCTCCGTCGAAAGAGCGTTAAGCGAAGCAAAACGTCCGTGGTCTTATGATCTGGATATTCTGGAACTCATTCATCTGGTGAAGCTCGTGCAAATCAGTTGGTTTGCTCTTGGACAAAATAGTGAGCGGTCGGATCAAATGCGCCAGTATATGTGCCGTCTATCCACGGTTATGCGGCTGTTGGATGATAAGCTTGGCACTGGCCCCTACTTTGAGCCGGTTTCCGCTGTATCACCAGTGAGGTCATAAGTTCCATCATTGAGGGAGTGGAAGGTAAACCCTTGTGGTTGTGGTGTAAAATCTATTACCCTTCCATTCCCTACTGGATCATGTTGGAACGTTAAATGAATAACCAGGACTTGATTGAACGTATTGTTGCTGTAACGGATATTTCAAAAAAAGATGCCAAAGCAGCCTTGGAAACAGTATTTGCAGCAATTACTGAAGCCGCTACGAAAGGTGACGAAACGACTATCTCAGGATTTGGCAAATTTGTCGTCCGTCAGATGGCTGAGCGCAAAGGACGCAATCCACAAACTGGTGCGGATCTGGTGATCCCCGCATCTCGTAAACTGGCTTATACACCAGCAAAAGCTGTCAAGGATGCTTTGACAGGTCAATGAGGGTTTACTGATCGCCTTGAAGTGCGGCGGAATGATTTCTCAGTGCGGGATGGGGCTTTTCTGCAACTCACTCTTTTCCCGGACGCCGTTTCTCTGGTGCGCGTCTATCCGCCGCGTAACACATGGCGCTATTACGATCTTTCAATCCAACCAGATCTATTCGGTGGCGCAGCACTCATTCGACGATGGGGAAGAATAGGAACTCCCGGAAAAGTAAGGCTTGATCTTTTTCCTGATGTAGGAGCTGCGGCTAATCAACTGGCACATCTATTACGTCAAAAGCTCAAGCGGGGGTACGCTGTAAGATCATGAGTAGTGGCATAGATGAGAGAACTTAAGTATCAATTTTCCTTTTTAGGGTGTTTACGGCTGCTGTGACTATCTGTCCCTGTTGCAATTCTTGAGACCGTGCTGGTGCTGATCTCGTATTCCAACGCAAGTTCTTTCAGTGTTGCGCCACTTTGACGCAAGTCCTTGATTTCCTGTTGCTGTAGCTTTGTGATCCTGGCAGGCCGCCCCATTTTTACACCTAAACGGGCAGCGCGTATGCGCCCTTCCGCAGTGCGGGTTTTAATCAGGTCACGTTCCACATCAGCCAGACCGCCTAAAACCGCCAGCATCAGGCGGCCAGTGCTCGTTGTCGTATCAGCCCAAGGCTCTGCAATAGAAAAAAACTGCGCACCTCTTTGTGTAATCTCTTTAATGATTGCGAAAAGATCAAAGGTACTGCGTGCTAACCGATCAATTCGCGTCACGACGACAGTCTCTCCATCAGAGAGGTTACGAAGTAGGCGTTGAAGCTGGATGCGTTCTGAATCCGCGCCACTTGCCTTTTCGCGGAAAATTTTGGCGCATCCATAGTTTTGAAGAGATTGGAACTGTACGTCGAGCGTCTGGCCGACTGTGCTCACGCGAGCATATCCAACTTTCCGAGACAATGTGCCGCCATCCTGAATTCATAAAGACGGATGCTTATCTCGGGATCTTTTTGTGCGCAATTCCTGATTTGCGCATAACCTGCAAGACAGGATTTTTCTGACATTATTTATTTTCATATTGCCTTCTTTGTTTTACCTATATAAACATCAAATATATATTCACTGGTGCAAAAGGCCCGTTATGGCATTTGCGCAAATCAGGGTTTTTGCAAGGAACTTTTGAACGTTTTCAGTCGTTTAAACCTGAATGCAACCAGAAATAACACGTCGTAAAGTTGGATATGCCCGTGTCAGCACAGTAGGGCAGACTCTTGAACTTCAACTGAAAACACTGAAGGAATTCGGATGCCGTCGTATCTATCGTGAAAAAGCAAGTGGTGCAGATGCTACGCGTCCTGAATTATGTAAATTGCTTGCCAACCTTAAGCCTGGTCAAACCGTAGTCGTTACCCGTCTGGATCGACTGGCACGCAGTACATTTGATCTCTTCTCTATCGTAAAGACAATTACTGATCGTAAGGCTCAGTTTTACTCTTTAGCTGAACCCTGGACTGACACCAACACAAGTACAGGTCGGCTTATGCTTGCAGTCCTTGGTGGCTTGGCCGATGTGGAGCGCGATCTTATCCGTACACGCACCTCAGAAGGACGTGCACGTGCCATTAAGCAAGGCAAACGCATGGGAAGACCATCTCAGATTACAGACTTACAAAAGCATAAAATCATTGAAAGACGAAAAGAGGGGGAGTCCCTGAAATCGATCGCTGCTGCATTTGGAATCAGTGAAAGCACTGTCTCTCGCCTAGCTCGTGGCAGAGACAGCCATCACCATTATGGTCGGAAAATCGAGAAAGCTCGCAAATCTTACAGTACATCATGAGGTAGATAGCGCTTGGTGAACCCAAAGCTGTGATTTTGGCCATGTTGAGGAACGTACCGACAATGCGGATTTTTGATTGATGCATCTCATGCAGATCGTGCTTTTTCAGTCAGGAAGTAGCACAATGCAATCTGCATCTTCGGCAGCCGATATGGTGATGCCCTAGAACCTGAACTTTGCAGCCTATGGCTATTTCTCGTTGGATCACACGACAATTTTTTCTGAACGTCTGCTCCAAACCGTTCTGGTTAAACAGCAATGAGCCCACCGGATGATGCCAGAAGATTATCGCAGACTCACGTTGCTGATTTATAACCACGTCAATTCTTAATGGGCATTTCGAGCTGGATCTGGACACGTGGATAGATTTTGACGTTCTAGCCGTATGAGAGGAAAAATTCTCATAACATTAGGGGGCTCTTTCTTTACACTGGGATTCAACGATCCCACGAATATTACCAGTAATATTCAACGCGGTAATAAGATATTATTTTGTATTATATAATAATTTTAAAAATTAAATAACAATAAAATTTCGAAATTTTGGCAAAATAAAATCATTATTATTGAGTTTTTTACTTAAGTTATCAATGATTTGGAATAATGGAAAAATGTCGGATCTTTTCTCAAACATTTCTTCTTCGCATTCTGGACCACTTACTGTGTTTCAAGCACAGTTAAAAACTTATCGGCAGCAGAACTGGTCCGAGGTTTTCAAGGGGTATTCTGCTTTACGTGCGATTACCTTTTCAAGTTCTCTGGAATTTTTGCTCGATCTGACAGAACAGTTTAAAGATATCGAAATTGTTTTTGGCTCTGAGCATATTCTAACCAAAACCCATATTGCTTTGGCTCAAGCCAGTCAGCTTTTTGAAGACTACGGGTTTAAGGACTGTCTCACAGATCAAAAATCTCTTGTAGAAAGCTTACGTCAACTTCTTGGGTTACGCAGCAGTCTCTTTCTTCCGCGTTTGCAAAATGGTACCTTGCGTTTCAGGCTTCTGACTGGCCGTCCAAGTCATGAAAAACTTTATTTGCTATCAGGTTCCAACGGTCAACGCGTTATCACAGGATCCGCTAATCTCAGTATAGCGGCTTTCCATGGGCATCAACATGAAGTCATCATCACTTTTGATGATTTAGCAGCGTGGGATGCTTTTGATGAATATTACCAACGTGACTACAAAAAAAGTGTTGCAATCGAAAGGGATATTCTGATCAGCGTGTCTTCTGACGGCAAGAATAAACAGCCTGATATCTCTACAACATCCCTTCCTTACGAGGATGTTCCCATCGTGCGTGCGATACGGGCCGGGCTGGTTCATGTCGAACAGGGTGGTATGTCGATTTCAGAGGGAATAACCATTGATACGTTACGAAAGGCTCAACGCTTACGGCAGGAACTTGAAACAATTTCTCTGCCGATGAGCCGCAAGGGGGTAACGTTGGTCACTCCCACAATCGTTTCAACTTTTCTGCAGACACGCAATAATCTGCCTGCTGTGGACTCTCCGAAAGATGAAATTCCACGAGCCTCCCTCTCTGTTCGGACAGGAGAGATTTTTCTCAATGATCAGTTATGGCTTTCTGAAAAAGATACCATTTCAGAACATGACGTTGCCCGAGATGTACATCTGCTTGTGAATTATATCAGCAGTTTTTCGGCATTTTATGGAAATAGCCAAAGTGCCATCGCTTCCTACTGGGCATTTCTAGTCTGGCTTTACATGGCACCTTTTGCACCCTTTTTAAGACAAGGAGCCGTTAGTCATCATATCGATCCGTGGCTTTATCCCCCGTACGCGGTTTTATATGGCCGCTCCAGTGGTGGGAAAACCCTGTTTACGCAGATTATTGCACAATCCATGTTCGGGGTTGTCAAAAGTATTCAGTCATCAATGTTTACGGCACAACGTGTTTTGGGCTTACGTCAGCAATTAGGGGCCATTCCTCTGTTGATTGATGACGTGACGCCAGATCGAATGAGTAAATATGTGCCTGACATGGTGCGTACTGATCGGGATATGGCCGAATGCTACGCACCTATCGTCCTGACGACCAACAAGGACGTGACAAGCATTTCAGCTGATCTGACCAAACGGATGGTGACGTGTCACATTGATGCCTCTCTCCCGGATAGTCGAGCGCTTCAGACGGAAAGTCCCCGTCGTTTACAAAAAGAAATCGGGACAGCTTTATACCGGCGTTATCTGACTCTTATGTTCCCTCGCGTTCGAGATATGCGGATCGATATGGATCAGAGTGATGGCAAGCAGATTCCAGATGTTTTTACGGTGTCGTCTCATCTCTTGTTGTCGTTGATAGAACAACACCTTCCTGTAAAGCCAGACTGGGTTTGTCCTCTTTCTTATCGAACCTATCAAGCTATGCGGGCTGTTCAGTTCCAACGTGTGCTTGTCGAAATGATTAGAAGTCATCCTGAAAACATCGCTCTGTCGCGAGACAAGCGCTTTATGCAAGTGTGCTTTGGTGGAGATATTCGCCAAGCCATGGCATTTGAAAAATCTGTACCAGAATTTGTTTCCAAAGGGCGCATTGCAGATACCGTCAAGCTGGATATTCAAGCAATGGAAAATGAGCTGGGATTTTCTCCAATTCATCATAGTTCACTGGTTGAGAGGCTTATGAAAGTTTGGAGGAAGCGTAAGTAATTAACGCATCAGAAGCTGGTGTTTGTTTCGTGACAAATTGGATTGTCCATGTCCTTGCGGCACAGTGACAAAGTAACTGAGGATTTCCCCATGACTGCCGATCTGAACTGGTATGTCTGGCTTTTGGCCTTAAGTTTTTTGAAATCGCAATCAAGGCGGTTACCCTTGTCTTCCAGCGTTCCTGCTGGAAACCGTTGTCGTGCAGACGTAGTAAAGCATATTCCGGTCAGAATAGAGAAAACCGGGCGACATAGATAAGTCCCATAGAACGATTGTTTCTCACGTGGTGATGCCTTGCCAAACAGAAGCCGAACAAACTCCGATCTGCTGTTGTTGTCGAAGATAAATAGTTCCCACCTGAATGGTCGAACATCATGCTTATTCCTCTGACCGACGACGAGAATCTCGTTATTCCAGATCTGGCGGTTCGGATTGATCCGAGTGCTGATAATGGCTGTTCAAAGCTATGTTGGGCAGTCAGCGTCTTATTGACAACTACATCCAAGCATCGTCTCCGTGTAACCGGAAGCAAGGTGCGTCCTGACCAGTTACTCGCAATCAGACGTCAGATTGCTTTGTTGGTCGGAGCTGATGGCTAGATTGAATTGCCCCAAGTTTTGTGGTGACAGCAAGACCCGGAGCAACTCAGATAGAGCCAGCGGCAAAGCGGCAGTCAATGACGAGCGTCTTATGATGCATGCCATCGCGACGTTATTTAAGTCTGGCCGAACAATGATGCCTGACCAGGCTCGTCGTGAAGCTCTGTCGCTCCGTGATCCAGCACGCCAGGAACTGCAATCCGGGATTGATGCGGCCACCAG
>NZ_PEBQ01000158.1 GCF_002738225.1 Acetobacter pomorum | reverse complement strand
TTGTGCAAAACAGACTTTTTCATAATCTAACCCGATGTACAACCCTTCTGTGAGATTTCCGCGTCGAGCGTTACCGAGAGGAATTAGCAAATCTGACGTTTGAGCCAGTTTCTGCGGATATGACGTCTTTCTATAAGGTCCTGATCCGGGACGCGATGTGCGTCATGAGCGAACTTGATAGGCCAGATCGCAGTCAGATAGCCGAAATAAGCTCTCTTACAACCCTACTTATTGAGGCATGCGTACCGGTGGAAATTTTCATGGATTTTCTTCAACGCCTTCATGAGGAACTGGATGAACCAATCCGCCCTACGGAAGGAGATGAATGATGCCCGTCACCGACCCTTATCTCTATCCTGGCACGGAAGTTCTCGTGAACAAGAAGGGCTATCAGAATGCTGAACGCCTTCGCATTTTTGAAACAACCCGGTATCTCAGCCGTGCGATAACCATGCCCACGGATACCAACGCGACGTCCGCCCTTAAGGATTTGCATCACCATCTCTTTCAGGATGTCTACGACTGGGCCGGTCAATACCGGACGTGCGATCTCGCTGTTGATGGTCGGAAAGGTCTTCATCCAGACCGGATTTCCCAGTCAGTTCAAGGCGTATTCCAAAACCTGAAAGCCAATAATGGTTTGCGGGATCTCTCTTCCGACCGTTTTGCGCGGGGAGCTGCCACCCATATTGCCGCTTTGGATAAAATCCTGCCTTTTCGGCAAGGAAACCAGCAGGTCACCCTGCTTCATCTCTCACACCTTGCTCGGAACGCCGGCCATAATTTTGACCTCAGCCAACTCGATCACGATCAATGGAACAGAGCCTGCGGCAAAGCGGCAGTCAATGACGAGCGTCTTATGATGCATGCCATCGCAACGTTATTTAAGTCTGGCCGAACAATGACGCCCGACCAGGCACGTCGTGAAGCTCTGTCGCTCCGTGATCCAGCACGCCAGGAACTGCAATCCGGGATTGATGCGGCCACCAG
>NZ_PEBQ01000157.1 GCF_002738225.1 Acetobacter pomorum | reverse complement strand
ATTGATGGTGGTTTGACGCTGGAAAGTGGCTCAACCACGGACTTTGACCTTGGCCAGGCCGGAACCGAAGGCGGTGCTCAGAACGATCTGATTAAGGTCGGAGGGGATTTGACACTCGGCGGAACGATTGATGTTACCGCTGATCCCACCTCCGGCACTACACTCTCAGAAGGCGTATACCGTCTCTTTGACTACGCCGACTCCCTCAGCGGAGAGGCAAGTATAAATGGTTCTCTTCCTATCGCCGCGGGAGATGCTGCAGCCCTTCAGACTTCTGTAAATGGTCAAGTCAATCTGGTAGTGGCCAACATGTCTACTGAAATCTGGAATGGTTCTATTGATACCCCTCCATCAGGAACCCTCACGGGTGGGGATGGCGTGTGGAAGGGTGGCGTTACTAACTGGACAAATATCGATGCCGATGTTTCTGGTGCTTGGAACCCTGGAAGTACTGCGATTTTTGAAGCTCAAGCAGGACGTGTCTCCATCGATGACAAATCAGGGAATGTAAGCGTCGGGGCGATGGATTTCGCCAACTCGGACGGGCAGTCCTACATAATTAGTGGAGATACTCTCTATGCTGCAGGGCAATCTCTGAAGGTGAATGTGGGAGACGGCGCAACATCTGGTTCATCTATTACCGCAGAAATAGACAGTTCCATCAGCGATGCTAATGTGGTCGGTGGCTCTAAACTTGTGAAGGATGGTCTTGGGACATTGGTTCTGGGCGGTGATAACACTTTAACCGATGGCATTGATATTGAGGGCGGAAGTCTCGATATCAAGAATGCTAAAAGCACCGGTAAAGGCGCCATTACGGATAACGCTGCGCTGAATATTGATCTTGCGGGTGATGGACAGATCGGGAACGATATTACCGGGGCAGGCACAGTTAGAAAGAGTGGCTCAAATACGGTCGTCCTTTCTGGTGAGAATAATTATTCTGGAGGAACCGATATCGAAGCTGGCACCCTGAAAGGATCCGTTGGGAACTTCGGCAGTGGTACAATCACGGATAATGCTACTCTCGATATTGACCAATCTTCTGATGCTTCGTTGGCCAACAAGATCTCAGGCACTGGTGATGTAATCAAGGAAGGAGCCGGAGATCTCACACTATCCGGTGTAAACAGTTATTCTGGTTCTACTGTCATTAAATCAGGTGTTCTGACGGCTTCAGTTGGGGCAATGGGATCTGGCGAAATTGTAGATGACGCTACTCTTAACGTTGATCAGAATGTGACTGGCGTTCTTTCCAATGAATTGTCTGGCAACGGCACACTGATCAAATCAGGTGATGGTGTTCTGCAACTTACTGGAGAGAATTCTCTCTCTGGTGAAATTGATATTCACTCTGGAACTCTTGAACTTGACACAAAATCCTCAGGGCAGGCTGAGATAGAGGATCAGGCGACCTTGGCCTTGAATCAGGCTGATGACGGTATCCTTGGGAATGCAATTTCAGGTTCAGGTGGAATTGTTAAAGAAGGCGCGGGGAGTGTTACGCTCGCCGGTAATAACTCCTTTACTGGTGGAATTGATATTGAAGCTGGAGATATTACCACAGGTGTCAATAACCTAGGGACAGGCAAGGTCTTGGATAATGCCACGCTAACCTTGAGCCAATCTAAGAATGGTGAACTGAAGAACGTCATCTCTGGTAAGGGTAAAGTGGTTAAAGCAGGATCAAATACTTTAACTCTTACGTCTCAAAACACATGGACGGGTGGCACTGATATTCAGAGCGGAACGCTGTCTGGCAACACATCATCATTTGGTTCGGGATCTATTGAGGATGATGCTTCTTTAGAGGTCACCGCAAATGGTGATCCCACATTCTCCAACACTGTGTCTGGCTCAGGCGATGTGGAATACAACATCACAGGTGATGACACTCTAAATGTCACATCAATCAACAGCTATTCAGGTGGGACAGATATTGAAGGTGGGACGGTAAAAGGGGATGCAGGATCATTCGGATCTGGCCAAATCGTGGATAATGGAACTCTGGAAATAGACCAGACGTCCAATTCCTCTATGGCTAATAATATCAGTGGGTCAGGTGAACTTGTGAAAGACGGGCCGGGCGATCTGACCCTCACGGGCACCAACACTTATTCTGGTGGAACTGATATTGAAGCCGGGACATTAACAGCCGGCACGCAAAACCTTGGTACAGGTGATATCACCAATAATGCTACACTCGACCTGAAGCAGGATTATAACGGCACACTTTCTGGCCAGATTAGCGGGGCTGGCACAGTGATCAAAGAAGGCATCGGTGACGTCACACTCCAGGACACTAACACCTATACTGGTGGTACTGACGTAATCGCGGGCACATTAACTGGAACGATAACGAGTTTCGGAACTGGGAAGATCATTGTTGCAGAGGGTGCAAAAGTTAATATCGACCAAAAAGATGATCCTGTAATGAGTAATGATATCAGCGGCGCCGGTGTCATAGAAAAGAGTGATACAGGGACTGTCATCATGAGTGGCAAGGACACGCATACTGGTGGCACTATTGTTACGGGTGGTACCCTGGTGACAGATGCGAGTAACCTGGCAGGCGGTAATGTTGTGAACAATGCCAAACTCGTTATCAATCAAAGTTCAAGTGCCACATTGGCAAGCCAGATCACTGGGTCTGGAAGTCTTGTCAAAGAAGGAGCTGGAACGCTCGATATCACTGGCGATACCTCTGGCATGACAGGCACTACCAAGGTTTTGGGAGGAACATTAAATATTGAAACCAATGCTTCCAATAGTGACGTCACAACAGTTTCTGGATCTACTCTTGCAGGTCAAGGTTCTGTAGGGGACACGACAATCCAGAATGGCGCCACACTTTCTCCGGCAGGTAATTCCATCGGCACCCTTCATGTCGCAGGAAACCTTGTTCTTGCAAATGGTTCGGAGATGGTAAGCACAACAGATGGCAAAGCTACAGATCTGGTGGATGTTAAAGGGAATGCCATTGTATCTGGGGCTGCAGAGATGTTGACCAATTCCTCTCAGAATAAAAATCTTCCATATGGCCAGACGTTTACAATTCTGCATGCTAATGGAGGCGTGACAGGCCGATTTGGATCTTTCACTACAAATCTTGAAAGTGCTTATCCGTTCCTAACCCCAGGATTAATCTATACATCTAATGACGTTGATGTATCTCTTGTCCGGGATACCGAAGTTCCATTTTCAAGTTTCGCACAGACGCGCAGCCAGAAGGCCGTTGCGGCATCACTTGATGAAACGAGCCTGAATAATTCCATCGTTCAGCAGATTGAGCAGCAGAGTGCTCCTCAGGCCAGACAGTCTTATGATTCGCTTTCAGGTGAAATCAGAGCATCTGTCAAAACGGATCTCATCCAGGATACGCAACTCATCAGGAATGCAGCATTTAACCGTATGGCATCGGCTGAGTGCGACATGTCAGTTGGCAATATCAGCACGGCGGATCCGAAGAGTGGACAGAAAATGCAGGGTGGTGCCTGTGACACGGGTATGGTTTTGTGGGGAGAAGGATTTGGTGACCATGGCCATAATGGAGGGAGTGGCGGATCCGCTGACATGAAGCATTCGGCCGCCGGTTTTATTATGGGACTGGATGCTCCGATCAATAATACGAATATCAGAGTAGGTGGCTTGGTTAGCTATAGCCATGACCGTTTCAGTGTTAAAGACGGCCGATCCTCATATGGGAGCGCAAACAATCTGACAGTCGGAGGGTATACCAGCACACACTGGGAACGTCTGATGCTTCGGGCTGGCGCCACGTACACTTGGAATATGGTTAATACCAATCGCAATGTGTCAGTTGGCTCTATTCATGAGCGTGACAGTGGCCATAGTCTCGGAGGAACTGCTCAGGCATTCGCTGAACTCGGTTATCGTTTTGATGTTGGGGACTATGCAGTAGAGCCTTTTGGCCAGATCGCGTACGTCAATCAGGACTTTATGGGATCTCGTGAACATGGTGGCAGCGCAGCCCTGAAGACGCATGGATCTGATACCGGTGTGACGTTTGCTACATTTGGTGCACGTGCCAGTCATACTTTCCGCTTGAAGGGTATTGATCTGAATGCCTTTGGCTCTGCCAGCTATAGGCATGCTTTCGGAGGGCTCACTCCAACCGCCAGACAGGTGTATGCTGGAGGAACGGATATGGATGTTGCTGGGACACCACTAGCAGCCAACAGTGCGGTTGTTGAAGCAGGGGTCTCTTACAAGGTCGGTAAGAACATTGATGTAGGCCTTTCATATACAGGCCAATTTGGTCAAAAATACCGTGATAATGCCATCAATGGCCACGTCAGGGTGCAATGGTAACCTGAAAATAAAACATGATTGTCGCGAGGAGCGCATGGATCAAAAAATTGCCCCCTTGATTTTGCCAGTAAAAGAAGCCGCGGCACGTGATGCCAATGTTAGAGCGGTGGTTAACCGCTTACACTCAGGAGAATGCGTGCCGGTTTCTCCTTGTGATTCCATGTTTACACCATGGTCTAAAGAGGAGAAAGCAGATCTTCACTCAACACTTCAGAGGATATTTCCTGAAAAGTTCAGGTCTTAACATTTTAAAGCTATATGGGCGATCTTGTTGAATATTCTTTCTATATCTGAATAAAACCTAAAATTGTTCAGTGAAGTGGGGAGACAATGCTGAAGCAGGTGAGCATGAGGATTGCTAGTCCTATTTTAAATTGAGTTCAGACCTTACTCTGATGTTAAATCAAAGGGGAGGGGAGCCGAAATTGTTCTGAGGTGGGGTCATGCGGCTTCTCAGTTCCCCGACACCATTAAGGCAAATGTCTATGCCCTCATTCCCGAGAAGGTGCTCAAACCCAGGCGTTGGGGTGATGATCCCCGGAGCATTGGAAACATAGGATTCTTTCATGAGTTCCAAACGTTGTATGAGTTGATCAATAGTATCAGGCTGCCCATTAAATATATCGAGAGCAGCATTAAGAACGTTTGGGTCATATGAAAAACCAGCAGCGAGATCGAAAGCGTCTCGATACTTAAAATTCTCTCCTCTTAACATGATTTTGCGTGTGAGGATCTCGCACGGCACTTCTACGTCTATCATCCTCCCACCATTATTTGGTGCAGAGCCAATTGGTCCTGTATGCGTTAATATTGTAGCGAGTGAAACCTTCTGAGTCGGGTTGTCAATTAGGTTATGAGGGGTAAGAAAATCAATCTCTCCGCCTTCCAACTCAAGCTTCAGGTAGTAACCTGGGAATTGAGATGATCCAGTTTCCCCCAAAACACGTCTGGTTTCCGCGCAGAAACTCCTCGTAAGGCCTTTTAATGCTCCACGAGTAAAGATGTCGATGTCATAGCTAATGCGATGATCTAACCAAAGTGCGAGGGCTGTGCCGCCTCCGAAAGTCCACTCTGTATGACCTGCTGCATCAAGTATGCTGATAGCATCAGGCAGAAGCTCGTGCCATCTCGAACCCGGCCATCTCTTCGATCCACTCACCGTTTGCTGTCCTTGTTAGATCGTTACCCAATACGTGTCGGATTTTATATTGTGCATCATTGAGCTCCCGGTAGCTGAACACTGTTCTGGAGACAATATTCGCTATGGTACGTGACGGAACTTCCTCTATGAAAGAGGCCACTTTCAGTGCAGCGTTCAGGTCAAAATTGTCAGAATAGACAATCTGAACAAGGTGATTAACGAATTCTTCTAGGGTTGTTTCAATCGGATGAGGGGCATTTACAGTTTTAAGAGCGGCTTTAAGCCAATAACGGCCCTGCGGGTCATCAAGGCGTGCATTTCGAAAACTGGAAAATACTGATGGTGAAGTCATCGATAATGCCCTCCTCTTAGATAAATTATGATACACAGAATACATTATGCATTATATATCACGACATAAATCAATCAGGAAAACAATTTTCAGTCCCTGTTCTTTGCGACCTGCCGAGTGCGACAAAGAACAGTTAGCGAGACAGAGAATGATGGTGAATAATCGGCCTTAAACCTTAAATCATCAAGGGGAAGGCTGATCCTGGGGCAGGTCATTTGAATGATTACGGTCTGGCACTTCTAAGCCCATAATATCTCTCAGATATTCCCTAACTGTCATCGTTTTGGTGGAGATTATTTCACCGACTTCAGAGAGGTCTTGGGCTTGATCTCTGGCAGTTGTTTCATCGAACGTAACACCATGGCACGTTGTCCTCCCAGTATCAGGGCACTTTAAGAGCCAATAGACAATTTCATTGTCAAATATCTCTGGAGCAGCCGAAATCAAATCGACATCTTCTTGGGTGAGATCCTTCTGATCCATCGCATCTTTCAGCGATATTTCAGTGAAAGGAGTGTTGTCAAAAGGATCGTAGAATTCTGTTTCGGGCATTTGTGAGGAACCTTCTCTGTTGCGCAGTTGTTATACCAACCGTTGATTGCTCGAACTCATAAGGGGATATGGGTATTCCTGCCAACGCAGAGAACCAATAGGTTCGCGTTATTGACATAGGTTTCAGCAAACAGCGGTTGGTATTATATGTTTGAGTAGTGTGGACGATGGCAGCCTTTTAGGCCGAAGGGGCGTTCGGATCCGGTAAATCATCTACAGACTGGTCGGGTTCGTATTCAGGAAAGCTCTCAATTATCAGATCACGTATTGCCGGATCGGAAGCCTCAAAGACGGCGAAATCATCACTGGTCATGATCGATCGCACATCGCCCCTCTTGAAGGCTTCTTCTGACTCAGCAGCGAACTTGTCGATAGCGTTCTGGGCATCTTCTCGTGACGTGAAAAGCCAAGGCTGCCTTTTGTCGTCATGAGTTGTTTCTGTCCATACGCCCACAATTTCATCGTTGCATGCCAACGTGCCAACTACGAATTCATTTTTATCATCATTCGTGGCCATTTTTTCCCTCTGTTTAATGTTGGAAGATCAGTGGTCCGAGGATGTTCTGCCTCAGGTACGCAAGGCACAATAAAAATGAACATAAGTATATTAAGGCCTGTCATGATCAGGGTAACGCGAATGCGTGTTTTGCATCGAAAAGTGTTAAAATGTGTTAAAATTCAGCTTCATCGGGATAAGGTAATCCCTGAGTGATCCCTGAGTGTGCTTTCTATATTCCACCGGCCTGGAGGCAATGGTTATGAAATTACAGGATTTCAAAAAAAAATACGCCAAGTCATTCAAGCGTGAAGGGGATATAAAGCTGTCAGCTATGTGGAGCGAACCCAGTCTGATCAGTCTAGAAGATGAGAAAGAATTGCCAGAGGGCTTACATGCCAAGGCCAAATTGATAGGCGTGTCACCTTATGGCTATCGCACTTTGCAAGGGGGGGTATTGTTAATTGAAGGTATGGAGAAATTACAATCAGTACCAGATGGCACTAAAGCGGATGATAGCTGCTTTATAGTAAATTGCAGGAACGTTCGCGATCTGCCTTCATCTATAAATCCATTTAGACAGTATGAGATTGAGAACTGTCCTGCATTAGAAAATTTGCCAGCTATTTCATTTGATGCTGCCTATATGAATATCATTCACTGCGATAGCTTTAAGGCTCTAGGATCTGGGACGCAGTTTAAAGGCAATCTCTTAATAAAGGATTGCCCTTCTTTTTCTCAAATTTCCCATGGTGTCGAGATAGAGGGGAATTTCACAGTCTCTAGTTGTGATGACCTTCAAAAGATACCTGATGGCCTGAAAGCAAAAAGCCTTCATATAGCTCAGTGTTCCAATTTAACTTCCTTGCCGATTGATCTTGGGAAAAATGTTGCTGATTATGTTATAATCGAATACTGTCCAAAACTTGAGGAAATGCCTAGTGCTGGAGATTGGACGCTTCTCAATTTGGAGGGATGCACCGGACTTAAAAGGCTTCCAACAGATATCAAGGTGAGGAACACGTCTGCAGGTCGCGTTGACCTTACAGGATGCACTTCCTTGAAAGAAATAAAATCTAATATCTCTGCGCCTTTAATAACTTTTGAAGGGTGTACTAATCTTGTGGAGATATCCGGGAAAATTTCCACAGAAGAGTTAATTGCCAAGGATTGCAAGAAACTTGAAATTCTTCCTGATGGACTGACCGTTGGTTCACTTCTACTGAATGGATGTTCAAGTCTTGTGACATTGCCAGGCGGAATGAATATCGCCGGAAAACTGGATTTGCGCGGTTCTTCTGTCAGGGAGTTGCCCCGAGATTTGAACGTCGGCTGGATCATGGATCTAAGGACACAGGATGGTATTAAGATCCCACAGGAAGTTCTTGATAGGCACGAAGGTAGAATTGTCTTCCCTCCGTCCTATGAAGTGTTACCCACATTGGGTGCCTCTGAACCAGTGCCGCATTGATTGCGCGGAGTAATCTCTCTTTTTATACGATACATGCGTTAATTATACTTTATAAACAGTACGTTATTTAACGTTATTAAATTACATTTTTAAGTTGTTTAGGAGGGTTTATAGATTAGCCAGCCCCTCGTGGGGCTGGATTTTGAACTGAGTTGCTGCGGTTCCAAGCCTTTCTTGAAGCAATTCAGAGAACACAAATCCTGCGTTATTTTCTTCATTAAGGCGCTTTCCAAACCTCCGGATCAAAGATCCATCTGTAGCTATTGATCGTACTATTCCATGGTGAAGGATGGTTTGGCGCCCCTTAATAATTAATGCCAGCTATAAATGGTTTCATCTTGCTGAAGGGCTGAGGCGTTCGTTTTGCAGCATCGTATAGAATTCGGATAGGATGGTGAATTGCCCCGTTCGTTCCCCAGTTTTCCAAATCAAGGAGGCCTCCGCTGATTGGCCTCTCTGACTCTGGTAGTGACAAAAGGGATGACCCCCTCAACTTGCGTGAAAATGTTGTTCATAGCCTCAAATGACAATCCTTAGGAGCCCCATACGACTAGGTGGGGCTGGCACCTCTATTTGGAGAGTAAAGGGTGCGGACAATTCACCTAAGACTGGCGTGTATTAACTCGGGCTATAAATTCCCTTTTTTCTTCAGCTCAGATTTAAGGTGCGCAATTTCTTTTTTTGCTTCTCGCAACTCCTTGGCCGTTTTGATTTTTTCGTCAACAGACTTAGTAAGCTGAGAGTGCAGTTGACCTATATAATTCCGGAATTTCCTTACATCATCAGCATACTCCGTAGTGTCATTGGTGTCTTTAGTATCTATAATGGGCGTGCCTACTTCACGAAGAATTTGTATGAAATCCCACATAGCCGCCTTCGGTAATGTAGGGTCTCCCCCACTGCATATGACCTTATAGGCATTTTGTAGGATATTCTGAGGTATTGGCAGTTCGACTATATACTTTTTAGGGGGTGTAGATTTCTTAATAAGCATCAGGAACCCATTATGATTTGAAAGTGATTTCAAAAGGTGTCGGTTATGACTAGATTTAAGTGGATCTGAATCAAATTATATCATTCAAATAGCCTATTGGAAAGTCTTCTGCCTTTTTAGAATTGGCCTTTAATCCAAAAAGTCCTTATTAAACCTTAAATAGCCTTCTATTGCGTCATCTCAAAAAAAAGAGGTATGCGGTTTGTGCTTTGATAGTGATGATTATCCTGGAAGGGATAATGAATTCCATAGGTTGGTAAAACGATCATATTTTCGCTTTTTTTCCAGGCTCAAGAAAATTTTCTGCATGCGTTAGCGTTGAAGGTATAATGGGAATGACATCCAGACTATGTTTTTCCATATGCCTCTCTTGTGTTTGGTGAAAAGCGTGAAGTTATCTTTTTCCAATTAAGTTAACCAATACAATAGATATGTTAAAAATTGGAAGTTTTTTTAACATATCTTGTTCAATGGGACGCATTCAGCTTCGTTGATGCAGGTAAACGCTGTGAAGATTGGTTGGTTGAGACGAAAGATGTAGAAGCTATAGTATTCTCAGCCAATTCGGACATTTCACTATGAGTTCTCCAGCAAATATATCACCGTCATTTCCGCACCATGGCCCGCTATCATGTAGAAGGTGCTTTACTAACATTGTCGGAGATGAGCTCGATATCGAAGCATGGCGCGTTGTAAATGATCCGGGCGCATGGGGATCATCGAACCCCGAGGTATTGGTTTTGGGGTTTTCAAAGGGATTTACCCAGGCAAATGCATTCAAGATGGGGAAGTTTGAAGATGTGCCATTTAAAAAGGCGCGTGGACGGCTCAGGTCTATTCTTTGCCGGATAGGGTTGTTAGATCAGGCCGAAACCGATGAAGAGTTTGATAAGCGGTTTGAGGCAACTGAAAGGGATTTCGCTTTTGGATCCCTTGTGAGATGCAGCCTTTCTAGAATGAACAGTAAAACCGGACGTTACGAATGTACCGGTCAGGTGATGACAAAAGCATTTTCTGAGCCCGTTTCAACTGTCGTCCGCTGTTGCGCGCGAACATATCTATCCACTTTGCCCGCGAAATTACAGGTGATTATCTTGTTAGGGACGGCTGCCGGATACATCAAAGACTGCAAAAAATTGATCCGCTCCATCCATCCGAGATCGTTTGTGGAAGTTAATGATGTCGCCTATTGGGCTGCTGGAGTTAAATGGGTACATGTAACCCATCCCAGTGGAATGAATGGATATTATGGGAAGTGGATGAGCGCCGACAAAACTGATGCTTCAGGCGCTAAGCGAGAAGATGCAATTTACGCTTTATCTTTGAAGTCTCCTCCTAAGGGAGAGCGATTGGGCTAATTAACCCGACTTGCTTGTTTATTAGCTATTACGGGAAAGGGGGCTTTTCCAAGGCACCGAAAACCCTGCCTGGTAGGGCAGAGCGCTGGGATAGAATGGTAATATGCAGATGTCATTCCATGCTGTTTTTATCAGATGCGCCGTAAAGCCTCGTCCTTCAGGCTGGATTTTCGGGGCACCGGGCACTTCTCTTTGCTGCCTCATAAAGAGCAATCGGGAAAGGCGCTTTGCTTCGCACTAGGTCGATCATTGCTGCAAGGGCATCGTCAGGGTCAATGTTCCTGGCTACTGCGTTTGACCATCGTCTTGTATTTTTTTTACCTCTTTTTCGATGATACAGCAATTTTTAAGGGTTCTTTTTGTAAGTCTTTTCATGCTTTTACCGTTTAAAGTAAAGGTCCTTTGGAGGTGCCCACATATCAATCAGGTAGCCCATCCCAGCGACTTTATGCTGATGCTTGGGTTGGAAGCTCATTCTTATTGCATCTATGACTTTCTTGAAACGTATCACAGGATCGTGCTCTTCGCCTGTAGCATACACGTGGTCGGAGGGGGGTACTGCGAGATCAATAGATGTGTTATGAAGATCTGGGAAAATTTTTGCAGCTAAATCCCATCCACCGACGCATAAAACTTCTGCGATTTTGGCGCCTCGTGCTATCCCATCTTTGTAATCTGGTGGAATTTCTTCCCAATCAGGAAGGAAAGTTATATCGCCAAAAGCTACAAAAACTTCTGCAATGTCTGGAGGAAAGGGAGGTAAATCGTTAATTTTCATGATGGATAAACTCGGTTAAGTGTAGTTGGATATATTATGACACATTCTTCCAGATCTGATGGTCGGTTTTCGTGGGTTTTTTGATAAATAACTAACCTATATTTCAAAACCTATATCCTACACCTATCATCAGTACAGGATAAACAGGCAGCTTCCTGTCCATATAATTATGGATTTTTCTATCAGCTATGGTTTTAAGCTTTGAATAAGCTTTTGGAAACTCATTCATCATGCCCCCTGGGGATGTGTGGATATCGGCATCATCATGGAACATGGCGCCTGCATCCATATTTATATGGAAACCACCCCAGACTGGAGTGTTGAATCCTAATCCCACATAAGGCTCTGCTATGGCATAATGTGCTTTGACCCCAACATATCCAGCATTAGGGATATCAAAAGGCGAAGTAAACCTGCCTCCTATCGTTGTAGTTCCTTGGGCATGTCCTACTCCTTTTCCAGAAATTGAACTCCCAGAAAATATCACCCCGCTCGTAAGTCTAAATGCGGAATTTCTCCATGGATAGTAATCACCCAAGATGCTGCCATTGATAAGGCGAGCTCGGCCTCCATAAGTAGCATTTACGATGCCGTGCTCAGCATAATTAACCCCTGATGCGCTGAAGGATGCCTGCTCATGTTTCACATCGCTAAGTGAAACATTGTAATAATCAAAATCGCCACGAACGCCCCAATGACTATTTTGTCTATGGTATTCAATCTCAGGGCCTACGCCGAGCGTTCCTGCTCTTGCAGAGATTAGAAAGGGGGACGATTTCTCTCCAGCTTCTGCTGGTTTTGTATTCAGTGAAGCACAAATGGTGAAGCCACAAAGGAGGTGGAAGATTCGGCGCAATTGAAATAGCCTTATTGCAGATATGACCAAAGGTCTATTACAAAGATCTAAGCCTTACGTCCAATATTATTTTTTCTTAAATGGCCTTTTAAAACTATGTCTTCATCTAGCCTTCGATATGACCCTCGCGCAGTTGCCAATTTAATCCTTGATATGTTTATGCACTATCATCCTGGATCTCCAATTGATAAGGCTAAACTGCAGTCTTTGTTATTTTTGGTTAACGCGAGGCACCTTTCTTTGTATAAGGGGCATTCACCATTAAAAGGGGCTTTCGAAGCTACACCTAAAGGACCTATACAACCATCTGTTGCCAAGTCTTTTTCAAATACTATTGGGTATATCTACACTTATCGGGCGCGTGGAATTTCTCTAACGACAGGTTCACATTATGACCTGGATCTTCCTTCTGACGATAAGCTTAACGACGTTATAAAGCATGTGTTATCTCACGCCGGCGCTCTATCACATGAGCAACTTCAAGCTATGTTATGCGCAAAAGGCGGTCCATGGCATTACATAATATGCAAAATAAAAAACAGGGAAGTTGTTACATCCCAAATTAGAGATGATGTTATTGTAAATCATTACAACAAAATGATTATTGGTTTAATTCTAAAATAGTGAAATTTGTCCTGCATCGCTCTATCTTTTTTATAGTATACACGAAAGTATAGGGGATCAGATCATAGAATTCTTATTCCGCACGATTTTTTATTATTTGGAAAGTCATCCCTGCATAAGAGGTTATTATCTAATGATATTGGTGCATATATTGATCCAGATCGCAAATGATGACATATATGTTTTCGCGTGAAAATTTTAGAAAATACTAATGGAGTGCATTATGACATTAAGAAGTTACATTTGTTGCTTTTCAGTTATTTTACTATTTTCTCAAACCAACGTAGTTAATGCCAAGCCGACTGCAAAAGAGTTAATGTCTTCAATAAAAAATGACATTACAAAATCAATATCTTCTGTTGAATCTATATGTGGATCATTTGATCGTCCACTCGTTAAAGATAAGGATTGTAAAACAACATTAGATATACAAAATACCATTTTGGGAGTATGTGAAGCAGTTCAGGGTAGTTTAAATGATGAATATCAAAACCTCTACGATGTAAAACTAAATATTGGTGAGATTAGTGATTACGAGTATGAAAACCTATTAAATCAATTAGAGTTAGAGGAGAATACTAAAATTTCAACTATAAAAAACAAAATAGGAGATGGTCTTATTTCAGTTGGTTGTCTAAGTGAGGCAAAAAATATGTATATGAACGTAATTGATACTTATACAGGAAGCGCTTATTCAGCTATTAGACAACACTCTCAGATAAAAATAGATGATATTAGAGAAATGGAGAAAAAATAATAGCATCTCTTGTTGTGTTATCTAGGGCCTGTTAGATCTTGAATTTCTTCCCATATTGTAGGGATAGAAGAGGGAAACAGAACAGGCCGATAACATAGAGCATAAGTCGCCGCAGATTATGGAGTTCCCCGGCAAGCCATTTACCGGCGGGCCAAGAACATGAGGCAGGGTCCCTTCAGAGAAGATTATTAGTCTCTTCAGCGGGCATGCATTAGAAAGGCGTGAAATCAAAAGACTGCTGTCTCTCTTTCGCCGCTGCAGGTGGTGTGGTGTCGGTAACTGGTATCGCTTTTGGTCTGAGTTCTAGATCATTGAGATGTTGTGCGTAAACGCCGATATTATGAAATCCGCGGCTTTTATTGCGCGTATTTCCTCTGAACATCATAACTTCAACGCCAGCTCCCGTACATGCCTTACACGAGCACCTGTCCCAGGGCCTATGGGATAAAGTTTTTATGTACTTGTCCTTCAAGTCCTGCATCTTGGGACTCAGTGTTCCGCCATTATAAAGCTCACCATCCACGAAAGCGGCATTGTACGCAATTATAGGGTCTAAGGTCGAACTAAGTGGCCTGATTCCAGCGTCATATTGACGGAGAGAAGAAAGTGCGTCAGCTTCAAGTTTGACAAGGTCTTCTGCCTTAAACACTCCCATCTTCACAAATTTTTTTAGTCTCGGGTTTTCGAGAGCCTGAGGTATTCTGATCGCTGTATAGTAATCTAGTTTACCGTCACCTGTGGGCATATAGTAATTTTTGGTTGCATCTTTAAATGACCGGAGAAGAGGGGACGTGGTGTCAAAACTTTCAATTCCATAACCTTTGAAATACTGGATTTCATCTGCCTTAGCAAAACCCAATACATGCAATTTAATCCAGGAGGGTATCTTAGATCTAACTGCTTCTATGCTTTTTTGTATTTGTGAGGAATTTAGAGGCGCCATGCCGCCAAGTGCGAGATATTTATACCCTTGACCAACGAGGCAGCGAGCTGCTTCAGCCATGCTGTCAGGTGACCAACCTTGGATGGCTCCTATGGGAACGACACTAGAACCTATCTCCCTGTTAGCTCGCAGGAAGATATCCGCATTTTCAAGAGTAATCTCGAACCTTCTCTTGGCTTCAGCAGTTCCCCCAGACATTCCGCTCAGCTTATCATCGAAATCAAAGATGATATGATCAACTGAACACCCATGCGTGAATTTGCATTCTGCGTAGAATTCGGCCATTTCTTCTGGGGTAAATGGGGGTTCGTCCTCTTTGGCATAGCTAAAGGCGCCACAGTCGCCGAAAATTTCAATATTCTTAAATTCAGGACTATCTAACCTTAAAAATTTACGAGCACCTACAAGTTCAAATCGTCTTGCTTGGCCGATTGTGTATGAGCCTTTTATCCTATGATCCCCAACTGTAGCTTTGGAAACTAGCACCCCATCGTAAGGGGCATAACCAAGGAGCTCATGAGGCAGCAAGTCATCCCAGTAGGGCTGGCGTTCGGGTGAACCGCTCTCCTTTAGAAAATTGAAAGTGGGATCAACCCCATCCAGACTGTCTGAGTATATAAACTTCATGATAGGGGTAACTCACAGACAAGGGCCTGAGTAATCATTGTCCCGCAACCCATCGAGAAGCGGAAGCTCATCATCATAACTCTGATCCAAGAGTGACGGCTCTTGAGGCTTGTATGGCTTTTCAATCAGGCGATCCAAGCTTTGGTTGATTTGTCTGGTTTGGAGTGCCTTATTCTCACCCTCTAATGGCATGATTTCAGAAGCAAAGTGCTGAAGGGCACGTGAAGCGAAATCGCTCATTGTACCTCGGTAAGAGCTTAGCGGGCTGTCCAGCCTCTTGTCATAAGGCATCACGAAACGGTGCAAATCTGGGCGAATATCTTTAAGGGGCGCCCTGGTCAGTATTCGTAAGCGTTCTTTGACCTCGGCGGGAAGGGTGGCTAAGTCTTGACCGATCATGCGGAGGTAGCCGGCTGAAAGAGATACCAGAATTAAGCCATTATCGCCCCTAATTATATCGGTGAGGCTTTTCGAGACCGGAGATGCATATTGCATTGACCTCATCCACCCTTGCGGCGAAAATGAGTTATCGATGATCATCGGTTTTACGCTGTCATAGGATCCGGGAACGACTGTGCAGCCATAAGGTGGGATTTTTGTATCCTCTTTAATGATGCCAAGTCCTGACGAAACGACAGCCATATCTGCATTGAGTTTTTGAGCCGTATCTTTGGCGTAGACAAACCCTCTGCCGCCATAAAATTCGGAAGCAAGGTAGGTCTCACCTGAATAATTTTTCAGGCGATCCCCCCCATTCATTCGAGACTTCTGCCAAAGACCCCTTTTTGCATGATGCGATAGACATACTATGAGGCACAAAATAACGTTTCGTCTTTGAGCAGCTCGTAATAATTACCGTCATCCGTCATAACCTCTGTCATGAGAAAGCGTAATGGACAGAGAGAGGGGACTGTCCTTAATCCATCTCACCAGAAAGACTTGCAAGGGAGAACAATATCTTATTTCTGACCCATTTTTAAAGACGATCTTCAGAATAATTCATTCACCTAAAATCACACTCCTTTTGATTATACCTTGATAAAGAATAATTGGCTGGGCTAATTTAAAATTAAGCTTTTGGATGGGATAACCTCTCCAAGAGAAGAGGTTTAAAGCTTGGAAAGGTCATAAAGTGGGTTTGGATGATATATACAGAACACCAGGATCAAACGTTTATGATGTTGATTTTGAAATCAAACGTTTATCACTTCTATCCCGACCTACCCTTATCGGCCTTTTGAGTGATTACGGTCATGAGCCCGAAGAAGAAGATTTCCGTGCCTACAGCGAGGATGTGGCGCAGCAAATTACAAGTTTTCTCCCTAATCTTGCAGGTTTGTCGCATGATGACATCTGTACATATTTATCAGAGAATTCTCCAATAGAATACATTCTAGCGATTTTAAAGTCTGGAATTATAATAAATAATAAGTATGGATACGGAAGTATCGCTGCTCAATGCGAAAAAAATATAAGAATAATAAGAAATGAAATTTTCAATATTGATGGGATACCATTGGATTATTGGGGCAATATTCCTGATGTGAATGGAAATATGATTGGAGATGAATATTATCTTTATAATGGTGTTTTTTATCGTGCGTATCAAATGGCATCGGGGAGAACTAGAATAGCGCCAATTGATTGGTCAATGAATCTTGCGCAAGATAAATTTTTTTACGCTGTTAGAGATATGTTAGATAGATATAAAACAAATCCACAGCCGAAGAAAAATCGTCTATCTTTGTTTGAGAAAATACGTTTTCGCTACTTTTACAAAATATGACTTAGATATTTTTTGATCCTAACCCGCGCCATTAAAAGGGTCTTTTGAAGCTACACCACAAGGACCTATCCAACCATCGGTTGCCAAGTCTTTTTCAAAGACTATTGGGCATATCTACACTTATGCGGAATTGATTGATCGATTGAGGGGTTATATTCCTTAGAATAAACCCCTCCGCGTCATCTTCGCTGAGATGCTTTCAACATGACATCAGTAAGATGACGCTCCCATGCCGCATTATTGAGGAAAGGGACTGGCCTTTATCAGTTCACCAGTAATATTCATGAGGCCTTTTAGTCCCAGTATATGGGAAAACAGCGTCCTCAGGTGATACTCCACCGCGGACTATTGATTTAGCCACTCTTTTATCACGATGGCGCCCTGGTCTGATATCATATTCATGACTATACCAATTCGGACATTCTGGTGAATTCTTCCCACCGAAATGCTTGTGGTCAGGACGGTCAACAAGACGGTGATTTTTACCAAACTTTCGGCTGTGATGATAGGTGCGAGACATGGGATGGTTCATCCTCCATGACGCAAGGATTGATTTCCTGGCGTACCTACATCATTTCCTCCTCTCTCTGGGCATTTGCTCTGTTCGATATTTTAGATTGCTACAATCTCATTCATATAAGGTCAATGTCCCTTCAGGTCTGGTTTGGAGTGCCTTATTCTCACCCTGAGGCCAACGTGGCAGAAACTAAAGTAGATGTATGTCGTTAATCGCGTGACTGCTCTGAATGGTTAAAACTTAACATCTTCCTCTCCCTAAAGGACGAGGATTTCTCCGGTTAGACCGGGTATAGTTTTCGCTTCAACGCCTTCCCAATGGAAGGCTCCACGACAGGAGTGTTCCCCTGTGAAGAATCCTGCTTGAGGTTGTAAACGAACAGACAAAGACGCTTGGTTATCACGACTAAATCTG
>NZ_PEBQ01000156.1 GCF_002738225.1 Acetobacter pomorum | reverse complement strand
AAAGGAAAATCTCACTCTCGTTATGAAAGAGTCTTGGAAGAACTCTACTTATAAGAACATTGGACTTAGCCTAAATTTTGTAAGGAAAGCGCAATTATGGAGAAAGGGCAGGCGCTTTCCGTGAAAGAAAAGATAGCCTACGGCTGTGGTGATGCTGCCTCCAACATGATGTGGGGCATGACGTCATCCTATCTGATGTATTATTACACAGATATCTACGGCCTGCCGCTGGTTGCTGTCTCATGGATACTGCTGGTGGCCCGTGTTGTGGATGCTTTCTGCGATCCGGCCATTGGCTATGTTGTTGACCGTATCGGCGGGCTGATCGTGCCACGTCTGATCCGCTCCCTTGCCATTCCCTTCGGTATAACGGGTTTTCTGTGCTTTCTGGCTCTGCCGCTTTCGCC
>NZ_PEBQ01000155.1 GCF_002738225.1 Acetobacter pomorum | reverse complement strand
TGTGTGGTTCCTCCTTCAACGTAATGACCTTGTGACAGGAACTGCGCCAGAACAAAGCCGGTCAGCCCCATTGCCAGCTTCGTAACCCATGTGTTGATCGAATATGCCAGACCAGCCGATCCGGTCGATATTCGCGAATCCCCATCATCCACGGCTTCCGCCAGCAAGGTATAATACAGCGGAGACATCACACCCTGAGCCAGCGCCAGAAGAGCTATGGACAGGAAAAAACCTGTTATGGATGCGCCCGCCACAGCCAGCGCCAGATAGGCTATTCCCTGCACGATCAGGCATATAATCCCGGCGCCAACTGTCCCCATACGCTTGGCACGCGGGCACGCCCGCAAACAGCAGAACAGTGACAAAAGTAATGATATTAGCGCCCAGTTGCTCCGTGCCACCAAGAACAATGCGGGCATAATACAGAGCAAACCCGAACAGAGCCGCCTGCCCCACGAAATAGAAAAACGCGAGCAGATTGCTCAGCACCCATCGCCGATTTCCCAGAAGATGACGCAGCGTGACAAAAAGATCCTGCCGAACGGGTGCTGGCGGATGCCTTACGATGCAACCGCGTGCCACACACATCCACAGGAAAGTACCGAGAACAGACAGAGCCAGCACATAAACTGCCATGCCATACCGATACTGCGCCGCGCTTTCGCCCCCACCCAGCCAGGTGATGGCGGGAATGGTCAGCAGCGCGACAAGCAGCGATCCGGCCTGACAGCCCATCATGCGGAATGCATTGAGACCAACGCGCTGTGAAGCAGAGCGGCTCATCATGACGGCCAGCGCACCATATGGCGTATTGATGCACGAATAGATGGCACCAAACACGATATAGGTTGCTCCAGCCCACACAACTTTCCCCGTAGGCGAAAGCGGCAGAGCCAGAAAGCACAGAAAACCCGTTATACCGAAGGGAATGGCAAGGGAGCGGATCAG
>NZ_PEBQ01000154.1 GCF_002738225.1 Acetobacter pomorum | reverse complement strand
TGTGTGGTTCCTCCTTCAACGTAATGACCTTGTGACAGGAACTGCGCCAGAACAAAGCCGGTCAGCCCCATCGCCAACTTCGTAACCCAGGTATTGATCGAATATGCCAGACCAGCAGATCCGGTCGATGTTCGCGAATCTCCATCATCCACGGCTTCCGCCAGCAAGGTATAATACAGCGGAGACATCACGCCCTGAGCCAGCGCCAGAAGCGCTATGGACAGAAAAAAACCTGTTATGGATGCGCCCGCCAGAGCCATCGCCAGATAGGCTATGCCCTGCACGATCAGGCATATAATCCCGGCGCCAACTGTTTCCATACGTCTGGCAAGCGGTCGGCACGCGGGCACACCCGCAAACAGCAGAACAGTGACAAAAGTAATGATATTGGCGCCCAGTTGCTCCGTGCCGCCAAGAACAATGCGGGCATAATACAGGGCAAACCCGAACAGAGCCGCCTGCCCCACGAAATAGAAAAAAGCGAGCAGATTGCTCAGCACCCATCGCCGGTTTCCCAGAAGATGGCGCAGCGTGCTCACAAGATCCTGTCGAACGGGTGCTGGCGGATACCTTACGGCGCAGCCGCGTGCCACGCACAGCCATAGGATACTGCCCAGAACAGACAGCGCCAGCACATAGACCGCCATGCCATACCGGTGCTGCGCCGCGCTTTCGCCCCCACCCAGCCAGGTGATGGCGGGAATGGTCAGTAGTGCCACAAGCAAAGATCCGGCCTGACAGCCCATCATGCGGAATGCATTGAGACCAACGCGCTCTGAGGCGGAGCGGCTCATCATGACGGCCAGCGCACCATATGGCGTATTGATACAGGAATAAATGGCACCAAACACGATATAGGTTGCTCCGGCCCACACAACTTTCCCCATGGGCGAAAGCGGCAGAGCCAGAAAGCACAGAAAACCCGTTATACCGAAGGGAATGGCAAGGGAGCGGATCAG
>NZ_PEBQ01000014.1 GCF_002738225.1 Acetobacter pomorum | reverse complement strand
ATAAAAATAGATTCAAACCCAAGGGAAAGGTAATGAGCTATCCATTCAATAATATAGATACCTTCATTTCTAACTGTAGTGACCACGCAACAAGATTTATTTGGAGAAATAGATCTTCTTGCAAAATGCAACAACAATTCAGTTATTGACATCTCTGGATGAAATTTACTGTATTTCACAATCCAATCAAAATCTTGAGGGATCTCTCTATAATGAGTTTCAGATCGTCCGCTTATACCCCACCTAAATAATTCGAATAATATTTCATATATTTTGCAATTATATTTGAATAAAGGTTTAATTGCTTTAATATAATTATAAGAATGAATAAGATTTTTACAAAATTTTTCCAAATTTTCCCTTGGCATAGAACACAATATTGCTGACGCAATGATATTATTTTCTAACTCAGATAAGTTTTTACAAAAGTATGAATCACCATTTATAATAGAGAAAATATCTTTCTCACTAAAAATATAATCATCATTTTTTACAAAAACTTTTTTCCTTACAGTATTCTCGGATAATGTAAATTCTTCCCATAACTTTGGATTATCTCTCGTTCCAATTGAACCATTTGGTTCTGAACAGAGGAATTTTTTTGTTTTATAATCCATTATATATATATGAGAATTTATTTCCAATATATTAACAAAATGCCCGCAAGATTTTACGCCACCATTATATAATGAGAATTCTCCGGGAAAATCATAGCTACACAATATATAAATATCTCCAAATTTTATGAGAGATATACGATTTTGTACTTTTTTAGAAACCGTTAATGTATGATCTTTACCTATAGAAAGTTCCATATTTCTATAATCTAATATAGCCATTCCATTTTCCTACACAGAGTCTTTAGGGCCCATTATAACTTAATCTAGCCTATGTGGTGAAGCATGTGGCCGCCAGCAAGAAAGATCATTACAAGCGCAAACTTCCATTTCCCTAAAATCAACCAGAAGCAATTATTTCTATACACAATATGTTAGCAAGATAAGGTGGTTACTACTCCCCACTATCATTCTTGCATTATGCTGCGAAAGATGCCTCTCTCTTTCTCAATCTGCAATCATGAAACTACAAAAAATCTACAACCTCAGAGACAAGGCATAAACATAGAATTCATTAAAGTGAATAAAATTCAATATTGCCTCATGGCGGAGAGAGAGGGATTCGAACCCTCGGTACCCATAAGGCACAACGGTTTTCGAGACCGCCCCGTTCGACCGCTCCGGCATCTCTCCTGCTATTGCGGGCTTATAGACATGCTTTTATTGCCCATGCAAGCCTTACCAACCCATATTTCTGTTGACGTGCCCTTGCCTTACCTATTAAAAGGCCGCCCTAATCCACATAGATGGAACCATGCTGTGCGCGTTGCGCAGCCAAAGAAGAAAAAGCGACCAGAATTTTCGCCTGTATCTGTATAAGGTGCCGCGAAGATCCAGTAGATCGGAAGAGACAGTTTATGTACGCAGTTATCCGCACCGGCGGCAAGCAGTACCGGGTTGAGCCCAACATGGTGCTGAAGGTTGAAAAGCTGGAAGTTGAAGCCGGCGCAACCGTTACATTTGATGAAGTTCTGGCCGTTGGCGGCGAAGGCAGCACCCAGATTGGCGCCCCCACCGTGGCTGGCGCAAAGGTAACGGCAACCGTTATCGCTCAGGACCGCCTCAAGAAGGTCATCATCTTCAAGAAGCGCCGTCGGCAGAACAGCCGCCGCAAAAACGGCCACCGCCAGCCGGTTACCGTTCTGCGCATTCAGGAAATCAACGCAGCTTAATCCCGCACAGGGTATTTAGCTGGTTAAGACCACGGAGGACTTAGGTCATGGCACAAAAAAAAGCTGGCGGTTCATCCCGTAACGGGCGCGATAGCGCCGGACGCCGCCTTGGCGTCAAGAAATTTGGTGGCGAGCAGGTTATTGCTGGCAACATCATCGTGCGCCAGCGCGGCACGAAGGTGAAAGCTGGCGTAAACGTTGGTGTTGGCAAGGACCACACCCTGTTTGCACTGGTTAACGGCAATGTTCGTTTTGAACGCCGTGCAGAAGGCCGCGTACACGTTTCTGTGGATGCGCTGCCTGCCGCTGCTGAATAAGCAGTTCGGTTTTTCCACCGCACGTTTTCCCGTGTGGCCGGAGCAGAAACAGGGGCCGGTCCTCAGGATCGGCCCTTTTTCGCGTTCTGGATTTGAGTAAGGTATGTCATGAAGTTTCTGGATCAGGCAAAAATCTACGTCCGCTCAGGAGATGGCGGAGATGGCGTGACAGCCTTCCGGCGGGAAAAATATATCGAATTCGGCGGGCCCGATGGTGGAAACGGCGGGCGTGGCGGCGACATTATTTTTGAAGCCGTACCCAACCTAAACACCCTTATCGATTTTCGTTACACGCAGCATTTCCGTGCCCGCAAGGGTGGTAACGGTGCCGGGTCTGACCGCACGGGGGCTGCGGCCTCTCCTGTTATCATCAAGGTGCCCATTGGCACCCAGATTATGGATGATGACCGCGTTACATTGCTGGCAGACCTGAACGAAGCCGGCAAGCGCATCACCCTCTGCCGTGGTGGTGATGGCGGTTACGGCAATGCGCATTTCAAAAGCAGCACCAACCGTGCACCCCGTCGGTCTGACAAAGGCTGGCCGGGTGAGGAACGCTGGGTATGGCTGCGCCTGAAGCTGATTGCAGATGTCGGCCTTGTGGGCCTGCCCAATGCTGGCAAATCCACTTTTCTTTCTGTTGTTTCGGCCGCTAAACCCAAAATTGCGGATTATCCCTTTACAACATTGCATCCTCAGCTTGGCGTTGTGCGCCTTTCCATGACGGAAGAATTTGTTGTGGCGGATATTCCCGGCCTTATTGAAGGCGCACATGAAGGCACCGGGCTAGGCGACCGTTTTCTGGGCCATGTTGAACGCTGCGCTGTGCTGCTGCACCTTATTGATGGAGCCGCTGGCAATGTTGTGGATGCGTGGCGCACCATACGGCATGAACTTGCAGCCTATGATGGCGGGCTGGCTGAAAAACCTGAAATTATCGCGCTGAACAAAATGGATGCCATGACCCCGCGGGAAGCCTCTTCACGCCGCGCTGCGCTGGAAAAAGCCAGTGGCGCCCCCGTGGTGCTGATTTCTGCGGCAACGCATCAGGGCGTGCCTGAACTTTTGCGTATGCTGCAGAACAAGGTGACCGAAACCCGCAAAAATGCGGATGAAAATCGCGCCTGAACACCTTACGCCATACTAAGGTCTCTCCTGCCCCTTTCCATTTACGGAACTGATCCATGACCGGATACACCAGCCCTTCCCTCACCAATGCCAAACGGCTTGTTGTTAAAATAGGTAGCGCGCTGGTGGTGGACCCCAAAAAACAGGCCCCTCGTCAGGAATGGCTGGCCAGTGTGGCAGCTGATATTGCGTATCTGCGCAAGCAGGGTACGGCTGTTACAGTTGTATCTTCTGGCGCTATTGCACTTGCCCGACACACATTGGGGCTGACTGATGGCGCACTCCGCCTGGCAGAAAAGCAGGCTGCCGCAGCCGTAGGGCAGATCAGTCTGGCACAGGCATGGAGCAATGCGCTTTCAGCCCACGGTCTTGTTGCAGCACAGTTGCTGCTTACGCCAGAAGATACAGAAGACCGCAAGCGTTACCTGAATGCGCGCGCAACACTAAATACCTTGCTGGAAATGGGCTGTGTTCCGGTTATCAACGAAAATGATACCGTTGCCACCGCTGAAATTCGCTTTGGCGATAATGACAGGCTGGCAGCCCGCGTGGCACAGATGACAGATTCTGACCAGCTTGTGCTGCTTTCTGATATTGATGGTCTTTACACGGCGGACCCACGTACAAACCCTGATGCCCACCATCTGCCGGTTATTGAAACCCTTACCTCAGATATTGAAGCCATGGGGGGTGAACCTCCTCCGGGCTATTCTTCGGGGGGCATGCGCACCAAACTGTTGGCAGCAGGCATTGCCACCCGCTCTGGCTGCGCCATGGCTATTGCCTTGGGTAAAACATCTCACCCGCTGCGGGCCCTTATGGAAGGTGCGCGGTGCTCATGGTTTTTGCCGCAAGAGTGCGCACATACAGCCCGCAAACAGTGGATTGCAGGCAGCCTGACCCCGGCAGGTGAAATTATGGTGGATGATGGTGCCGTTACCGCCCTGCAACAGGGCAAATCTCTTTTACCAGCTGGTGTGCTAGGGGTAAAAGGAGATTTCTCTCAAGGTGATCTGGTAGAAATTATCAATACCGATGGCATTGTGCTCGCACATGGGCTTGCAGCCTATGATGCGGATGATGCCCGGCGTATTGCTGGGCATCGCTCTAACGAACTGGCAGACATTTTGGGCTGGCATGGCCGGGACGAGATCATCCATCGTGATGACCTCGTTATGATCTAAAACTTATCGTTTGCCGGATCTTTTTTCGGCCAGTTCAGCACGGGTTCGGCCCGGCCTGTATGCTCATCAACCCGTGGCATCCGGACAGATGGTTGAGGTTGTGGCGCTTCGTGTGAAAAATCAGGCCGGTATGGAGGCTGGTTAGCATCTGGCGCACGTTGCCGCCGAAGAATTTGCGCTCCGGTTTCTGCCGGAGGCGCTTCTGGCTCATGCCACGGCATACGGCGCACCACCGGTTTTGCCGGATCCGGCGCCAGAGGTGGCTTGGGTGGTGCTTCCTCCCGCGCTTCATACGCATCAGAAACCTTGGGTGTCCGCAATTCAGGGAACACTGGCACATTACGAGGCGCCGCCGGAGGCTTTTCAACCTCTGGCGGACGCACCTCTTCCACCACCACGCCAGATGATGTTCTGCCGTTCCGCTCTGCCGCAACAGGCAAGGTAGGCTCCTGATACGCAGGAGCACCCCGCACGGCCTGCGCACGCAGTTCGGCCTGAATTTCCTCCAACTGGAGAGAAATCTCACCCAACCGGCCCTTCACCCCAAACACGGCAAAAGGCATCATCATGAAAGCAAGCCCGAACAACACGCCAAAAGCCAGAACCAGAAGCTGGCCCCACACAGGCATCCAATCAGGAAAAGACAGAGACATCATGGGAAATAGACCCGACTAGCCTTTGTTACATACCCAACGCGCGGCGGTAGATATCCAGCAGAGTTTCCTGCTCTTCCACTTCTGCGGGTTCCTGCTTGCGCAGACGAATGATCTGACGAATAACTTTTACATCAAACCCAGCAGACTTTGCTTCTGTAAAGATATCCTTGATATCTCCGGCCAGAGCCTTGCGCTCTTCTTCCAGGCGTTCAACACGCTCAATAATGCTTCTCAGCCGATCTGCGGCAATTCCACCAACCGCTGCATCTTCATCCCCGGAAATGCGTTCGCCATCCATGCTTCGGCCTCCTAAATTTATGTACAAACACCCAACACTGTGCAGGCAAAACCTGCTAACATTGCCAGATAGTGAAGCGCGGGCTTATCGCGCCACGTGTATGTGGTCAATGATGCAGCACATCAGAACCTCTTGCAAACACGCGGGCAGCCTTCCATAAGCACACCACCTTACGTTTCTGCTCTGGGCTATTTGCCCGCAAACCACGACTTTTTTACGGCGGGCATCCCCCTCCGGCTGACCAGCGAGAACCCTGCATCATGGCTCTTGTGAACCGCACGGAACCTTTTGATTTTGTAATTTTTGGCGCGACAGGTGATCTGACACGCCGAAAACTGCTGCCGGCTTTTTTGCGCCGCTTCCATGCCCGCGAATTTGATCAGGAAGCACGGATTATCTGCACAGCACGGTCTGAGTTAAATACCGAGCAGTTTCGTAATCTGTGCAGCGCCACCCTGCACGAATTTGCCCCCGATATTGCAAAAGATACAGAAACCCTGAACCAGTTTTTGGGGCTTTTGACCTATGTGTATCTTGATGCCACGCAGGAAGGCTCTCACTGGCAGGATCTGAGCGCAACATTGCCTAACCCGGAACGCCCGCGCGTTTTCTACTTTGCCACGGCTCCGGCACTCTATTCCGCCATTTGCGCGGGCCTTTCCCACCATAACCTCATCACACCCCACACCCGCGTTGTGCTGGAAAAACCTATTGGCACAGATCTGCATTCTGCCAATGAGATCAATGAAGGTGTGGGACGCTATTTTTCTGAAGATGCCATTTACCGGATTGACCATTATCTGGGTAAAGAAGGCGTGCAGAACATTCTGGCCCTACGTTTTGCCAACCCAGCACTAGAGCAGTTATGGTCTTCCGAGGCCATTGCCCATGTGCAGATTACGGCGGCAGAAACGGTAGGCGTGGGAGACCGCGGCTCTTATTACGATAAATCCGGCGCGTTACGGGATATGGTGCAAAACCACCTTTTGCAGATGCTGTGCATGGTGGCCATGGATGCCCCGGCCTCTCTCCGCGCTGATGACCTGCGGAATGAAAAGCTGAAAGTTCTTAACGCCCTCCGGCCCATGACACCGGATATGGTGCGTAAAAACGTTATCCGAGGGCAATACACAGCGGGCCGCATAAATGGGGAAGACGTTCCGGGTTATGTTGAAGACCTGAAAAGCGGCCGCCCCAGCGATACCGAAACTTTTGTGGCTATTCGCACCAAAATTCGCACGGCACGTTGGGGAAATACGCCTTTTTATCTACGCACAGGCAAACGACTGGCCACAAAAACCACGGAAATTGTTATCCAGTTCCGCCCGCAGGTCTGGCCCATTTTTACCAATATGCCCTCCCCCGGCCGATTGGTCATTCGTATTGCCCCGCATGAAGAACTCTCGCTTGTCTTGGCTGCGCGAGACCCTGGCGCTGGGGGGTTCAGAGTGCGTAATGCTACGCTGCATATGTCTTACGAAAACGAATTTGCTGTGCAGTATCAGGATTCCTACGAGCGCCTGCTACTGGATGCCGTACGTGGAGACCCTGCCCTGTTTATTCGACGTGATGAGGTTGAGGCCTCATGGAAATGGGTGGAACCTATTCTGGATTCCTGGCGCTATGCCCTTACCCCGCTGGAACCTTACCCTGCAGGCAGTTGGGGCCCTGCAACCACCCGTGCGCTTCTGGCACGTGATGGTGCCCTTTGGCACGAAGATATGCTGACATGAACACATCCTCACCCAAAATGACTGGCCGCGGGCCATTTGCAAAACGCACTCTGCGCCAACATATCCTGCGTCGGCTGGCAATCGTCCTACCTCTTTCCCTCATGATGATCTTGCTGGCCAAGACCGGCACGCTGGATCGGCTGGTGGATTCCTATACCTTCAAACCCGCAAGCTGGTTTGATGATACGGCCTTGGTGCGCCACCTGCGCCTGAAGGTAACCCATAACGGCATGACGCATGATCGGCCAGATTGCCTGCTGTTTGTGGTAAACGGAAACGATGCCCCCACTGCATCGCGTATTGATGTGATGGAAAAACATTCCGGCACCTGCCCCGGCCCAAAAGATGATCTACCCAAACTGTTCACCTTGCGCGTGGATAGGCTGAACCGCATTGTTTATTCAGATCAGGGGTCTCCGGGCGTTTTCCATCCCATTCCCTAACGTTTCCAGGTCAGTTTATCCGGCAAAAGCTTTTTTCAGCGCCTTGCCTCCAAAGCGTAAGGCCGCTTTGCCATGTGGCATAAAGGCATAAAAATTCAGAAACGCATGTAAGGCACCGGGGTAACAGCGGTATGTTACCGGCACCCCGGCCCGCTCCAATGCCTGTGCATAAGCCGTGCCTTCATCGCGCATCGGATCACATTCTGCTGTCACAATAACGGCAGGTGGCAAATCGTGCAGATCCGGGTTTAACCCCGGCGCAAAACGTGGATGCAGCCAGTGTTCCTGTTTTTGAATATACTGGTCTCCATACCACTGCATTGACTTGCGTGAGAGGAAATATCCTTTTTCGTAAGTTTGGTGGGATGGAAAAAGTTTCTCACCATATAAAGATGGATAATACAGCAGTTGCATAACAGGCTGAGGCCCCAGCCCCGCGCGCCCATCCTGCGCCAGAACAGCCGCCAGATTTCCGCCAGCGCTGTCTCCCGCTACAGCCACTTTACCACCCCAATACCGTGCGGAAGCACCAGCCAACCATTGTAGGGCGGCCTGGCTATCATCTATAGCGGCAGGAAAAGGATATTCTGGAGCCAGCCGATAATCTGGTAACAACACAGCCGCACCAGAAGCCCGCGCCAGACGGCAGCAGATGCCGTAATGGGAATTCAGCCCACAGTGCACAAAACCACCACCGTGCAGATACAACAAAGCCCCTTTGACCCGCCCATAAGGAATAAAAAGACGTGCCCGCATAGGCCCCGCAGCGCCGGGAATAGATAACGTTACCACCCTTCGGACCAACACAGATGAAAGACGTGTCGGGAAGGAGGGCGTATCCATGGCCTTGCGCAACCGCACAAGAAACGCAGCCATTTCCTGCGCTGCATTATGGGGCCTGTCTGCTTCAGGCTCATTGTTTCCCGCATGCTTCCGCTTGATCTGCTCCTGCCATTTGATGCAACGCAACAAAAGCCGAGATGAAAAATTGGGCCGTGCAGGCGCAGAGTTTTGAGGCACATCACACATGTGCTTTAGATTACCGACAATTTTATGCATCGTCATGCCTCATAACATCTCTTGCGACTTGACCTGAACGCAAGCCCGACGCAGGGTGCGCTCCGTCAGGTGGTTGGACGGTCGCTGTCCTGCTCTTTAACGAGCGAGAGAGAGGAAAGTCCGGGCTCCACGGAAGAACGGTGCCGGCTAACGGCCGGCGAGGGTAACCTTAGGGAAAGTGCCACAGAAAACAGACCGCCTTCCGGGTCTGGCTTTATAAAGTTCTTATGGGATTTTATGGGACAGGCTGAAGGTAAGGGTGAAACGGTGCGGTAAGAGCGCACCGCTCCGCTGGCAACAGAGGAGGCATGGTAAACCCCACCGGGAGCAAAACCGAATAGGAACGGCAGAAACCCTTGTGGTTTCGGGGGTTCTTCCGCCCTGCCGTTCGGGTTGGTTGCGAGAGGCATGTTGCAAAACATGCCCTAGACGAATGACCGTCCAGCCTCTTTACAGAGGTGGACAGAACCCGGCTTACAGACCACCTGACATTCTGCTTTATGCGTATTTCCCCCTGGTTTTCATGCAAAAATAGAACATAAAAAGAACACAAAACGGCAATCTTTTGTTTGCCGCCTTAAAATCAATACATTTCAGCTTAAAATCTTTTCTGTATGAATACTTAAATAATGGCAGTTTTCTGCTGTTTTTTCTGTTATTTTAATTTGCGTCCCATACCATCCCATGCTATCCCATATTAAACCATACGTGTGGTGAAAGCGGTTCTGTTCCCCGCTGACTTGCGAACGGAAAGGCTAATTCTGCAGAGGCTTCTAACGTACGTGGGCGTATTTCTCGGCACGCATGAAAATCGATTCGATGCCAAGGGGCGTGTTTCGATTCCGGCCGGGTTCCGTTCAGTGCTTAAAAAGCAGCAGACGGAAGGTGACGCGCTGATGGTTCTCCGCCCCTCCCACACCCTGCCCTGTATTGAGGCATGGCCTGCCGCTACCTTTGCACGCCTGACCGAACCACTAGACCGGCTGGACATGTTCTCTGATGAACATGATGATCTGGCCGCCGCCCTGTATGCAGATGCCTACCCTATAGATCCTGACCGCGAAGGCCGTATTATTCTGCCCGATTTTTTACGCGAACATGCCGGGCTGGCAGAAAGCCCTACAGCAGCCTTTATGGGTGTTGGTCGCATTTTTCAGATATGGGAACCCCAAGCGGCGCAGCAGCGGCGGGTAGAAGCACGTCAGCGCTCACGTCGTGTCAGTATTCCGGCCGCAGATAGTGCAGATGCAAAAGGGCGTCGTGCATGAACGCTCTTTCTTCTCTCACTTCCTCTGAGGTCACTCAGGGCCATATCCCCGTTATGCTTCCCGAAGTTCTGGAATATCTCCGCCCCGCAGAGGGTGAGCGTATTCTGGACTGCACTTTTGGTGGCGGTGGCTATAGTTCCGCTATTTTGAAGAGCGCCGACTGCAACGTATGGGCGATTGACCGTGACCCGGACGCCATTGCGCGTGGGCAAGCGCTAAGCCATTCTTTCCCTGCTGCAAACGGGGAATCACGCCTCCATATGCTGCAAGGTAGTTTTGGCAACATGCAGGAACTTGCACGTGCAGCGGATATTGCCACCTTTGACGGCATTGTGCTGGATCTGGGTGTATCTTCCTTTCAGTTGGATGAAGCTGAGCGCGGCTTTTCCTTCCGTATGGAAGGCCCACTTGATATGCGGATGGAAAAATCTGGCCCATCGGCAGCAGATATCGTCAACAAGGCACCGGAAGCGGAACTGGCAGATATTTTCCATTTTTATGGAGAGGAACGTCACGCACGCCGTCTTGCGCGTGCTGTTGTAAATGCGCGGGCAGAAACACCTTTCCACACCACAACACAGCTGGCTGAACTTGTGCGTTCAGTTATTCCCAAAGATCGTTCCGGCATAGATTCTGCCACGCGTGCCTTTCAGGGGCTGCGTATCGCCGTGAATGACGAACTGGGTGAAATTGAGCGTGGGCTTGAACAGGCGCTGGATATGCTGGCACCGGGTGGGCGGCTGGTTGTTGTTTCCTTCCATTCACTGGAAGACCGTATTGCCAAACGTATGGTGCAGCATGCCACAGGCAAGGATAAAAGTTTTTCGCGCTATGATCCACGTGCCGCAGCAACCCCTGCACCAGAAGCTGACTTTGTGGCCCTTACGCACAAAGCCCGCAGACCCAGCGATATTGAATGTAGCCATAATCCCCGCGCCAGAAGTGCACGGCTGCGCGCTGTTATGAAACGTGCATTATCCCCTGCTTCCGTAAAAAAGGGTTAAGTCCATGATCCCCCGTCCATTTACATGCTGCTGTGCGGTTCTGGCGATTGCATCTGGCTTTTTCCTTTACACAAAGAAGCACCAGACCACCCTTCTTGATCAGCAGATTTCTCAGATCGTGAAGGAAACGGAGCACGTTCGTACACAAACATCCATTCTGCGCACGGAATGGGCTTTGGAAAATCAGCCTGAACGCCTTGCACAGCTTGTGGCACGGCACGAAGCCGGGCTGCATACAATGGACCCTACACAGTTTGTGCGCATGGCTGATCTGGAAGGGCATCTTCCCGCCGTTGTGAAAGATGCTCAGCCCCCTGCCCCGGCGGCATTGGTTGCGGATAAAGCTGCTGGCGTTGCACCTCCACCTGTTATTGCACCACCAGCACATGCACCAGCCCCGGCTGTTGTGGCTGATGCACGCCCTGCACACAACACACCGGCAGCAGTAAGCCATCCTGCACGCCCCGTGGCAGTTCCCGCTCTGGTAGCTGATGTGCCACATGCTGCAGCTGAACCTGCACCGCATCCTCACGCAGCATCCGTAGCTGATGCTATACCTGTCCTACATGCTCCTGTTGTGCATCATGATCACCCTCATGCCGCGCCTGAACCTGCTGTTGCGCCCGTACGTGTTGCACAAACAACAGAACCCACAGCACTTTCTCGCCCTGCGCACCGTGTTGTAACAGAAACACCACGCCCACAGGTTGTTGCCTCTACCAACGTGGATGATGATGCGCCTGCGGCACCCATCCGCCACAGCCTGTCCCACACAACAACCCCTGCCATACGGCATGTTGCACAGGCTACGGATGATGAGGCAGCCCCTATCCGGCATCCGCTTCCGGTTGCCGCGGCCAGTTGGCATGCCACACGCCCACACCGCACATCTCCTACGCCTTCCAGCTATATGGAAGCGCGCGCCACTTCCGGTTATAGCAGCGGCTCTCTGCTCAGCCGTGGTGGAGATGCGTTGCCGGCTCCGGTTCCCGTTGCCAACTGATTATTTGTGGTTAAAGGCCTTTTTGACCTGACATGTCTGTCTCCCCCCAAGACCCCGACACAACGCGTACAGTAGGTGTTACGGGGGACGATCTGCGCGCCCGCGCACATCGGGACCAAATGCATGTAAGGCTTTTGGGTGTTGCTGGCGGTTTCTGCCTGCTTTTTGCTGTTGTGGCGCTTAAACTCAGCATTGCCACAGTTATCCGCCCCATGGCGCCGGAAAAACGGCAGATTGCACCGCAAATTCCCGAAATCCCCAAAATTGACCCCAAGGGTAGCCTGGCGGGGGATTTCTCGCTCCCTCAGGTGCATCGAGCTTCCATTGTGGACCGTAATGGCCAGACATTGGCACTTTCCCTGCCCGTTGCGCAGGTTTACGCTAACCCACAAGAGCTGATTGACCCCAAGGATGTTGCACACAAACTGAAATCCATCCTGAAGGATCTGGATGAGGAAGAAACGGCAGATCGTCTTTCCCGCCCCAAGCAGTTTGTTTACATTGCACGTAATATTTCCCCCCAGCAGGAACTGGCCATCAATAACCTTGGCATTCCGGGTATCTATTTTGAGCCGGGGGAAAGACGCCATTACCCCCTAGGGCGTATGGCCGCCCAGATTATGGGTGCTGTTGATATTGACGACCATGGCGTGGCCGGTATTGAAAAATATTTCGATAAACGCCTGCTTTCTGATCATCGCCCCCTTCGTCTGTCACTCGATATTCGCGTTCAATCCGCTGTGCGTGAGGAAGTGGCAAATGCCATGCAAACCTTTCAGGCCATTGGCGCATGTGGCATTGTTATGGATGTACGGAGCGGTGAAATTATTGCCATGGTCAGCCTGCCTGACTTTGACGCCAATAATTTTGCCCATGCCACCAATGATGAGCGCTTTAACCGGGCTGTGACAGGCCTTTACGAACCTGGCTCTACCTTCAAACTTCAAACGGCGGCCATGGGGCTGGAAACCGGCACCATCCATATTTGGGACCGCTTTTCATCCGTGCCCTTGCACATCGGGCGCTTTACCATCCGTGACATGAAGAGCGATCATTTCTCCCCGTGGCTGACATTGCCCGAAGTGATGGCATATTCATCCAACCCGGCGGCGGCACATATTGCATTGGATGTTGGCGGTAAAAAACAATCCGAATGGCTGCGTGCCATGGGGTTTTTCTCCCCCGTTCCGGTTGAGTTGCCCGAAGCGGCACGGCCTTTGGTGCCGCATCAATGGGGCATCGCCACGGTTATGACAGTCGGGTTCGGGCACGGTGTGGCAGAACCTCCGTTAGCCATTGTGCGCGGCACAGCAGCCACGGTAAATGGTGGTATTCTGGTAACCCCAACGCTGTTGGATAAGGAAGACCCGGCCAACACCACCACCAGCGCCTCTGGTATTAACACGCAGTTTGCCAGCGGCATCCAGAATGCAGCGCTTGAGCAAAGTGTGGAAGATGATGCCCCAAGCAGCACATCTGATGAACCTGTAACGCCAGCAGGCCCACGTGTTCTTTCCGAGAAAATATCTAGCCTGCTGCGCCGCCTGCTGCGGTTGGATGTGACGCATGGCACAGGCCATACGGCGGAATCTCCGGGATATTTTGTGGGTGGTAAAACCGGTACGGCAGAAAAGATCGGGCCACATGGTGGTTATCTAAAACACGTGAATATTTCAGCTTTTACGGGCATCTTTCCCATGAATGCCCCGCACTATGCTGTGTATGTGATGCTGGATAGCCCCAAGGCCACCCCCCAGACACATGGCTGGACAACAGCTGGCTGGAACGCAGCCCCCACTGTTTCCAAAATTGTTTCACGTATTGGCCCCATGCTCCAGATTTTCCCCGATACCGAGCATGCTGAACAGATTGATGCGCAGATGGCCCTGCCCCTGCACCCCACCGTACCACGCGGGGTAAGACCTCTTGGTCCCGGAAATGACCCCGGAGACCCACGCAAGGCAGAAGCAGAACACAAGGCAGAAAAAGCGGCGCTCAAACGTGCCATGGCAGAACGTAAAAAAGCGGATGCGGAGGTTATGGACGAATGAGCCTCCCTCTTTCTTCTCTTCTTGCTGCGGCAGGGCTGCCTGCCCTATCTGCAAATCCTGAAATTACGGCCATTACGGCGGACAGTCGGCAGGTAAAGCCAGGCACGCTTTTTGTTGCAGTGCCTGGTGTTAAAACAGATGGCCGAACATTTATTGCAACTGCTGTGCAAAATGGCGCAACAGCCGTTCTGGCACCCACAAACACACCTTGGCCAGAAAATGTGCCTGTTCGCCCACTAGTTTTGGCACCCAACCCACGCCATGCCCTGGCACTTATGGCCTCTCTTCTGGCTGGACCTCAACCACAGCATCTTGTGGCCATTACAGGCACAAATGGCAAAACCAGCACTGCGGATTTTATACGCCAGATATGGACATTGCAGGGGTTTAAAGCGGCAGCCATTGGCACGCTTGGCCTGACTGGGGCAGAAAATACCGCAATCTCCTTTCCCCCACTTACAACGCCAGATCCTGTCGCGCTGGCCAATGGTTTGGCGGCCCTTGCGCAATCCGGGTTTGATCATGTTGCGCTGGAAGCTTCATCCCACGGGTTGGAACAGGGACGGTTAGATGGCCTCCATTTGGCTGCGGCTAGCTTTACCAATCTAACCCGGGATCATCTGGATTATCATCTGACACTTGATGCCTATCGTGCAGCAAAGCTGAAGCTGTTTGATACCCTTTTGCCCGAACATGCTATTGCGGCCGCAAATGCTGATATGGACGCAGAAACTCTGGCAGCCATACAGTCCATTGCCTCACGTCGAAAACTGCAGCTACGGTTGGTGGGAGAACAAGGCACAACACTCCGCCTTGTTACACATCATGCCCTGCCTGCCGGGCAGGAACTGACAATTCAGCATAATGGACGCATCAGCACGGTTTTGCTCCCCATTCCAGGGCGTTTTCAAGCAGATAACGTCTTGCTGGCTGTAGCTCTTGCTGCGCAGGATGATGCGGAAATTGCACATATTCTGCCCTTGCTTACGCAACTTCGAGGCGTTCGCGGTCGGTTGGAACGCGCAACTGTTTTGCCCAACGGAGCGTGTGCCTATGTGGATTATGCCCACACACCGGATGCACTGGCACGGCTTCTTGCCTCCTTACGCCCGCATGCGCGCGGCAGATTGATTGTTGTTTTAGGTGCCGGGGGAGATCGTGACAGCGGCAAACGCCCCCTTATGGGGCAGGAAGCTGTAAAGGGTGCGGATATTGCCATTATTACGGATGATAACCCACGCACAGAAAACCCCGCATCCATTCGTGCAGATATAAAAGCTGGCGCCCCGCAGGCGCTGGAAATTGCAGATAGAAAACAGGCGATAGCAGAAGCTCTTTCCATGCTGAAAACAGATGACGTACTGGTTGTGGCCGGCAAGGGTCATGAACAGGGACAAATTATAGGCAATACCATTTTACCGTTTGATGATGCCGCCGTGTTGCGCACACTGGCGGGCTGTTCATGACCCTTTTGTGGACGCGGGAAGAACTTGAAACCGCAACAGGTGGGAAATTTTTAGGAAAGACCCCCATCTCCGTTACCGGCATTTCTATTGATACGCGCACACTTGCGCCCGGAGACCTGTTTATTGCCCTTAAAGGTGATAACAGCGATGGACACGCACATATTGCCGCTGCGCTTGAAAAAGGTGCCGCTGCTGTTTTGGCCCACGCTGCCGAAGGGCTGACAGATGCACGTATTTTGCTAGTGCCAGATACCATGCTTGGCCTGCAAAAACTGGCACACGCTGCACGTGCACGTTTTAAGGGAAAAGTGGTTGCTGTAACGGGTAGCGTGGGTAAAACCACCACCAAGGAAATGCTGCGGCTCTGCTTGGCACCTTCTGGCCTAACGCATGCGGCAGAGGCATCCTACAATAACCATTGGGGCGTGCCGCTTACGCTGGCGCGCCTGCCACGAGAAGCCGCTTTTTGTATCAGTGAAATTGGCATGAACCATCCGGGAGAAATTCTCCCACTTGCCAGAATGGTCAAACCGGATGTGGCTGTTATTACCACCATTGGGTCAGCACATCTGGGCCATATGGGCAGCCTGGACGCCATTGCGGAAGAAAAAGCATCTCTCATCACCGCCCTGCCTAAAGGCGGCATTGCCATTGTGCCAGATGATGCGCACGGCACGCAGTTTTTTACTACTGCTGCAGAAAAGGCACATGCAGTTTTGTGGCCTTGCGGCGCTAATCCTCAAAGCCCGGCATATCTGATACATTTGCAGACGAATGCTGATGGCTCACGCTTTGATGTTTCCATTCAAGGTCAAACGTTTCACGTCCATCTTCGTGCCCCTGGTACGCATCTGGCCCGCAATGCTGTTGCGGCACTAGCTGCCTGTGCCGCACTTGGCGCAGATGTTGCAAAAGCGGCAACTGCGTTGGCAGATTTTCGGCCCGGCAAAGGGCGTGGTGCCCTCACCCAAATTGCGGGCGGAACCATTACGCTGCTGGATGAAAGTTACAATGCCTCAGCCGCTTCCATTCGGGCGGCCTTGGATGTTTTGCATCATATCCCTGCCACACGCCGCATTGCCGTTTTAGGCGATATGCGTGAACTGGGTGAATTCTCCATTTCCGAACATCAGGTACTTGCTGCCCCTGCCGCCAGTGCTGCTGATCTTGTTTTTTGCTGCGGATCCTACATGAAAACCCTTTTTGATGCCCTTCCACCCTCCAAGCAGGGTGCGTGGGCAGAAAGCGCCGCCTTACTTGTTCCTCATGTCTGCGCGGCATTGCGCAAAGGGGACGCCATATTGGTAAAAGGCAGTTTAGGAAGCCGCATGCGGGATATTATTGCAGCACTTAACACACTTCCTACGGTGGAGTGTGCCTAATGCTCTATATGCTGATTTCTCATGCTGCGCATGATGGCCATATTACAATTCTGAATCTGCTACGTTACATCACGTTTCGCGCGGGGTGTGCATGTATGACAGCCCTTGGCATCAGCCTTCTTCTTGGCCGTCCGCTGATCAGAATGTTGCGCCGCATTCAACGAGAAGGCCAACCCATTCGTGCCGTTGGCCCCGAACGCCATATTCTGGAAAAAACGGGCACACCAACAATGGGGGGTGTGCTGATTTTGATTTCCCTGATGGTTTCCATGCTGATCTGGGGAGATCTGGAAAACGGGTTTGTGTGGGCCGTTATGCTCACCACTCTGGGGTTTGGCGCCATTGGGTTTGCGGATGATTACCGCAAACTGGCCCGCCGCAATACAGATGGGCTTTCCAAGCGTGCCAGATTGGGGGGAGAATTCGGTATCTCACTGATTTGTGGATGGTGGCTGCAACATCTCATGCCGCCAGAACTGGCAAATCATCTGGCTTTTCCGTTTGTAAAAGACCTTCTGCTGCCGCTGGGTATTCTCTACCCCGTTTTCGCCATGATCGTCATTACCGGCTTTGGCAACGCGGTAAACTTTACAGATGGGCTGGATGGGCTGGCCATTGGCCCGGTTATTGTGGCCTCTTTGGTGTTTGCCATTCTCTCCTATCTGGTTGGCAACCACGTTTTTGCTGATTACCTGCAAATTCACGCTGTGCCCGGTACAGGGGAACTGGCCGTATTCTGCGCTGCCCTTGTAGGCGCTGGCCTTGGGTTTTTGTGGTTTAATGCCCCTCCAGCCTCGGTATTTATGGGGGATACAGGCTCCCTCTCCCTTGGCGGCGCGTTGGGTTCATTGGCTGTCGCCATTAAACATGAACTGGTGCTGTGCATTGTCGGCGGCCTATTTGTGGCAGAAACACTTTCTGTGGTCATCCAAGTATTCTGGTACAAACGCACAGGCCGGCGTGTGTTTCTTATGGCCCCGTTCCACCACCATTTTGAGAAAAAAGGATGGGCAGAACCCAAGATTGTCATTCGGTTCTGGATTGTTTCCATTGTTCTGGGGCTGTGTGGTCTGGCCACGCTGAAACTAAGATGAACGGCTTTTCACCCTCCCTGTTTTCCGGGCAGCGCTTTGCTGTTTTCGGCCTTGGTAAAAATGGCCTGCCAGCCGTGCTTATGCTGGCAAGCACAGGAGCCACCGTACAGGTATGGGATGATGGTGAGGGCGGACGTAAAGGGCTGGCAGATGCACTTTCTACCCTTCCGCCAGATGTTGCCGCACATATTACGTGCAAGCCGTTTGAAAGCCTGAATGGGTTTGAAGCGCTTATTCTTTCCCCCGGTATCCCGCACGTTTTACCTAAGCCGCACCCTATTGCCCTTATGGCCAAGGCCGCGGGTATTCCCATTCTTTCCGATGCAGAAGTGCTTTATCGGGCTGTGCGTCAATCTGGCAGCAAGGCCCGTTTTGTTGGTATTACAGGCACCAACGGCAAATCCACCACCACCACTTTGCTGGCCCATATTCTGGCAGAAGCCAAACTGCCTGTAGCTGCTGGTGGCAACCTTGGGCCAGCCGCTTTGGCCCTGCCTTTGCTGCCAGATAACGGCGTATATGTGCTGGAAATGTCATCCTACATGCTGGAACGGCTGGATACCCTGCGCTTTGATGCCGCATGTTTGCTGAACCTGACACCAGATCATCTGGACCGTCATGCAGGTATGGATGGCTACGCCCAAGCCAAAAAGCGTGTGTTCACCGGTCAGACAAACAAGGATCTGGCCGTGATTGGTATGGATGATGCATGGTGCCGCACCATTGCCGCAGAACTGGAACACGGCCCTGCCAAATGTGAAACCATTTCCGGCACCAACCCTGCCTGTTCTTACTACGGCAAAGATGGTGCCATATGGCACCACAGCACACGCATAGCGCAAACCGGGCCTAGCCTTCCCGGCACCCACAATGCAGAAAATGCAGCAGCCGCTATTGCTATCGCGCGTTTTCTGGGTGTGCCAGATGCAGCCATTGCACAGGCTGTAGCCTCCTTTCCCGGCCTGCCACATCGGCAAAAACGCGTTGCTACCTGTAACGGGGTAGAGTTTGTGGATGACAGCAAAGCCACAAATGCAGATGCAGCTGCACGCGCATTGGGATGCTATGAAAAACTGATCTGGATTGCGGGCGGTATAGCAAAAGAGGGAGGCATTGCCTCCCTCACGCCCTATTTCCCGCATATTGTTCATACATTCCTGATTGGGCGGGATGCTCCGCTGCTTGCCCAAACACTAAAAGAACACAACGTGCCTTTTACAATGGCAGAAACACTGGAAAACGCCGTGCCTGCGGCTTATACGGAAGCACACCGTACGCATACGCCTGTTGTGCTGCTTTCACCCGCCTGCGCCAGCTTTGATCAGTTTTCTGGCTTTGAGGCTCGTGGCCTGCGCTTTCAGGAACTGGCGGATGAGGTTTGCGCCCGGCATGCGGGCATGACAGAGCAGTGAGAGACTGATGGCCGGTTCTTCCCGCACCGATGATTCCCCATTTGGCCGCTGGTGGCGGAATGTAGACCGGACAACCCTGATCTGCACCTTTATCCTTATTGGTTTCGGCTACATCCTCATGCTGGCTGCCAGCCCTGCCGTGGCTGTACGTATTGGCGCATCACGCAATATGTTCATTTTCAAGCAGGTGCTGTTTCTGGGCATTGCGGGTGTCATTGTGGTTGGCATTTCCATGCTTTCCCGCAAGGCAGTGCTGCGCCTTTCCATGATAGGCGGGGTGCTGATGCTGGGGGCAACCGCGCTTACCCTTGTGCATGGTATAGAAATTAAAGGGGCACGGCGCTGGATTGCCCTGCCCATGATGTCTCTCCAGCCATCTGAGTTTTTGAAGCCCTGCTTTGCCGTTGTTACGGGCTGGTTGCTCACGCAGCGCCGTGTTTCCCGTTACTTCCCGGGTATGCTCATTGCCTTTGCCCTGTATGGGCTGATTGTGCTTTTGCTGAAATCTCAGCCAGATATTGGCATGCTTACGGTTATTACCGCCGTGTTTCTGGTGCAGCTTTTTGTAGATGGGCTCAACCTCATCCTAGTTGCATTTGGCTTTGGCTGCATGATTGCCGCCGGTATTGCTGCGTTTTTTATCTTCCCGCATGTGCGCTCGCGCGTTGAACGCTTTATGCATCCCGGCGTGGGAGATCATTACCAGATTGACACCGCCCTGCGTGCCTTTGGCAATGGCGGCCTATTGGGGCGCGGCCCCGGTGAAGGCCGCGTGAAAGACCTGTTGCCTGATGCGCATGCAGACTTTGTGTTTGCTGTGGCGGGAGAAGAATATGGGCTGGTGGTGTGTATGCTTATCATCTGCGTATTTGGCGTGATTGTAGTACGCACCCTGCTCCGGCTGATCCGTGAGGATGATCCGTTTGTGGTCATTGCCACATCTGGGCTGGTCACAGGCTTCGGCTTGCAGGCATTTGTGAATATGGCTTCCTCCTTGCATCTTATTCCTACCAAGGGCATGACACTGCCCTTCATTTCCTATGGTGGGTCTTCAGCCATGTCAGTCGCATTAGCTATTGGCATGGTACTTGCCCTTACACGGCAGCAGCAGGGGCGTGTCTCTGCTGGCAATGGTTTTGTAACCACACTCAGACAATGGCGGTCAGCATGAATTCACGTACTATCGTCATTGCCGCAGGCGGCACTGGCGGGCACTTCTTTCCGGCCGAAGCCTTGGCAGACACGTTGGCAGAACGCGGCCATCACCTTGTGCTCATGACAGACGGGCGCGCAGGCAAGCGTGAAAGCGGTGTATTTTCCCGTGGCCCGCAATATGTTCTCAGCGGTGCTGGTGTGGCTGGGCGCGGGCCAATCCGTGCCATTCGCGCAGGGCTTACCCTGCTGGCAAGTGCATGGAGAGCACGTTCTATTCTCCAGCAGATCAAGCCAGATGTTGTGGTGGGTTTTGGGGGGTATCCTTCTGTACCGCCCTTGCTGGGTGCGCGGCTGATCGGGCGTAAACACCCAGCCCTGATTATTCATGAAGGCAACGCGGTTTTGGGTAAGGCCAATGCAGTGCTTTCCCGCTTTGCGGATGTTATTGCCACGTCTTTCCCCTCTGTTGCCAAACTGCCCATTGGCGCGCGCACCGTGTTTACAGGCATGCCCGTACGCCCCGCCATTGCAGCCCTTGCGGGTGAAGGATGGGTGGCGCCAACAGACCATATCAATCTACTGGTATGGGGTGGGTCTCTGGGTGCACGCATTTTCTCTGAAGTTGTACCGGCTGCCATAGCCAAATTACCGGAGGGGCTGCGCCAGCGTATGCGTATTACGCAACAGGCGCGGCAGGATGATCTGGATGCCGTGCGAACCGCCTATGCCGAAATGGGTGTGCAGGCGCGCGTTGAATCCTTTTTGCAGGATGTGCCCGAACTTCTGGCTTCAGCTCATCTGGTTATCGGGCGTGCTGGCGGATCTTCTGTGGCAGAAATTACAACAGCGGGCCGCCCGTCCATTCTGGTGCCCCTGCCCATTGCCGCCAGCGATGAGCAGACAGAAAACGCCCGCGCCATTACCAATGCTGGAGCTGGTTGGATGATCCGCCAGCCGGACTTTACCTCTGCGGCCCTTGCAAGCCGCCTGAATGATCTTTTCACCGCGCCGGATGAACTGGCACAGGCAGCCCAAGCCGCTGCCACGCTTGCCCGCCCGGATGCTGCCCTCCGCCTGGCCGATATAGTAGAAGAATGCTTCACTCCTTCCCCTGCACCCGCCCATCCGACGACCTCCAACGAGACGGAGACACGCGCATGAGAGCCCTCCCCCTTTCCATCGGAACCATCCATTTTGTCGGCATTGGCGGCATTGGCATGTCCGGCATTGCGGAGGTGCTGTGCCTGTTGGGTTACTCCGTACAGGGGTCGGATATCGCAGAAAACGCCAATGTAAAACGCCTGCGGGCTGCTGGTATTCCCGTAACTATTGGCCACAAGGCAGAAAATCTGGGTGATGCGCAGGTGGTGGTCATTTCCACCGCTGTTAAACGTGATAACCCGGAAGTTGTGGCCGCACGCGCCAAACTGATTCCGGTTGTGCGCCGTGCAGAAATGCTGGCCGAACTGATGCGTCTGCGCTGGTCTGTTGCTGTAGGCGGCACGCACGGCAAAACCACCACCACCAGCCTTGTAGCTGCGGTGCTGGAAGCCGCCAAACTGGACCCAACCGTGATTAACGGCGGTATTATTGAAGCCTACGGCACCAATACCCGCATGGGTAAAGGGGATTGGATGGTGGTGGAAGCAGATGAGAGCGATGGCTCCTTTCTGCGCCTGCCCTCCGTCATTTCCGTTGTCACCAACATGGACCCGGAACATCTGGACCACTGGGGCTCCCCCGAAGCTATGGAAGCTGCTTATGACCAGTTTGTTTCCAACGTACCATTTTACGGGTTTGCCGTGCTGTGTATTGATCACCCAGCCGTGCAGCAGATGATCCCACGCCTGTCTGACCACCGGATTGTCACCTACGGGTTCTCACCGCAGGCTGACGTGCGCGCAGAAAAACTGATTACCGATAAACTGGGCGCTACGTTTGAAGTCACGCTGACAGACCGCGTAAGTCGCCGCACCCGCAAAGCTGGGCCTTTCCGCCTGCCCATGCTGGGTTCTCATAACGTGCAGAACGCTCTGGCCGCTATTGCTGTGGCAACGGAAATGGACATCAGCGATGATGTTATCCGTTCGGGTTTGGCCAGCTTCCGTGGTGTCAAACGCCGCTTTACCCGCACGGGGGAAGCTGGTGGCATTACGGTGATTGATGATTACGGCCATCATCCTGTTGAAATTGCCGCTGTGCTCAAAGCGGCCCGACAAGCCGGGGCTAACCACGTTATTGCCGTTATGCAGCCGCATCGCTATTCACGCCTGAAAATTCTGTTCTCAGATTTCTGCGCCTGCATGAATGATGCGGATACTGTGATTGTGTCTGATGTATACGCTGCGGGTGAAGACCCATTGCCCGATGCCAGCCGTGACAAGCTGATTGAAGGGCTACGTGAACGTGGCCACCGCTCTGTGGTGCCACTTTCCAGCCCGGACCATCTGGCAGAAATGATCAACGCCATTGCCAAACCGGGTGATTACGTTGTGTGCCTTGGTGCAGGCACCATCACCAACTGGGCACAAGCTCTGCCTGCACAGCTTGCCGCCCTACAGGCTGAAGATAAGGGTGGCAACGCGGCATGAACAATCCGGCCTCCATGCAGGATATGGTCAAGCACGCTTTTGCCAATATGCGCGGAAGGCTGACACCGCAGGCCCCGCTTGGCCCACGCACATGGTTCCGGGTTGGCGGAGCAGCGGAATGGCTGTTCCAACCTGCTGATGCCGAAGATCTGGCAAATATTTTGCAACGCCTCTCCCCCGAACTGCCCATAACGGCTTTAGGGGCCTGCTCTAACGTGATTATCCGCGATGGCGGCCTAGAAGGCGTTGTTGTCCGTATGGCCCGTGGCTTTGCGGACATTACGGTGGAAGCCGATGGTATTATAGCTGGCTGCGCCTGCCTAGATGCCACAGTGGCCGAACATGCAGCACAGGCCGGGCTTGCTGGGCTGGAATTTCTGGCGGGTATTCCCGGCTCCATTGGAGGGGCCGTGCGTATGAACGCTGGCGCTTATGGGTCAGACATCGCCAATGTTTTGGATTGGGCAGAAATTATTACGCGCGATGGCAGTCTGATTCGGCTGGATAACGCCGCCTTGCGGTTTGGTTACCGTCGTTCTGGCTTGCCAGAAGGTGCATTTGTTATTCGGGCCCGTTTGCGTGGCACACCTGCAACCCCGCAGGATGTGGCCAAGCGTATTGCAGAAGTGCGGGCAGCGCGTGAACTTTCTCAGCCCGTGCGTGCACGTACGGGGGGTTCCACCTTCCGTAACCCGGATGCAGAAACATCTTCTCGCAAAGCGTGGGAACTGATTGATGCTGCCGGATGCCGCGGACTACGCCGCGGAGATGCTCAGGTAAGCGAAAAACACTGCAATTTCCTTATCAATTTGGGCAATGCCACAGCGGCTGATCTGGAAGGATTGGGAGAAGACGTGCGCACACGTGTTGCCCAGAATTCCGGTGTTTCCCTACATTGGGAAATCAAGCGATTAGGGAAAACGGAGGCATCTGCCCAATGAGTACGCCAAAACGTGTGACCGTGCTGATGGGGGGAATGTCTTCCGAGCGTGTGGTCAGTCTTTCATCCGGTGAGGGTGTGGCTGAGGCTTTGCGGAGCAAAGGGTATGATGTGTGCACGCTGGATGCCCAGGCAGATCTGTCTGCTCTGGTTGAAGTACTGAACGCACAAAAACCGGATGTCGTGTTCAACGCCCTACATGGCAGATTTGGCGAGGATGGCTGTATTCAGGGCATTCTGGACTGGATGGGCATTCCTTACACACATTCAGGTATTCGTGCCTCTGCCAACGCGATGGACAAAGCCGCAGCCCGCGCCATTTTCCAGACAGCCGGGCTGCCCGTAGCCGAGGGCATGGTGGTGGAAATTGCCAGCCTTGCCGATGCAGATCCGCTGCCCATGCCTTATGTGGTGAAACCGCTGAACGAAGGTTCCTCCGTTGGGGTATCCATCGTACGTGCAGGTTCCAACACTCGCGCCAATATTGTTAAAAACTGGACTTTCGGCCCACATGCGCTTGTAGAAGCTTTTATTCCCGGCCGGGAAATTACCGTAGGTGTTATGGGAGATCGTGCCCTTACCATTACGGATATTACCCCCACCGGCGCAGGGCATGATTTTTACGACTATGATTCAAAATATCAGGTCGGTGGCTCCGCCCATGTTCTGCCTGCGCAAATTGATGCCGCCAGCGCCAAACTGGCGCTTGAGGTAGCCGTAAAGGCACATCAGGCCCTGGGGTGTTCTGGCGCTTCACGCTCTGATTTCCGGCTGGATGATACAAACCAGGATCAGCCGCATCTTGTTCTGCTGGAGGTGAACACCCAACCTGGCATGACGGCAACGTCCCTATTGCCGGAACAGGCGGCCTATTGTGGCATTACCTACCCCGAACTTTGTGCGTGGTTGGTTGAACAGGCTGCCTGCCGACAATGAGGTCCCCTCTACCTCCTGCTGACAGACCTTCACGCATCGGGCTTTTTCTCAGGCGTCAGAAACGTCTGCTGCGGCCTATTGCCGGGCTGCTGTTTCTGGCCATACTCGGCAGTATTGGATATATCAGCCTGAAAATTCCGGCTGTGCAGGAACAAATCGCTCCATTGCGGGATAAGCTGCTGGGCACCTCTGCCTTGCGCGTTACAAGCATTCATATTGATGGTGCACAACTCACAAGTGAGCAAAGCATTCGGGATGCGCTGGGAGTTGAGGTGGGAGACCCGGTGCTGGACTTTAGCGTATCCGATGCACGCGAAAAACTGGATACTCTGCCCTTTGTGGATCACGTTACCATAGAACGCCATCTCTCTGGTGAAATTGACGTGCATATTACAGAGCGCCTACCCTATGCAGTATGGCAGCACCAAGGGCATTTTGAACTGATAGACAGGCAAGGCAACCGCGTGCCCGACCAAGGCATGACCGGCAAGGATGCAGAAGCCTTTACAAAATTACCTTTGGTGGTTGGAGATGGGGCAAATACCGCCGCAGCCAGTCTGATTGATATTCTGGCGCAGGAGCCAGATGTTAAGTCCCACGTCACAGCCGCCGTACGGGTCAGTGACAGGCGATGGAATCTTACGCTCCGGGATGGCACAACTGTACTGTTGCCAGAAGGCGAAGAAACACCGGCCATTCACAGGCTGGCAAAAATCAATGCCTCAACACAGTTGCTGGACCGGCCTGTACTGCTGATAGATATGCGCCTGCCAGACCGGTTGACCATTAAGGAAAAACCACCAACATCACCACCGTCATCAGATACAGGAAATAATACGCCAGACAGTTCTGCCTCTCCACCACGCAAGGCAGATACTCCCAAACCAGTCTCGCATCCTACGCATCCCGCGCCTAAAGAAACCAAAAAAGATAACCCGGAGGAAAATTCAGATGAGTGACCCCACGCGTTCACCCGCTTCCTCTGGTTTTAGCCTTTCTGAGCGTCTGCATAAAAAACGGACAACGGCAGCCCCCGGATCTTCCTTGCTCATGAGTGGTGGAGAAAGTTCCCTTCCTCTACCTCCAAGTGAAAAAAACAAGCGTCCGCACACATGGCGCAACGGCTATACGGCGGTTTTGGATATTGGCTCCACCAAAATTACCTGCCTGATTGGCAAGGGTGAGCCCAACGGAAACCTGCGTGTGGTGGGTTACGGATGGCGGCGTTCTGCCGGCGTGCGTAATGGTGCCATTACAGAATTACAGGAAGCCGAAGCCGCCATTCGGGCCACGGTTGGCCAAGCTGAAACCATGGCAGAACGGCCTATTGATAAGATTGTGGTCAACCTTTCCTGCGGGCATCCGGCCAGCCGTCTGTTTAACGTGCGCTGGCCTATTGGGGGCCGTGTTGTTACAGAAGCGGACATTCGGCGTGTGGTGACGGAAGGGCGTATTCAGGCCACCGTACAGGGGCGCGAGGTTATTCATACCCTGCCCATAGATTTTACCGTAGATGACACGGAGGGTGTTTCAGACCCACGGGGCCATCTGTGTGAAACACTCAAGGCACGCCTGCATATTATAGATGCCGCTACCACTGCGCTGATGAATCTGGAAACTGTTCTCAGCCGCGCGGAACTAAAAATGGAAGCCTTGGTTTCCTCCCCCCTGGCCTCTGGCCTTTCCGTGCTGGATGCAGATGAGCGAGACCTCGGCACCACCGTTGTTGATATGGGTGGGGGCACCACATCTTTAGCTGTGTTTGGTGAAGGGCAGATTTTACATACGGCCCAGATTGGCGTGGGCGGTTTGCATGTTACGCGTGATATTGCCCGCGGGCTCAGCACCTCATTGGAAAATGCCGAACGCCTGAAAACTTTTTACGGCAGTGCTGATCTGGCCTCCGATGTGGAAGACGAAGTTCTGACAGTCGAGCTGCTGGGGAATGATGTACCGCATTTTGAGCAGGTCTCACGCGCACAGCTCGGCCATATTATTCGCCCACGGGTAGAAGAAACGCTCGAACTGGTGCGTGAAAAACTGGATGGCGCCGGGCTGGGCACCGCGGCCAGCGGGCGCATTGTGCTAACGGGTGGCGCCTCCTTACTGGATGGCATTCGCCCTATGGCAGAGCGCATACTTGGTATGCCTGTCAGTTCCGGGCGTCCATCAGGTGCCAGTTTCACACGCTCTGTGCGTCTTGGTCGGCCTAAGCATATTATTGGCCTGCCTGAAAATACGGCCGCAGCCGCAGGCTTTGCCACCGCTGCCGGATTGCTCTGCTGGGCTGCCAGCGCAGAACGTCCTTTTGGAGACGTAGAGTTTCGCGAAGCAGCACCTACTGGATTTTTGCAAAAACTCATCGCTTTTATTCGAGAGAGGGTTTGATTTAGTTTGCAAATTCTTGGTAATCTGAACGCAATCTAATTTCTCTAGCACATACCGGTAAGCTGCAGCCGTTCGGGAGACACTCATGACACTCAACCTGACCGTTCCACCCCAAACACATGCTGATTTTTCCCCAAAAATCACAGTCATTGGTGTTGGCGGTGGGGGCACGAACGCAGTTGACAACATGATTGCATCCAATTTGCAGGGTGTGGATTTTGTTGTTGCCAATACAGATGCCCAAAGCTTGGAAAAAAGCTTGGCAGATAGCCGAATCCAGCTTGGCCCGCACCTGACCCATGGTTTGGGTGCTGGTGCAAAACCGGAAGTCGGCCGTGCTGCGGCAGAAGAAGCTGCAGACGAAATTGCACGGTATCTGGATGGCGCTCACATGGTTTTTATCACCACCGGCATGGGGGGTGGCACGGGCACGGGGGCTGCCCCCGTTATTGCCCGCATGGCACGTGAGCGAAACATTCTCACCATTGGCGTTGTCAGCAAGCCTTTTGCTTACGAAGGCAAGCGCCGTGGGCGTGTCGCGGATGAAGGTATCAAGGAACTTCAGCAATATGTGGATACGCTGATTGTTATCCCCAACCAGAACCTTTTCCGTATTGCCAATGAACGCACCACCCTGCGTGAAGCCTATCAACTGGCTGATCAGGTGCTCAACATGGGTGTGCGCGGCGTAACCGATCTGATGATGGACCGTGGTTACGTTAATCTGGATTTTGCCGATATTCGCAGTGTTATGGCTGAAATGGGCAAAGCCATGATGGGTACGGGTGAAGGTGAAGGTGAAAACCGCGCCGTAGAAGCTGCCGAAGCGGCCATTTCCAACCCACTTCTGGAAGATACCTGCATGTCTACCGCCAAGGGCCTGCTGGTAAATGTAACCGGTGGTGAGGACATGACCTTCTTTGAAGCAGAAGAAGCATTTAATCGTGTCTGCCGTGAAGTGCCCGAAGATGCCAACATGATTTTCGGCACCGTGATTGATGAAAAAATGAGTGGCCGTATCCGGGTGTCCGTGGTTGCCACGGGCATTGATATGCCTTCCGATTCTGCAGAACGCCCGCACTTGGTCGCTGTGGAAGGTGAAGCTCAGGCAGAACAGCCACAAGCTGCTGTTGGTGGTGGCACCGTTTCTACGGCTGTGCCTGTTCCACCCGTAACGCCACAGGTTACCCCTGCACCTGCCGCGCCACAGCATGCACAGGTCTTTCAGCCAGCTGGTGCCAACAACGTATCTGCCCCACCTGCGCACACTGTGCCTGTTCAGGCCGCACCAGCCGCCACCCCCAGCCAGCAGCCCCAGCAATTGCGCCCGGCAGTTTCTCCGCGTGCAGGGCTGTTTACAGAAACACCGCGCCAGCCTGCAGCTGCTCCCCAACCGCAGGAAGCTCCTGCCCATCGTAGCCTTTTTGGCCGTGTAACTGGTGCATTCCGCCGCAACGCCGATACCTCTCGGCAGGAACCCAATGCACAAGCACGCCCCACAATCAGTCAGGCTGATCAGGGTTCAGGCCTGCGTTCCGGGGAAGGTGATTCCGGGCTGGAAATTCCTACTTTCCTGCGCCGTTAATTTTTTACACTTTAAATCTACAGATGCGTCGCCCTTTATAAGGCGACGCATTTTTTATGTAATAGATGGCAATAATCGTTGACTGGCCTCAACCAGAAACAGGCATTAGCGTTATTATAACCTTCTATCTACGCAAGCATAGGATGCCCAGATAATGGACGGTCTGCTAAGGGAGCCTCTCCTGTATTCTGATATTGTGGAGAGCCCTGCATCTTTTATGCGTTCTGTTAGAAAAACCCCGTCTGCTTTGCAGCATACGTTACGCCATGCCATTTCCTGCACAGGCATAGGGCTGCATACGGGCCAATCCATCCGCATGAGTTTGCATCCTGCGCCTGCCGGGCATGGTATTGTCTTTCAGCGTACAGATCTGCCCAATGCAGCCCCTATTCCCGCGCAGTATGACTATGTTGTGGAAACACGCCTGAGCACTGTTTTAGGTGAGGCACAACGCCCGGAAAATAGGGTAGCGACTGTTGAACACCTTATGGCCGCATTAAACGGCTGTGGTGTAGATAACGTGCTTGTTTTGATTGATGGCCCCGAAACCCCGGTTTTTGATGGTTCTGCCGCAGATTTTGTTTTTCTGCTGGATTGTGCAGGCCGGCAAGCGCAAGACGCACATCGGCGCTTTATTGAAGTCTCGAAACCCATTCGGGTTTGCCACAATGATTCGTGGGTCGAACTTCACCCTACCTCTGGCAGTCACCTTCATTTATCTTTGAGCATTGATTTCCCGGCAAAAGCCATCGGGCAACAGAGTTACAGCGCAGAACTTACACCGTGGTCTTTCCGCCATGAACTGGCAAATAGCCGCACTTTTACCCTTAAAGCGGAAATTGAAGCGCTCCACCGTGCTGGACTGGCACGGGGTGGATCTCTTGATAATGCCATTGTGGTGGATGATGGCCATATTCTAAATCCTACCGGCCTACGTAAACCGGATGAATTCATTCGTCATAAAGTTATGGATGCTGTGGGGGATCTTTATCTGGCTGGTGGTGTATTGCTCGGTGAATTCCGGGGCCATATGTCCGGTCATGCGTTGAATAATCAGGTTTTGCGCGCACTTTTTGCAGATAAAAGCGCATGGCGTGATATGGCCCCTTCTCTGCCTGCCGTTTCTGCCGCCTGATGCCTTTTTGGCGCAATAACGAGTCAATCGCTGTTTCATTGCTTTTCTTGCGCAATGGGCATGCTATAAGATGCCGTCTCTAAATGAAGAGCCGGTATGTCTGACATTTGTATCAAACCACAGTTGCTTCGCCACGTTCTGCCCCGCGTGCTTTCAGTTGCCCTGCTGACAAGCCTGTCTGGCTGTGGCTTGTTTAATGAAAACAAGAAGCTTCCGCCGGCCCCCAAAATTGCTGCGCCTGAAACACTTTATAATAACGGCATTGATGCCCTGCGCACCAAACGTTACACGCTCGCAGCCTCAGAGTTTGAAACGCTTCAGCAGAATTATCCCTATTCCGGTTACATCGCCAATGCCCAGCTTATGGAAGGCTATGCGTATTACCTGAAAGGGAAATATCCTGAAGCCGTGCAGCAGCTTAACCGCTTTATCAGCCTGCATCCTACCAGTTCAGATTCGGCTTATGCGTATTATCTGCGCGCGCTGTGCTTTTATGAGCAGATTGCGGATGTACAGCGTGATCAGCAAGGCACAGCAGAATCCATGGATGCGCTGGAAGAAGTGATCACGCGCTTCCCTCAATCCAAATATGCCCGTGATGCGCAGTTGAAAATCGACCTTTGCCGAGACCATCTGGCCGGTAAGGAAATGCTGGTTGGCCGCTATTATCAGCGTGAAAAGAATTACGAAGGCGCTATTAACCGCTACCAACGCGTTGTGCAGGATTTTCAGACCACCAACCATGTGCCTGAAGCTTTGGAACGCATGGTGGAAGTGTACCTGGATCTGGGACTAACAGATCAGGCCCGTAAATCTGCCATTGTGTTGGGCTACAACTATTCTGGCAGCAAATGGTATCGCTATGCCTATGATGATCTGCGCCGTTATCATCTGCTGAACGATAAATTCCCTATCCCAGGCAAGGTTGTTACCGCATCTGATATGCCACAAGATGCTGAACCCGGCACACCTGGCGCCAGAAAAGGCACGGCCATGGCGCCAGATGCCATAGCAACCGATACGCGGAATGAAAATACGCAGCCACAGGCCATGCCAATTAAGGCTGCCCCTGTAACACCTGTAAAAGCAGAACCTACAGCCCCTGCCGATTCTGCACCCCCTCCCGCAAAATAAAAGAACACATAGAGAACATTTTTCTGGCAGCCTGTGCCTGAAAGAGGTAATGTGTATGCGCCGCCCCACTGAGGGCGGGGCAAGCAGAAAGCTTCTGGCTTTTGTGTTTTGCCGTCTTTCCTGTCATTTGGGCACAAGCCCGGAAAACCGGATGCCGTTATGCTAACAAGCCTTTCCATCAGGGACGTTGTTCTGATTGAAACGCTCGATCTCTCACTCCATGCAGGTTTTACTGCACTTACAGGGGAAACCGGGGCGGGCAAATCCATTTTATTAGATAGTCTGGGCCTTGCCATGGGGGAACGTGCCAGTGCCGGACTGGTGCGTGCTGGCGCAGCAGAAGCACGCGTTACTGCCAGCTTTGATGTATCCACCGCGCATGAAGCATTCGGCATTCTGCAAGAACAGGATATTCCAGCAGAAGCGCAGGAACCCTTGGTTCTCCGCCGTGTGATCTCCAAGGAAGGACGCTCACGCGCGTGGATCAATGATCAGCCCGTGGGCATCACGCTTTTGCGGCGCGTGGCAGCAACACTTATTGAAATTCAAGGCCAGCACGAACAAATGGGGCTGGCAGATTCCAGCACACATCGCGGCTTGCTGGATGCTTATGGTGTCAAACCCTCCCTTCTTAATGGCGTTGCCAATAGTTTTGACCGTTGGCAAACTTTGCGCACAGAGCTGGCCAATGCGCATCGTGCACTCGAGGAAGCCGCGCGGGAAGAAGAATGGCTGCGCCATACGGTTGATGAACTCACCGCACTTGCTCCACAACCCGGGGAGGAAGAAGAACTGGCTCAACAACGCCACGCACTTCAGCAAGCCGAACGACGTGGTGAAGCCGTTGCTGCAGCCCTTTCCGAACTCACCCCCAAAGACAGACGCTCCCCCGGCCCTGCCGCTGCCTTGCGTGGGGCAAGCCGTGCTCTATTACGCCTCGTTCCGGCACATGCTGCCTCCGTGGCCCCGCAATCTGCGGAAACCGAGCCACTTGAGGCCCGCACAACAGAGGCCTTGGCTGCCTTGGAAAATGCGGAAAACGCCCTTGCAGAGGCTGAAAGCCTGCTCTCTCGCCTGGCTGCAGACACAGAAGCCAATCCGCGCTTACTGGAAGATACGGAAGAACGCCTGTTTGCTCTGCGCACCGTTGCACGCAAACATTCTGTTCCCGTAGATGATCTAGCGGATCTGCTCGCACGCCTATCTAGCCGCCTGACGGCACTGGAAAACGGCACGGCCGCGCTGGAATCTCTTAAAATTGCCACGGAAGATGCGCGTCTAACCTACATTCAAAAAGCCGAGGCCCTGCAAGAAGCCCGCACCAAAGCCGCCCGTAAAATGGAGCAGGCTGTTACAGCGGAACTCAAACCAATCAAGCTGGAAAAAGCCCGCTTTTTGGTAGATATCAAGCCCCTCTCCGCAGACCAGTGGAGCAGACAGGGGATGGAGCAGGTTATTTTCCTTATTGCTGCCAACCCGGGCCAACCCGCCGGGCCATTGGCAAAAGTTGCCTCTGGGGGTGAACTCTCCCGCCTTATGCTGGCGCTCAAACTGGTTCTGGCTGGCCAGTCTGGAATTGGCACGCTGATTTTTGATGAAATTGATGCAGGTGTTGGCGGCGCCACAGCCGCAGCCATTGGTGAACGCCTGCACCGGCTTGCACAAAATGTGCAGGTTCTGGCTGTTACACACAGCCCTCAGGTGGCTGCTAGCGCAGATGCACATTTGCGTATTGGCAAACTTACCCGTAACGGCCAAACAGTAACGCACGCCACCGCGCTTACAGATACAGAGCGTAATGAGGAAATTGCGCGTATGCTGGCCGGTGATACAGTCACCGATGCCGCCCGCGCTGCTGCTGCCAGCCTGCTTGGACATGATGAGAATGCCTGAAACACTCCACCTTCCCGCTGCTATGACCCACCAACAGGCACGGGAAGAACTGGAACGCCTTGCCGCCGAAATAGCCCATCACAACACCGCCTACTATAGAAACGATGCGCCAGAAATCAGCGATGCAGAATATGATGCTCTACGCAGGCGCTATAATGCCATTGTCACCCAGTATCCTGAAGCTGAACCAGAAAACAGCGCGGCCCACGCTGTAGGCGCTGCACCAGATACGGCCTTTGGCAAGCACATTCATCTTGTGCCCATGCTCTCATTGGATAACGTATTTGGCCGGGAAGATTTTGAAGGCTTTATCAGCCGCGCCACACGCTTTTTGGGGCTGGATCAGGAAGCGACCGCGCAACTGGTTTTTGTGGGTGAACCCAAAATTGATGGTCTTTCCATCAGCCTGACGTATGAAAAAGGTCGTTTTGTGCGTGGCACCACCCGTGGAGATGGCACGGAAGGCGAAGATGTTACCGCCAATTTGCGCACATTGAAGGATCTGCCGCTGCGTCTTGCGGGCACCTATCCAGATCTGATCGAAATTCGCGGGGAGGTTTTCCTTTCCAAAAAACACTTTCTGGAACTCAACGCCACGCAGGAGGCTGCAAATAAACGCCTGTTCGCCAACCCGCGTAATGCGGCAGCGGGGTCACTTCGGCAGCTCGACCCCAAAATTACAGCACAGCGCCCGCTTTCTCTTTTTGCCTATGCCCTTGGTTTTTGCTCCGAAAAAATCAGCCGCAGCCATTGGGCATACCTGGAACAACTCAAAGCATGGGGTTTTCCGGTCAATCCTCTTTCCCGCCTGATTAAAGGCGTGGAAGATGCCGAAGCTTTTTTTGCTGAAGTTAGTCAAAACCGAGCGGAACTTGCCTACGATATTGATGGTGTTGTTTACAAAATTGATGATCTGGCCTTGCAGGAACGCTTGGGTTTTGCGGGCCGTGCGCCACGCTGGGCCATTGCATGGAAATTTCCCGCAGAACAGGCTGTCACACGCCTGAAGGAGATAGAAATTCAGGTTGGCCGCACAGGCGCTCTTACGCCGGTTGCGCATCTGGAGCCTGTAAATGTTGGGGGCGTGCTGGTTATGCGTGCCACCTTACATAATGAAGATGAAATTGCCCGCAAGGATATACGCCCCGGAGATATGGTTTTCATCCAACGGGCGGGGGATGTTATCCCGCAAGTGCTCGGCGTTGCCCCCACTACGGATGGAAAACCTCGGCAAGCTCCTTATCACTTCCCGGATCATTGCCCTGTTTGTGGTGCTGTGGCCGTGCGGCCTGAAGGCGAAGCTGTGCGCCGTTGCACCGGCGGCCTTACCTGCCCGGCACAGGTTGTGGAACGGCTTATTCACTTTGTTTCTCGCCAGGCCTTTGACATCGAAGGGCTGGGAGAGCGCAGTATCCGCGAATTCCATGATATCGGCCTGATTTTAACGCCGGGTGATATTTTCCGCCTGCACACCCATGCCGCAGAAATAGAAAAGCGCGATGGCTGGGGTGAACAATCTGTTCACAAACTGCTGCAAGCCATAGAAAGCCGCCGCACCATTTCCCTTTCTCGCTTTATTTACGCACTGGGTATCCGCCGGATTGGGGCCAGCAATGCCCGCCTGCTGGCACGCCATTACGGTACGTATGAAAACTGGTTTAACCAGATGCAGGCAGCCGCCATTATTGGTTCTGATGCGCGACTGGAACTGGGCTCCATTACCGGTATTGGCACGACAACGGCTGAAGATCTGGTAGCTTTTGTAGCAGAAGAGCATAACCTGCAAACATTGGCAGATTTACGCGCCAATCTGACCATAACGGAAGAAACCGCTGCATCTGAAGGAGCCTTGGCAGGTAAAACAATTGTGTTTACCGGCACCCTGCACACCATGACGCGCCCGGAAGCCAAAGCAACTGCAGAGCGTATGGGGGCCAAGGTTTCGGATTCCGTCTCTAAAAAGACAGATCTGGTAGTACTGGGTGAAAAAGCTGGCTCAAAAGCCAAAAAGGCAGCCGAACTTGGCCTTCAGACTATGGATGAAGCGGAATGGAATGCTTTTTGTCTGGGGCAGGAGTAACAGGACGGCGTACACGTTTTTTTGTATTCTGATACAAAAGAGAGATTGCTCCCCCAGCAAAACTGCGCCATGCTATCTTCCAACGAAGGGATGGATTATCAAGTCGTCCAAAACCAAGAATAAAAATAGTACGCAGGCCAGCCTATCGCCCCGTTATCTCTCTTTTCCTCCCCTCGGTCGGGGCTTTGGCTTTACTGCGTGCAGGAATGAAGTGAACGGCACATGACCAAGTGGATCTACAGTTTCGGCGCAGGCCAGAGCGAAGGCAACGCCGGGATGCGCAATCTCCTCGGCGGCAAAGGAGCCAATCTGGCAGAAATGGCCAATATTGGCCTTCCTGTTCCTCCGGGGTTTACCATTACCACTGAAGTCTGCACGGCGTTCTACGAAAACGGACGGAAATACCCGGCTGACCTGGAATCCCAGCTTGAAGAAGCCATGGGTCTAGTTGAAAAAGCCATGGGCTTGCGCTTTGGTGATGCCAACGCTCCCCTGCTTGTTTCTGTCCGTTCTGGCGCACGTGTTTCCATGCCCGGCATGATGGATACAGTTCTCAACCTGGGGCTGAATGACAGCACCGTTGAAGGGCTTGTAAAATCATCCGGTGATGCCCGGTTTGCATGGGATAGCTACCGCCGCTTCATTCAGATGTACGGCTCTGTTGTGCTGGGCGTTGCCCACCACCGCTTTGAAGATCTGCTTGAGCAGATCAAGCGTGCCATCGGCAAGGAAGACGATACGTCTCTGAGCGCTGAGGAATGGCAGGAAGTCGTTAAAGGTTACAAGCAGATTGTTCTGCAGGAAACCGGCACCGCCTTTCCCGAAAGCCCGAAGGAACAGCTATGGGGCGCCATTGGAGCCGTTTTTGGCTCATGGATGAACCCTCGCGCCAACACCTACCGCAAGCTGCATGATATTCCAGCCAGCTGGGGCACGGCTGTTAACGTGCAGTCCATGGTGTTCGGCAACATGGGTGATGACTGCGCAACCGGCGTCTGCTTTACGCGTGATCCTTCCACCGGTGAAAACATTTTCTACGGTGAATACCTGATCAACGCGCAAGGTGAAGACGTTGTGGCCGGCATCCGCACACCGCAACCTATGGCTGCATCCCGTGCGACTGAAGGTCAGGTGCCGATGGAAAAGGCCCTGCCCAACGCGTATCAGGAACTGCTGAAAGTGCGCGATCTGCTGGAACGCCACTATCGCGATATGCAGGATATTGAATTCACGGTGCAGGCCAACAAGCTGTACCTGCTCCAGACACGTTCAGGCAAACGCACAGCCGCCGCCGCTCTGCGCATTGCCATTGATATGGCTAAGGAAAACCTGATTACGCAGGAAGAAGCCGTTAACCGCGTGCCTCCTGCATCTCTTGATCAGCTTCTGCACCCTGTGCTGGACCCCAAGGCAGAACGTCAGCTACTTACACGTGGCCTTCCTGCCTCTCCGGGTGCGGCAACGGGTGTTATCGCGTTCTCGGCAGAGGATGTGGAAGACCGTGCCGCCAATGGTGAAGATGTTATTCTGGTGCGTGTTGAAACCTCTCCAGAAGACGTGCACGGCATGCACGCTGCACGTGGGGTGCTGACAACACGTGGTGGCATGACATCTCACGCTGCCGTGGTTGCGCGTGGCATGGGCCGCGTATGTGTGGCCGGTGCTGGCAGCATTGCCGTGGATTACAAAGCCCAGACCATGACGGTAGACGGCCACGCGCTTAAGGCGGGTGACTGGCTGACGCTGGATGGCGGTACAGGCGCTGTTTACAAAGGCCGTGTTCCCACCATTCCTCCTACTCTCTCTGGTGACTTTGCAACCCTTATGGGGTGGGCGGATTCCATCCGTCGCCTGGGTGTGCGCGCCAATGCTGAAACACCCGAAGATGCAGCAACTGCGCGCCGCTTTGGCGCAGAAGGCATTGGCCTGTGCCGGACAGAGCACATGTTCTTTGGCCCTGATCGTATTGGCCACGTGCGCCAGATGATTATGGCGGATGAAAAAACCACACGCGCCAAAGCCATTAACGCGCTTCTACCCTTCCAGCGGAGTGACTTTACAGAACTGTTCCGCCTGATGGCCGGGTTGCCTGTCACCATTCGTCTGCTTGATCCGCCGCTGCACGAGTTTCTCCCGCATGGTGAAGCAGAGTTGGAAGAAGTGGCCAAGGCGCTGGGGCAGAATGTTGAAACCCTGCGTGCACGCCGCTCTGCCCTGTCTGAAGCAAACCCGATGCTGGGCCACCGTGGCTGCCGTCTGGGCATTACGTACCCAGAAATCTATGCCATGCAGGTACGTGCCATTGCAGAAGCAGCTTTGGATATTGCCAAGGAAACAGGTAAACCTGTTGTGCCGGAAATCATGATCCCGCTGATTGGTACCAAGGCAGAACTGGATCTGGTACGCAAAACCTGTGAAACAGCCATTGCCGATGTTCTTTCTGAACGGAAGGCAGAGCTGTCTTACAAAATTGGCACCATGATTGAGCTGCCTCGTGCTGCCATTACTGCCGATCAGATTGCACAAAGCGCGGACTTCTTCTCCTTCGGCACAAACGATCTGACACAGACAACGCTTGGCCTTTCACGCGATGATGCTGGATCCTTCCTGCCAGAATACGTGGAAAAAGGTTTGCTACCGCAAGACCCGTTTGTCTCAATCGACCGTGAAGGCGTTGGCGCTCTGGTGCGTATGGGTGTTGAAAAAGGCCGCGCCACCAAGCCAGACATCAAGCTGGGCATCTGCGGTGAGCACGGGGGCGATCCGCTTTCCATCTCCTTCTTTGAAGAAGTTGGGCTGGATTACGTTTCCTGCTCTCCGTTCCGTGTCCCCGTTGCCAGATTGGCCGCAGCACAGGCTGCACTGGCTGCCAAAAACAACAAGGCTGTAAAAGCCTGAACAAAAAGGTGGCCGCCTCTAACCGAGGCGGCCATTTTTGAATCTGGATCATGCAAAAAAAAATTACGCTCCACCTTGTTTCTGAAGCAACAGGCCAGACGCTAGATTCTGTTGCTCGCGCCTGCATTGCGCAGTTTCCCAATACAGAAGTGCATCTGCGCCACTGGAACCTTATCCGCACCCAACTGCAGCTCCGGCGCGTTCTACGGCACATCGCCCTGGACCGTGGGCCTGTTATGTCTTCCCTGACTGACCCTATCTTGCAGGCGGATATGGAAGCCGGTTGCGCAAGCCTACAGGTTCGGCTTCTGGATGTGTTGGATAATGCCCTACACTTCCTTACGGAAGAAACGGGAGAAGAAGCCACACTTCATCCGGGTGGCCAGTACATTATGGATGAAAACTATTATCAGCGCATTGAGGCCATGCATTATGTGCTGGCGCATGATGATGGGCAGGAAACCAAAGGCCTGAATGAAGCAGATGTTATTCTGGTGGGTGTCTCACGCGTTTCTAAAACACCCACCTGCTTTTATCTGGCAAACCGGGGCCTGAAAGCTGCCAATGTTCCCTTGGTTATGGGCATTGAGCCGCCGCAGGATTTATTTACAACCGATAAACCCGTTATCGGCCTGACCATTGATCCTGAACGCCTGATTGAAATCCGCCGTAACCGCCTGTCTCAGATGGTGCCATCCAAAGCCAAAGTCGATCCGATAGCAGATTACGCCTATATTGATCTGGAAAAGGTTCAGGAAGAACTGCATTGGGCACGCCGTTTGTGCCGCCGCCATAACTGGCCTGTTATTGATGTTACCCGCCGATCTATTGAGGAAACATCTGCTGCCATTCTGGATCTAATTTCTACTGGGTGAAACTTTCTTCTTCTGCCTGAAAGACATAGAGACAGAAGAAGAATTTCTGTTTTAATCAGACATTTCTGCAGGAGTTAGATGCTGAATGCGTATCGCCTGCCCTTGGGCATTATAATAAATAATGCTACTGCCGCGCCGCTGCGCATAACCATCTGGCTTGCCATCTGCTGTCCAAAACAATAAGCGGTTGGCATCTGGCTGCTCCTGCACTTTATCGCCCTCTGGTTTGTAGCGATACTTGCTGAAATCCTTATGGGCACGCGGCAAAGGCGGCTTGGTTGCCAGCTTGTGCATATCTGCAGGACGATGCGTTTCTGCATCATCGTCATCACCCAACCCTTCTTCTGCCATAGCAGAAGGCATATTCAGAACAGGCAGAGCAACTGCGCAAACACCCGCCAGAACCAACCATTTCTTCCGCAACACAGGCATCATGCTGCTGCTTTCCTTTATTCTGTTCCGCTGCCAGCAGATACCTTACCTGGCAACAGTGAAATGCCATTGTTCCTAACTATTGGAACAAAACGATCTTACGCCAACAGAGCAAGCCTATTTTTCACCCTCCTGTCATGCCATTTTACCAATTCATGTCAATTCAGCCATACAGACGGGTATCTCCCATAAGCCCTAACAGAAAATCCATACGATATTCGAAGGAAAGAGAGAGGCTCATTGCACAACAAACAATAAAGCATTAACGCGAATAGCGGATATCATCAGCCTACGCACAAGAAAAACAGTCTTCTTTCCCGAATTTATCCAATTACTATCAAATTGGGCTGGAAAATACCGCCCACATGTGACTGGAAACTCTCACTTACTCATGTTAGCTTCTGGCTGTACTAGATTTTATCAGTGCGGAGAATTATTTTGTAAATATAAATATTTCCTCATATTCTAACGCAATGAACCATCTGGATGTAGGGTATCCGCATCGAAACTTCTGATGCATGATCCGTATTCACAGAATCCTGCAGAAGTCACTCAATCAGCCTTCTAAATCAAACTCCAAGAGAATTAGACATATGGAAAGTAATTATAACGTAGTTTTAGCCTTAAGAACACATTTTTGGGATCAATATATTGAGTATATTGCCCAAAAACTAAACGGATCAACAAGCTTATGTGATTTTGTTATTGTTGCTGATGAAACCAATTCAACATTTGACTGCGGATCTTATAATAAAGTATCACATACAAGTGACATATCTGATCTTGGAATAGAGTATTTACCTGAATTTAATCTCTGGTACAACGGTGACTATCCCCTATATGTACTAATGGATACATATAAAGATGCTGATTACTTTATTATGGTGGAAAATGATGTATTAGTAAATAAAAATATAGATCCCATTATAAAATATGTATATGAAAATAAAATTGACGTTATATTTTATGAATTTGACGGTACAAGCGGATGGGCACCGGAATGGGAACAAACATTAAAAGAATCATTTGATGTTACAAAGAAATGCTTTTTTCCTTTCCTCCTTGTATCAAGACGAGTTGTAGAACACCTCCATAAAAGAAGAAAAGATATTGCTTCCAACTACAAAAATGGGCAAATAAAAGAATTCCCTTATTGCGAAGGGTTTATTGCCTCCGCAATAAATGAAATAAAAGATTCAATAAACATTTCTAGTTTAGAAGAATTTTTCGATATTCACCACTTTACATTTACCGATCCTTATTACATTCTAGATCCGGAAGCAAATAAATTTGGTTCAATTTGCCATCCTGTAAGAGGTCATGACTTTTCATCTAGAAGATATATTAATGAAGTTTTCATCGAGAACTCTATTCTTCGAAAAGGTTTGTCTTTAATTGACCCTAATCTTTTTTATGAAAACCTTTTTGAACGTGTAAAAATGATGGGGGACCTTGATAAGATGATTCGATTTACCGATATTGCTGTACAAAATAAGTGGATACTCCGGCCAGAACCTATTAACTGGGCTTTGGGAGCAAAAGCCTGGACATCTTCTATCTCTTCTTGGTCAATACATGACACTATTGAAGCTGAAGGGGCTGCCGCTTGCGATGGGAATATTAATAAAGATTATGCCTTCCATACTTCAGAAGAACAGTCACCATCACTAACCATAGAATTAGACAGAAATATTCAATGCCGTCACATATACATATATAATCGTCTAAGTTTTAGTGAAAGAGCTGAAAAAATAAAAATTGAAACATCTATTGATAACCTTAATTGGGATGTAGTTGCTTCATATAGAGAAGGAATAGCTTTTGGTGGAAGCGATGGAAATCCTTTAATTATTACACTAGATTTTAAAGAATTAAGGTATATAAAAATTTCATTACTTGAAGAAAATATATTCCATCTTGTTCAAGTGGAAGTCTACTCTCAATGAAATGTTATATGTTTATCTTTTTGTGCACTAAATATAGATGTGGAAGATAAGATTCCGAGAATTATCGAATAACAGTCTACTTGGAGAGGGTAATTTTACAGCTACCCTCTCCCTAATTCAACGCAACAATTAACATACATATTTTCTAGGCTTTAGGCAGACTGTATCATTAAGCACATGACCGAAACGCTTCTCAGCCCCTTCAGTCTGGAACGGGATATTAAAAAAAGCCGCTTTCTTGCCAGCGCAACACCTTTAACCAGCATAGAAGAGGCCGAAGCTTTTATCAGCCGCATTGCTGCTGCGGGGCCAGATGCCACGCATCATTGCTGGGCTTGGCAATTTGGCCCACATTGCCGCTGCCATGATGCTGGAGAACCCTCTGGCACCGCAGGGCGGCCAATTTTGCAGGTTGTTGTTGCACAAAAGCTTGATCGGGTTGCCATTGTGGTGTCGCGCTGGTTTGGTGGCATCAAACTGGGGGCTGGTGGCCTTGTACGCGCTTATGCTGGCACAGCGGCAGAATGTTTGCGAGAAGCCCCTAAAGAACCGCTGATAGAGCGTATTAAACTGAGCTTTCATTGCCCGTTTTCACTTATCGGGCTTCTTCAGTCTCGTCTACCAGAATGGGGTGTGGAGGCTGACACACCAGCATTTGATGCTCTTGGTGCCCAGTTCATTCTTACGCTGCCCGAAGAATGGCGCGAAGACATCACCCAACGCATCACAGACCTGACAAATGGTCAGGCCCAGATACGCTTGGTGGAAGAAAATTAACGTGGGATAACCCAGCCGTTACCCGTAGAATCCCCAACTTGCCCGGAACCAAACGGGCCGCTGCTCTGATAGGCAGAACCGTATTTGGAAATATCAGACCCCGTGACCGAGTCACGATGCACCTTGGCCAGATGATCTGGATCCGCACCATGCTGGAAATCCATGGAAGGCGCATCCTGATACCCAGGAGGCAGATTACGATGCCCATGCACAGTCTTCTTTTCTGAAGACGGGCTCTGCTGACCATTGGAATCCAGGCTGCCGGATCCTTCAGCAAAGGAAACATTATCATCAGGCATCAGGGCCGGATCTGCATACGCCGCAGAAATACCAGCCATAAGACCAAACCCAACACATAGGCCCGAAAGCACCGTTACAAACGGTTTACGCAGCTGCGCCATTGCGCGTTACCCCGCGAAAAAATGAAAATTTACCCTGCCCGAAAAAACGTTCCAGCGGGGTTGTGCTCATGTTATATTGCACCAACATGGCAAAAAGCCAAACCAGTCCGCCATATGACCGCCACACAATAAAGGCAGCCACACGCGTTTGGCATAAAGATGAGATTTGCCTATTGGCTCGGTTTTAGACATAAAGGCTCCCCTTGGCATCCGTAAAACCGATGCAAGGCTGCTGAAACCTTTATTCAACTTCTAACCTGACCACCCTTAAACTGACAGGAATCCGCGTTATGAGTGCAACGCTCACCCAGCCCAACCCGACGTCTGCGACCTGGATGCCGGATAGCTGGCGTTCGTTTCCCGTAAAGCAGATTCCCAGTTATCCGGATCAAGCCGCGCTCAAAACGGTTGAAGACCGCCTGAGTTCCTATCCCCCGCTGGTATTTGCTGGGGAAGTACGCACCCTGCGTAACCATCTGGCACAGGCCGCAACCGGGCAGGCCTTTGTGCTGCAAGGCGGCGCCTGCGCAGAAAGCTTTGGCGAATTTAAAGCCAACATCGTGCGCGATACCTTCCGCGTGCTGTTGCAGATGGCCGTGGTTCTGACATTTGGCGCCAAGGTGCCAGTGGTTAAAATTGGCCGTATGGCAGGCCAGTTCGCCAAACCACGCTCTTCTGATACGGAAACCGTAAATGGCGTAACCCTGCCATCTTACCGGGGTGATATTATTAACGGTTCAGACTTCACGCCTGAATCCCGCATCCCCGATCCTGCACGGATGGAAACTGGCTACTTCCAGTCCACCGGTATCCAGAACCTGCTGCGTGCGTTCTCCCACGGTGGGTATGCCAACCTGCATCAGGTGCACCGCTGGAATCTGGGCTTTGTGGAGCGTTCTCCGCTTTCCAACCGCTACCGTGTGATGGCGGAACGTATTGGGGAAACGCTGGCTTTCATGCAGGCTTGCGGTCTGAACGCAGCCTCCGCCCCGCAGATTGATGAAACAGAGTTCTACACCTCTCATGAAGCGCTGCTGCTGCCATATGAGCAGGCTCTGACACGCATCGACTCGACATCTGGTGAATGGTACGACTGCTCCGCGCATTTTGTGTGGATTGGGGATCGCACCCGCCAGCCTGATGGCGCGCATGTTGAATTCCTGCGCGGTGTACGTAACCCCATCGGCATTAAGGTTGGGCCCACCACCAGCGTGGAAGACATCAAAAAGCTGACAGAAATCCTGAACCCGAAAAATGAGGCTGGGCGTATTACGCTTATCTCTCGCATGGGTGCAGATAAAATTGCAGATAAACTGCCGCCGCTTATGCGGGCCGTAAAAGCCACCGGGCAAACTGTAACGTGGCTGACAGACCCCATGCACGGCAACACCACATCCACGCAGCAGAAGATTAAAACCCGTTCCTTTGATTCTATCGTGAAGGAAGTAAAAGGGTTCTTTGCTGTCTGTGCGGCAGAAAACGTGCCTGCCGGTGGTGTGCATCTGGAAATGACAGGCCAGAACGTAACGGAATGTGTAGGTGGCGCACACTGCCTGACAGAAGAAGATCTGGGCAACCGTTATGAAACATTCTGTGACCCGCGCCTGAACGCCGAGCAGTCTCTGGAACTGGCCTTCCTGATTGCGGAAGAACTGAAAAGCGAACGCTAAGGCTTACACGCTTTTATCAACCCAACCTGAACCTTCAGGTTGATCACAGAACCGGGGGGTGGGGTTTACCTTGCTCCCCGTTGTTCCCATCATCCCTGCAGCCCCAATGGCAGAAAGAGCAGATCAGGATGACGCATTCCTCCTTCAAACCTTCAGCTGGCGTCTGTTCCGCCGGCACCGCAGCACCGCTTAGTGATGCGGAAATTCACGCGCGCACAGATTCCTACTTCAATCGCACCCGCCAGATTGTGAGCCGGTTTGGAGATTGTGAGGTAACATACGCCTTCTTTATCCGCCGTCCGGTTATTTCCGCGCCGGGGTTGATGCTGGAATGGCTTAAAAACGTTATGGCTCAGCGCCAGGCCTCCTACACGCTGGATGTGCTTCACCCTGAAGGGGAATGGGTAGGTGCTGGTGAGCCCTTAGTTTATATAACAGGCTCCTTTACGCATCTGGCTGACTTGGAAACACTGCTGCTGCAAAAACTCGGCAGCCCATGCGTTGCCGCGCATCGGGCTTATCAGATGGCGCTTTCCTTGCCGCATACCCGCTTTCTGGCCATGGATGCCCGCCACTGTGCTGGGTATGAAATGCAGGAACTGATGGCCTATGCAGCTTCAGTTGGTGGGCGTGCAGCGCAGGAAAACGGAGCTATCGGGTTTGTAGGCACCGCCAATGATGCCGTAGCACCCTTTTTTGGAAGCAAGCACGGTGCAGGCACCATGCCGCATGCTTTAATTGGGTATGCGGGCTCTACCGTACGTGCTGCCGAAATGTTTCACGCAGAATTTCCCCATACTGATCTGGTAGTACTGGTCGATTACTTTGGGCAAGAAATTACGGATGCGCTGGCTGTTTGCAACCGCTTCCCCAAACTAGCGGCAGAAGGCCGGTTGGCTGTAAGGCTGGATACACATGGCGGGCGCTTTATGCAGGGGCTGAACCCGCAAGAATCCTATGCGGTGGTCAACCGTCATGCGCCTGAAGCACTGCGCCGTTACCGTTCTGATAAAGAACTGCGTTATCTGATTGGCACAGGTGTTTCTGCCGCAGCTATCTGGAAAATGCGCGAAGAGCTGGATAACGCCGGATTCCAGCACGTTAAAATTATTGCGTCTTCCGGCTTTGGCGTAACCAAATGCGCCTGCATGGCGGATGCACACGCCCCTGTTGATGTTGTTGGCACAGGCTCCTTTATTCCTGAGCTATGGAACGAAACCTACGCCACAGCCGATATTGTCTCCTACAACGGCGTTGAACGGGTAAAAATCGGGCGGGAATTCCTTCTTCCCTCCTTCCGCAAAACCACCAAGGGCGAACAGTCATGACCGAAAAAACCGATACTGAAGACAAAACATGGAAAGTTCGCATTTTGGATCTTTCTGGCGGTGCGGAAGATAACATTGTGGAAGATGTTGGTGTTTTTCATGATCTGGCCCACGCCAACGCCTTTGCCCGCGCCTATGTGCGCGACAGTGTGGAACGCTGCCGCACCCCCGGCGCCAGCGCCAAAGATGTGCTGACAACATGGTTCAGCTTTGGTGAGGACGCCGTTGTGCTGGATGCAGGCGAAGATGGCTGGCATTCTGCCAATGAGCTGGATGATTTTACAGCCCACCGCGCAACACCAATGGAACGAGACTGGCGTGCGCTGGACCCACGCCGGCTGGTTGAAGATAATGAAGACCTGACAGACCTTTACGGCACGACAGACGATGCCGATAATGGCGGCCACCAGCACTAACACAGCATAACGCTGTGGCTGGCATTTCCTGTTCATTCGCGCCATAAGCTTCTGTCATGAAACTCCGTTTTGCTCCCAGCCCTACCGGCCTCCTGCATGTTGGCAATGCCCGTCAGGCACTTGCCAATGCCCTTTACGCCCGCCGCTACGGTGGCCAATTCCAACTTCGTATTGATGATACGGACATCGGCCGCTCCCGCGAGGAGCTGGTGGAAGCTATCCAGAAAGATCTGCACTGGATGGGCATTCAGTGGGATGAAACCTTCCGGCAGACAGAACGGCTGGACCGCTACGCTGCGGCTATTGAGAAGCTGAAGGCTTCTGGCCATCTTTACCCCTGCTTTGAAAGCGAGCAGGAACTGGCCGCCAAGCGCGAAACACAGATCCGCCAGCGCCGCGCCCCGGTTTATGACCGCGCCATGCTGAAAATGACTCCCCAACAGCGTGCACAGGCTGAAGCAAACGGCAAGGTGCCTTACTGGCGCTTCAAGCTGTCCAACACCACCGTGCGCTGGCGCGATATGGTGATGGGAGATTGCCAGGTTAAGCTGCCATCTGTGTCAGACCCCGTTTTGGTGCGTACAGATGGCACAGTGCTGTACACACTGGCCTCTGTGGTGGATGATCTGGAAACAGGCATTACCCATATTATCCGTGGGGAAGACCACGTAACCAATACTGGCGTGCAGATAGATATTGCCCAGGCCCTTGGTGCGCACCCTGATCATTTCCGTTTTGCCCATCTCCCGCTGCTGCTGGATGAAAACGGCGGCAAACTTTCCAAACGGTTTGATGCATGCTCCCTGCGCACATTCCGGCAGGATGGCGTAGAAGCAACAGCCCTTATCTCCTACCTTGCCCGTTTGGGCAGTTCGGATGATCCTGTGCTACTTCCGTTTGATGAGCAGGCCAAGATATACGATATCTCCCATATCTCCCGCTCTGCCGCACGGTTTGATACCCGCCAGCTCCTTTCCCTCAATCATAAGCTGTTGGCCCAAACACCCTATGCAGATGTGGCAGACAGATTACCCAAAGGTGCAACAGAAGCCTTTTGGCTGGCTATCCGTGGAAATATCGAACTGCTTTCAGAAGCACGCCTATGGCATAATGTCACAGATGGAGACATCATCCCCCCCGTGCAGGAAGGTGAGGATGACTTCCTGAAGGAAGCCGCCAGCCTGTTGCCCCCTGAACCGTGGGATGAAACCACGTGGAAGACATGGACAACCACTGTGCGTGAAAAAACAGGGCGTTCTGGCAAAGCCCTGTATCATCCGCTCCGTCTGGCTCTGACAGGTGAAGAACAAGGGCCTGAACTGCGGGATCTTTTGCCGTTAATTGGCCGCACCCGCGCCTTGGCCCGGCTGCAACCTTCTGCATAGAGAATAATACGCATGCCATTACACTCAGCGCTTTCCTCGTCTGCTCTTATGCTGGGCAAAGAGGATGCGCTGATTGTAGTGGATGTGCAGAATGATTTTCTACCGGGCGGTGCCCTGCCCGTGCCGCATGGCACTGCTATTCTGCCAGTTATCAATCAGTTAGCGCATCTGCCCTTTGGGTTGATTGTAACCTCGCAGGACTGGCACCCGCCTGAACATGCGTCTTTCAAAACCAATCATCACAATGGTCTGTGGCCTCCGCATTGCGTAGCCCATACGTATGGAGCGGATTTCCCCCTAGGTTTACATTTGCCGGACCATATCCAGCACGTGTTTAAAGGTACGCAGGCCCATCAGGACAGTTATTCTGCTTTTGAAGCCAGAACAAACTCCGGCCTCTTGCTGGATACAATTTTAAAGCAACATGGCGTCACGCGTGTTTTTGTCTGCGGTTTGGCATTGGAATATTGTGTAAAGGCCACAGCCATGGATGCACAAAAAGCAGGTTACAAGACTGTACTACTGACAGATGCCAGCAAAGGCCTGAAAACTAACCCGGCCCCAACGCTCATGGCATGTCAGGAAAAAGGCATTTTGCTATGTTCTGGTTTACAATTACATACACCTTCCCCAACACGCTGATTTAGATTCTACGCAAACCAGCCAGAGGTTTTCATGCGTAACAGTTTTTCCCGTCGTCGTTTTGGTCTTGGCTGTGCTGGCATGGGCGTTTCTGCACTGGCTGGTCTTCCCATTACGGCACAGGCAACATCCATTCCCGAATTGATGGAACGCGAACCGCCTATGCTGGAAACCCTTAAATGGGCCCCGCATGTGCATAAGGCCATTCAGACCGTTATCAATGCCAACGGGCAATATTCCACCACCTATAATCCACAACGCCGCCCCTATGTGGTGGTAGACTGGAACAATACAGCCATTGTGGGCGATGTGCAGGAAACACTGTTCCTTTACATGCTGGAACACTTCAGTTTTCTGATGCGTGCGGATGAATTCCGGCATCTCATCCACGTACATGCATTTGCACATCCCTTACCTGCGCCATTTATGAACATGGGCGGAAAGCCGGTTTCCTTTCCGGTGCTGGTGGATGATCTGATAGAAGATTACCGTGCGCTTGCTGCCCGTTACGGACATATGCCACATCCATTGCCTACAGATGTGCTTGCAAAAGATGTTACGCTTCAGGCTTTTCGGGCCAGGATGGCCTTTTGCCAACAGGCTGTTGCCGCATTACATGGGCCAGAAGCCGCGCAACGCTGGATGATACGGCTGGTGGCAGGGCAAACGGCAGCAGATGTTATTGCCCTTAGCCGTGCAGCAAATGAATGGTGCCTTGGGGCTTCCATTACCCAGCAAACATGGGAATGCCCGGCAGAGCGCCCTGGCAAGGCTGGCCCCGTGGCCGCCAAAGTTGTACAGGCCCTGCGACTCACACCAGAAATGGCCAATCTGTTCCAGATATTGCAAGAACACGGCATAGACCCGGTTATCTGCACCTCCGGCATGGAGGATATTACCGCACTTTTCGCCACGTCGGCAGAATATGGATACAATCTGCCGCGTGAGCATGTTTTTGGGGCACGGTTAGCCGAGCATAAAAAAATTCTGCTTTCTACCGAGGTCTCCCATTATCCCTTTCCGGCAGATGCGGGCAAAACGGCCCTTATTCACAAATATTTTGTCGCAAAACGGCAGATGCCCCCTTTAATGATTTTTGCGGGGGAAGACTGCTCGGCCCATATGCTGGAAGCTTTTCCTGAAACCAAGCTAAACTGTCTGATTAACCGCAAACAATCCGCCCCCATGCAGAAATTCCTGCAAAAAGCCGCACAATCAGCTTCAGGAACCACACCGCGCCGGTTTTATCTGCAAGGGCGTGATGAAAACACAGGGGAATGGTTGCCAGAAGAAGGCAGCATTCTGTTGGGAGAAACCAATTCCTCCCTGCCGACCTGATGATATCAGGATTTGGGCTTCCATCGGTTCAGCAACAGGGAGTTGCTAACAACCGAAACAGAGCTCATTGCCATGGCGGCCCCTGCCAGAACGGGGTCCAACTTGCCAAGGGCCGCCAAAGGCAGACCAAGAATATTGTAAATAAAGGCAAAAAACAGATTTTGCCATATTTTGGAAACCGTGGCGCGTGAAAGAGAAAGCGCATCTACCAAGGCCATCAGGTTGCTGCGCATCAGCACCACATCGGCTGTTTCCAGTGCAATATCCGCACCGGCACCTATAGCAAACCCAACATCGGCCGAGGCCAGGGCTGGGGCATCATTAATGCCATCACCCACCATGCCCACGCATTTTCCCTGCGCTTTCAGTTTACGAATTTCGGCAGCTTTGCCATCTGGCAGCACGCCAGCAATAACAGTTTTTATACCAACCTGCTGAGCCACGGCCTGAGCAACACGGGCATTATCCCCTGTTAACATCACAACATCTAAGCCCTGCTGCTGCAAAGCGGCTATGGCCGCTTGCGCTTCTGGGCGAATTTGATCTGCCAGCGCAAACCATGCCCGTACACTCTGCCCCTGTGCCACCCCCACAACCGTACGCCCCTGCTGCTGCCAGCTTTGGGTTAGTTCATCATCTATCTCACAGCCAAGCGTGCCCAGATATGCAGGAGAACCCAATGCAATGGATTGCCCCTGATATTCCGCCCCAACGCCCTGCCCCGGCACTGCCTGAAAGCCAGATATTTCTGCTGCCGTTATACCCTGTGCACGGGCATAATTGACAACAGCACGCGCCAATGGATGTTCGGACTGGCTTTCCAACGCATATGCCAGAGCAAGTGTGTTTTGTGCCGTTTCGTGCACTGTAAACCGAACATCCACAACTGCGGGCTGCCCTTGGGTTAAAGTGCCTGTTTTATCCACCACAAGGGTTGTGAGCTTGCGTGTCTGCTCCAGTGCATCTGCGTTACGGAACAAGATCCCTGCCCGTGCGCCCAACCCTGTGCCCACCATAATGGCTGTAGGCGTGGCCAACCCCAGCGAGCATGGGCAGGCAATGACCAATACTGAAATAGCGTTCACAAGGCTCTGGTCCCACACGCCTGTCAGCAGCCAGCCTGTAGCAAATGTCAGCACTGCCAGTGCCAGCACGACCGGCACAAAAACCGATGCCACTTTATCTGCCAACCGTTGCACGCTGGCTTTGCTACCCTGTGCCTGTTCCACCATGTGCACAATGCCAGCCAGAACCGTTTGCCCACCTGTTCCGGTCACCTTGGCACGCAAGGCGCCGGTCTGGTTTAGTGTGCCAGCAAACACGTTGGCTCCGGCCTGCTTGGCAACGGGCACGCTCTCCCCTGTCAGCATGGCCTCGTTCACGTCTGATTCACCGGAAAGCACCACACCATCTACCGGAACATTCTCACCGGGGCGCACCAGAAACACGTTGCCCACTTGCAGTTGTTCTACGGGCTCATCTGTTATCTGCCCGGCTCGTTCAACATGTGCCGTTCTGGGCTGAAGCCGCAACAGGCTTTCCATCCCAGCTCCGGCCCGCGCCTTGGCGCGAGCCTCCAGCAAACGCCCTAGCAACACCAGCGTAATCACCAATGCGCTGGCCTCAAAATAAACCGGCTGATCCAGCCCGAACAGCACCACAACCGCGCTGAAGCCATAGGCAATACTGGTGCCCAAAACCACCAGCACATCCATGGTGGCTGCACCACTACGCAATGCGTGCCATGCACCGGCATAAAAGGAACGGCCACACCAAAACTGCACCACAGTGGCCAGAATAAGCTGCACCGATAGCGGCAACATAACCGCATGGTGTGCTCCCACCATCATGCCCACCATTTCCAACAGAAATGGCAGGCTTAGAATTGCTGCCAACACAAAACCCGCAAGAGCTACACGCCATTCCTTCTGACGCTGGTACTTGGCCTCTTCCGCTGTTTTTTGTTGAAAGACACTTGCGCCATATCCGGCTTTTTCCACCGCAGCTATAAGCGCCGGGGCATCCACCACACCGGGCACGAAAGTTACGTGTGCGCGTTCTGTGGCCAGATTGACGTTTGCATGCACGGATGGCAGGGCATTCAGCACCTTTTCCACCCGTCCGGCACAACCTGCGCAGGAAAGCCCTGTTAGCGCCAGATCCACGCTGGATGTCTGTGCCCCAAAGCCAGCCTTGGCAACTGCACCAAGCACATCTGCAACAGTGCTTGTGCCTGCAACCAGATCAACCTGCGCTTTGGATGTTGCAAAATTGACCGAGGCCTGCACGCCCTCTAGCCTGTTGAGCACCTTTTCCAACCGGGCAGCACATGCGGCGCAGGACATCCCTTCCACCGGGAAACTTATTGTCTGGCTCATTCACCCTACTCCGCCTGTAACTGCCACGCCTGCGCACCGCATCAGAAAACCACTATGATACGACTTCCTGCTGTGCAGGACATTTTCTTGCTCTCATATACACATTGCAGATATGGTGGCGAGATGATGGATCGCATCCTGCCTTTCAGAAAAATTCTGGGCGGCCTGCTTTTTATGGCAGTGCTGGTAGGCTTGCATGCGCTGCTGCCGGGCAAGGCATTGGCATCTGCCCATACCATGACTGCTTGGCACACTGGGGCACACTCTGCCGAATGCCATCCTCATACAGCCATGAACATGCCTATGGCGCACCCTGCTGCACCGGCACATGCGGCACATTGTGCATTGCAAAACCATGCGCATCATCATCAGCAACAGTGTTGCCAACAGGATTGCTTTGCTTCAGGGCTTTCTGTGCTTCAGCCTTATACACATATGCCCGAAGCTGCATGGCAAACACCGGCGCACCAACTGCGCAGGACTGTTCTGTTTTTGCCAGATTACGCCGCAGCCCCCCTGCTAAGGCCACCCAAACTGCATAACGCCTGATTTTTCATACGTTTTAATCAGTCTGTCTGTGCGTTCTTACAAACGTGCAGCGTTATGCAGAATGGATATTTACCATGCATATTCCCCCTGCCTTGAAAGGGAGAAATGTGTCTCGTCGGCAGTTTATCACTGGTGGCAGCGCATTGACGGCCCTGTATGCCTTGCGGCCACCCAAACAAGCTTGTGCCTTTTCCCATACGTCCGGCATTGTTCCCCAAGATGCCAGCAACAGTTTTGACCTGACGATCGGTTGGGCGAACGTTCATATTCTGGGTAAGCCGCAACGCGTCCCCACCATGAATGGCGGCGTGCCCGGCCCTATCCTGCGCTGGCGCGAAGGCGATGACCTGAGCCTGAACATCCATAATACATTGGATGAAACAACCTCCATCCACTGGCATGGTATCCGATGCCCAGCACATATGGATGGCGTGCCGGGGCTAAGCTTTGCCGGAATTGAGCCCGGCGCACGCTTTACCTATCGCTTTCCCGTAAAACAGAGTGGCACATACTGGTATCACAGCCACTCCAACATGCAGGAAGCCATGGGGTTGTACGGGGCCATTGTGATTGACCCCAAGGAGCCAGACCCCAATAGCTATGACCGGGATTACGTCATCCTACTTTCAGATTGGTCTGATGTGGCACCCCACACCATCATCAACAAGCTGAAGTTTCAGGATGACTATTATAATTTTCGGCAACGCACAGCAGTGTCATTCTTTCATGATGCCAAGAAATCTGGTGTATGGCCGACCTTAAAAGACCGCATGCAATGGGCTGGCATGAACATGTCCGCTACAGATATTTCAGACGTAAGCGGCATTATCTACACCTATCTGATGAACGGCTGCGCCCCTGCTGCCAACTGGACCGGTATTTTTAAACCCGGTGAACGCATCAGGCTGCGGTTTATCAATGCCTCCGCCATGACCTTTTACGATATCCGTATTCCTAGCCTCCAGATGGATATCATTCAGGCGGATGGAAATAATGTTGAACCCGTGCGGGTAGATGAATTCCGCATTGGTGTGGCTGAAACGTATGATTGCATTGTGCAACCTCAAGGCAACCAAGCCTACACCATTTTTGCCCAAAGTGAGGATAGAACGGGTTATGCCCGCGGCACGCTTGCCCCCCATTCCGGCATGAGCGCACCTGTTCCCCCCATGGATGAACGGCCCGTGCGCACCATGGTGGATATGGGCATGGCCATGCATGAAGGGCACAATATGGGCGGCATGGATATGCATAACATGCCCATGCATCAGCCAGCCAAAACACATGCGCCCCCTTTGAATGTAGAAAACCAGAATCGTGCAGCCATGCCCATCAACCGGCTGGCAGACCCCGGTGATGGCTTACAGAACAACGGCCGAAAGGTTCTGACATATGCAGACCTCCGCGCCACCCATCCTGCCACAGATCAACGCCCACCATCGCGCGAGATCACGTTGCATCTTACCGGCAACATGGAGCGTTATATCTGGGGATTTGATGGCAAAAAATTCTCGGAAGCCACGCCAATCCCACTTCGTTTGGGTGAACGGGTGCGCTTTACCCTGATAAATGACACCATGATGGAACACCCCATCCATCTGCATGGTTTGTGGAGCGAGCTGGAAAACGGGAACGGCCTGTACAACCCGGTAAAACACACCATTATTGTGCAACCGGGTGGAAAGCTGAGCTATCTGGTTTCTGCCGATACACCGGGTTTATGGGCTTTTCACTGCCACCTGCTTTACCACATGGATTTAGGTATGTTCCGCACAGTGGTGGTGTCATGAAAACATGTTTGAACCGCCAATACTTTTCCCGTTTTTTGCTTTTGTGCGTATCGGCTCTGCTTATGGCATCTATGGTTACGCCGCAGACCAAAGCGGCATCCATGAACCATGCCAGTATGGAAGGCATGGATGATATGGATATGGGCGACATGGACATGCCAGCCAAACCCAAGCCTCCGTCTGGCGCATCATCTGCGCATCATGCTGCGCAAACCACCGCGCACAACAAAAGCACTCTATTAAACCCTTCTGCCTACCCTCCCTTAACGCCAAGTGCCCAGTGGCCGGCAACACCCCCACCGGTGCCAAAAGTGCATTATGTGCAGCACATTCATCCGGTTATGGACCACAACACATATTTCCATGCTCTTTTGGAACAGTTTGAAGGCCGATATACACCGGGCAACAGCCTGTTCCGCTATTCTGGCCAGGCATGGTTTGGCACGGATTACAATAAGTTCTGGATGAAATCTGAAGGTGTGCTTGATGGTCACCGCCGATTTTCAGATGGTGATCATGAGTTCTTTTATGATCGTGCCATTTCCACCTACTTTGATGTACAGGCGGGCATCCGGCTGGATGTAGATAGCGGCCCTACCCGCGCATGGGGCGCTGTAGGTGTGCAAGGGCTGGCACTTTACTTTTTTGATGTCTCTGCCACGGCGTATTTCAACAACACAGGTGTAGCTGGCAAACTGGAAGGCTCTTACGATTTTCTGATCACCAACCGCCTGATTTTACAGCCACAGGCCGAGTTGAACTTCTATTCTCATGCAGACCCTGAACGTGGTGTCAGCCGAGGTTTTTCTGACATAGATGCAGGTTTGCGCCTGCGCTATGAGTTCAAACGCCAGATTGCCCCTTATATTGCTGTTACCTATGCCGGGCATTATGGCAGCACTGCCAGCATGCCCAGAAACACCACACGCATGGCAGAAAATGGGCCAGAGGATTTACGTTTTACCTTTGGCATTCGCTCGTGGTTTTAACCTTACGATAACCCCTAAATAGAAAAAGCCCTGCCACACATTTGGTGGCAGGGCTTTTTGCTACGGCTAACGCCAGAACTGAATTAGTTCTTGGTTTTGTCAACCAGACGGGATTTTGCAATCCACGGCATCATGCCACGCAGTTTTTCACCAACGGCTTCAATCTGGTGGGCATCGTTACGAGCACGCGTTGCTTTGAAGAACACGTTGCCAGACTGGTTTTCCAGCACAAAGTTACGCACGAACGTACCGTTCTGGATGTCCGTCAGGATACCCTTCATGGCTTTTTTAGTTTCCGGCGTAATCACGCGCGGGCCAGACACGTATTCACCATATTCCGCTGTATTGGAGATGGAGTAGTTCATGTTGGCAATGCCGCCTTCGTAAATCAGATCCACGATCAGCTTCATTTCGTGCAGGCATTCAAAATATGCCATTTCTGGTGCGTAACCACCTTCAACCAGCGTTTCAAAACCAGCGCGGATCAGTTCAACCAGACCGCCGCACAAAACTGCCTGTTCACCAAACAGATCGGTTTCAACTTCTTCCTTGAAGGAGGTTTCGATCGTGCCAGCGCGGCCACCACCAATGGCAGAAGCATAGGACAGAGCGATGTCCAGAGCCTTGCCAGACTTATCCTGCGCAATAGCAACCAGACAGGGTACGCCGCCGCCACGCTGATATTCGGAACGCACGGTGTGGCCAGGACCTTTAGGTGCAATCAGGAACACATCCAGATCAGGACGTGCTTCAATCAGGCGGAAGTGGATGGACAGACCATGCGCAAATGCCAGAGCGGCACCCTGCTTCAGGTTCTTTTCCAGAGATTCTTTGTACAGTGCGCCCTGGCCTTCATCTGGCGTCAGCACCATAACAACATCTGCCCATGCGGCAGCTTTGTCCGGGGTCATCACGGTAAAGCCCGCAGCTTTGGCTTTTTCAACTGCTGAGGAGCTTTCGCGCAGGCCGATCACGACCTCTTTCACGCCGCTGTCCTTCAGGTTATTAGCGTGGGCATGGCCCTGGCTGCCGTAACCAATAATGGCAACCTTTTTGGATTTAATCAGATTCACATCGGCGTCACGGTCGTAATACACGCGCATTGCCATGGTTTTTGCTCCTTTTAGCAAGCCGGAATAGCCTTTCCGGCTTTATCTGTTACTTCAGATGCTCTGAATGGTCTGCGGTCCGCGGCAAATGGAGGCCACGCCTGTGCGCGAAACCTCAGCCAGCCCAAGCGGACGCATCAGCTCGATAAAACTGTCCAGCTTTTCGGTAGAGCCAGTCAGTTCAAACACAAAAGAACTTGCCGTGGTGTCCACCGCCCGTGCACGAAATGCCTGTGCAATTCGCAGAGCTTCTGTACGTGGCTCGCCAGAGGAAACCACTTTCACCAACGCCATTTCCCGCGCCACATACGGGCCTTCTGCCGTAAGATCTACCACGCGAGATACAGGCACCACACGCGCAATTTGCGCACGAATCTGGCGGATGGCGGAGGGTGTGCCGGTTGTCACCACATTTACGCGGGAAGTGGCCTGGTTTTCATCAACCGGGGCCACTGTCAGGCTTTGGATGTTGTATCCACGGCCAGAAAACAGCTCAACAATACGGGCCAGTGCGCCGCTTTCATTATCCACCAAGAGAGAGATAACGGCAGAACCGGAAATTTCCTGCTGCATTGTCAGTTTATCCTGAAATCAGACTGGGAGAAGAAACTAGGTGAGAAAGAAAACCCAACCAGTCTCAGACCAGCATCTGCCCTTCCTTGGTAATTTTGGCGCCACTTTCTGCCTGCTCTGGCCCCAAAATCATTTCATTATGGGCAGCACCCGATGGAATCATGGGGAAGCAGTTTTCACCTTCCGCCACGCAGATATCCACAATCACAGGGCCATCATGTGCAAGTGCTTTCCGGATAGTGTCATCCAGTTGGCTTAGCTGCGTTACGCGCATGCCTGTAGCATGGAAGCTTTCTGCCAACTTTACAAAATCTGGCAGAGCATCACTGTAACTTTCAGAATAGCGCGAGCCATGTAGCAGTTCCTGCCACTGGCGCACCATGCCCATATAGTGGTTGTTGATAATGAAGATTTTTACCGGCAGGCGATACTGCGCAATGGTGCCCAGTTCCTGAATATTCATCAAGGTAGAAGCCTCACCGGCAATATCCATCACCAATGCATCTGGGTGGGCAATCTGTGCACCAACAGCGGCTGGCAAGCCATAACCCATGGTGCCAAGGCCACCAGATGTCAGCCAACGGTTGGGATGATCAAACCGGAAGAACTGCGCAGCCCACATCTGATGCTGCCCAACTTCGGTTGAAACATATGTATCCCGCCCGGTTTCACGCGCCAGTTCATAAATACGGCGGATAGCCTGCTGGGGCTTGATAACCGCATCTGGCGCCTGATCCTGCGTAAAGCGCAAGCAATCCAGCGCGCGCCATGCATCAATCTGGTGCCACCACGCAGCCAGTTCCTTCTGATGGTTATAGGCGGGTTCTTTTTCCCATTCCTCAATCATCATGGCGATAGTTTCACCCACATCACCAATAATGGCTTCATCTACGTGGATGATCTTGTTGATCTGTGCCGGATCAATATCCGCGTGAATTTTGAAGGATGTGGGAGAAAACGCATCCACACGCCCGGTTACACGGTCATCAAACCGGCTGCCCAGCGCAATCAGCACATCGCAATCATGCGTGGCCAAATTGGCTTCATAGGTGCCGTGCATCCCCAACATACCCAGAAATTGGGAATCCGTGCCCGGATAAGCGCCAAGCCCCATCAGCGTAGACGTGATGGGAAAGCCCGTCATCTTCACCAATTTGCGCAGGGCTTCACTGGCCTGCGGGCCGGAATTGATGATGCCACCACCCGTATAAAACAGCGGGCGCTTGGCATTTTTCATAGCCTTTACGGCGCGCGCCACAGTATCTCTGTCCGGCTTGGTCTGGGTTCTTTCCGTACGGGGGGTAATGTCCTTGGCGCCTACATAAGGCGCATCTCCTACCGTGATGTTCTTGGGCAGATCAATCAGCACTGGGCCGGGGCGGCCTGAACGTGCAATGGCAAAAGCCTCATGCACTGTTGGGGCCAGATCTTCAGGCTTGCGCACCAAGTAATTGTATTTGGTGACGGGCCGCGTAATACCGGTGGTATCTGCTTCCTGAAACGCATCATTGCCAATCAGGCTTGTTGGCACCTGCCCGGAAAGGCACACCAGCGGGATGGAATCCATCATGGCGTCCAACAGGCCAGTTACGGCATTTGTAGCGCCCGGACCACTGGTAACCAACACAACCCCCACCTTGCCGGTAGAGCGTGCATATGCCTCTGCTGCATGAACAGCCGCCTGCTCATGCCTTACCAACACGTGCCGAATCTGCTTTTGCTTAAACAGAGCATCATAAATAGGCAGGACCGCCCCACCCGGATACCCGAAAATAACTTCCACTCCTTCTTCGGCCAACGCGCGCATAAGGACTTCCGCACCAGAAAGAGCTGGTGTGTTCCGTGCGTCTGATGGTGCCGAAGCAGTTTTGAGTGTCATGTCATCCTCTCTTCCCGGAAATGGGACAGGCGGCATCTTTAGGCCCCGAATCAGGAGGCGTCAATCCCGGAAAGAACGAAAGATACAATTTCTTCGTATTTTCTTTCCGAAAATTGCGCAAAATCAGAAAAAGATGCATCAACTGTGCATTCCAAACCATTTTTTGCCAGATTGTGGTGCGCAAACCACGTTGCCTGCCGCTTTGTGTAACGGCCCGTGGCCTGCACGGCCCGCTGTGCGGCTTCCTGCTCTGTTATTTCTCCACGCAACATGGCGGAAAGCTCTGGCACACCATGCGCCCGCATGGCTGGCAGGCTAGTATCCAGTTTTCGGGCAAGTAGGGCCCGCACTTCCGCCACAGCGCCATTGCGCAGCATGTTCTCAAACCTTGTGGCAATACGCGCCCGCAGCTCTGCGCGCTCCGGGTTCAAACGCACAGCCACAAACCGGCAGGCTGCAGGCGGTAAGCCGGGTTGTTTGTGCCACCATGTCAGACCATGCCCCGTGCCACGCCAGACCTCCCACGCGCGTGAGACACGCTGGGAATCCACTGGCCTCAGGCGGCTGGCTGTTTCAGGGTCCACCTCCATCAAGCGTGCATGCAAAGCAGGTGCGCCATATTGCGCAACACTCTGGCGGGCCTCCTGCCGTGCTTCTTCTCCGCTATCGGGAATAATGGCCAGGCCATTTGTTAAGGCGTGCAGGTACATACCTGTGCCCCCACACAAAATTGGCAGGCGGTTTTGTGCCCAAGCCCGGCACATGCAAGCCAAAGCCTGCTCGCGCCACCAGGCCACACTGCCTTTTTCCTCTGCCGGCAGCACACCGTATAATCTATGCTGTGCCAGCCGCTCATCTTGCGCATTGGGGCGTGCCGTTAGAACATGAAGGTCCTTATAAACCTGCATGGAATCGGCATTAATAATCTCACCGTTCAATCTGCACGCCAGCGCCAGCGCCAGCGCGGATTTACCGGAACATGTTGGCCCAGCCACTATAAGTGCTGGTGGTAGTCTGGCGGACGTATCCGCAAGTCTGCCCATATGGTGTTCTGCTTGCCTCATGCCTGCATTCCTGCCACACACCCCTTTGCCATGACGAGCCTTGTTCTGACCCTTGTTGCCCAACGTGAGGCAACCACCCTTGATACCGCCACCATTGCACTGGTGCGCGACATTCTGGCCACCACTGCAGAAGCCACCGTGCTTTCTGCTGGGGAGGCAGTTGATCTCCCCTGTACGGAAAGTGCCGCCAGCAAGCTGCCAACCGTGCGGGAAGCGCTGAATACCCTACCCATAGATATGGTGTTGACCCATACCGCCACACGCCGCAAAAAGCTGCTGGTTTCCGACATGGACAGCACCATTGTTGCCAATGAAACATTGGATGATGTAGCGGCCCATGCTGGCATTGGTGAAAAAGTAGCGGCCATTACGGCACGTTCCATGAATGGTGAGCTGGATTTTGCGGCATCCCTGCGCGAACGTGTCGCCCTATTGAAAGGACTTCCTGCCTCTTTGCTGGAAAAAGCATGGAAGGATGTCAAACTCAATTCCGGTGCGCGTGAACTTGTACAAACTATGCATGCACATGGCGCTTATACAGCGTTGGTTTCTGGCGGTTTTACCTTTTTTACCTCCAAGGTTGCAGCTTTATGCGGGTTTGATGAAAACCATGCCAACACCTTACTTTTTAATACAGAAGACTGTCTGACAGGGGCAACCGGGCAACCCGTTCTGGGCCCAGATGCAAAACTGCATCTGCTGGAAAAGCTGACAACCACCCATCATCTGCCCACAGAGGCCACATTGGCTATTGGCGATGGTGCGAATGACCTGCCCATGCTGCGCAAGGCCGGGCTTGGTATGGCTTTTTATGCCAAGCCGGTTGTGCGTAAGGAAATTGCTGCCCAGATCAATCATACCTCCCTTCGCACAGTTTTGTTTGCGCAGGGGTATCCTGCTTCTGCATTTATCAGGAACTAACAAATATCTGGCACGACGGCTTAAGGATTAAAGAGAAAGATTATGCAGTTTGATCCGCGTGATATTTCAACTTACCCCATCGTCCGTACAATCTGTGTGATTGTTGGGTGTGGGTTGGTCGCTTACTGCTTTGTCTTTTATCTCAACTTACCACCAGATACACCAGAGCACGTCATGCGCCATGTGGCGGCCCTTATTGTGGGCACGCTTATTCTGCTTGGGTCTATCTGGATCTAAATTTGCACGGCACAAATGGATTGATCAAAAACCAAGCCGTTTGTGCAGTTCTGCAAGAATATAGGGTGTGTCATCCAGTGTCTGGGCCAGCCACGGAGCCGGAAGGCGCGTTTCTGCATCTTCCAGCACATGCACACGTCCTGCCAGTTCAAGCTCTTCCACAAAATCACTGATCCGGCGAGAACGCCCCGGTAGCGGATAAATTGTTACTGGAGCGCACCCTGCCACCGCCTCTGATATCATTGAGACACTATCAATTGTGACAATCAGATTATCTGCGCAGGCAATCAGCCCTTCATAGGGGTTTTCCCCTTCCCCGTTCCAGACATGGCCGCCCGCACCTTCTACTATAGCTGTCAGCACTTTCATGGCCGCAGCACTTGTACGGCGCGAAGGTGTGACAATCAAACTACCACCTTCTGCCTTAAGGGTTTCTACCAGAACCTGCGCAAGGCGACGTGCTTCTGCCTCACCAAAATGGAAGCGCCCGTTAGATCCACCAACAAGGGCCGCAATAAGTGGACGTGGCAGTTTTGCAAACTGTGGCTGCCAGAACTCCCGCGCCTGTTGCAGCGCTTCTGGCGTAAGACCATGCAGTGCCGTACGGCCCAGCAAAACATTAGGGCCAGCAATATCATCATGCCGGCAGGCAACAATCAGATCAAAACGAGACAGATTTTTGCGCGGGTTCTGAATTTGCACCACGGGCCGCTTTGAACTGCGCAAACCAGCCCCAATTTCCCCACCTTTTCCACCAACACTCACCACTACGGAGGATTGTGCAAAGGCGGGGTTTTCTTCCAACCCCATGCCATCGTTTCCACGCAGGAAGGATTTGCCAATCCAGCGTGGACCGCGCAGCATCACACGTGCAAATTTGCTTGGGCATACAGGATGAAACGTGCCATTCCAGCCTGCGCGCATAACAAGCCCCATGGCCTGCGAGCGCATACCTGCAAAATCCTCCCCCACCGCAAAAGCTGCAAGACCCGCCTGCTGCCCGCAAAGCGGCGTATTTGAACCATTCTGGGTTCCGGCGTAATCTGCAAGCGCCATGATGCGTTTTTCCTCTGCTACGCAAGGGAGAGTACTAAAGATGTTACTGTGTCTTTCCCTCCTTGCCGCTGGAACAGAAAGCGTGCAAGGCGTGTTTGCGCATTCCAGATAAGGAGAAAGGCAACACGATGTCCGGTAATTTCCATGATCTGGGCCTGGATCCAGCATTATGCGCATATGCGCAGCAGGCGGGCATGGCTGCCCCTACTCCAGTGCAACAAGCTGCCATTCCCGCCATTCTGGATGGGAAGGATGTTTTGGTACGTGCTCCTACAGGCACAGGCAAGACAGCAGCCTATGCCCTGCCGCTAAGCCAGAAGATTTTGAAAGCCCGCAAGCCACGTTTTGTGCTTGTGCTGGTTCCCACACGTGAACTGGTTTTGCAGGTAGAAAAAGTTTTTCGCGCCTGTTTGGGAGAAACCAAAAAGAACCAGAAGCAGCCGGCCATTACACTCGTTCCGCTTTATGGTGGATCTGATCGTGCAGAACAGGAAGACTTTCTTGCCCAAGCAACCGGCCGACGTATTCTGATTGCAACACCCGGCCGCCTACTGGATTTTGTTTCCAACCGGATATGTGATCTTTCTGAATGCGGATATCTGGTGCTGGATGAGGGAGACCGTCTGTTCTCTCCTGAATTTCAGGAAGATACAGAAACACTTCTCTCTTATCTGCCTGCCATGCGGCAAACGCTGGTGTTTTCTGCTACGCAGCCTGAAAGCCTGAAAACCACGCTTTTAAGCCTGCTGCACAAGCCAGTTGAAATCTGTATTGAACAAGCCCCTCAAAAACGCGGCCCTATCCGCCAGGCAGCCCTATTTTTGGACCCTTCGCAGAAACCAGCCTTTATCAGGGAATTTTTTAGCCGTGCGCCTAAAATGCGCAGCATTGTTTTTACACGTACCAAAGCCGAAGCAGACCAAGTCGCAGCCATGCTTAAAAAAGCACGTCTTGCAGCAGCACCGCTGCATGGAGACCTGACACAAGACAAACGCACCAGCACTGTTGCCAGTTTTGAATCGGGGCGCCTGTTTATTCTGGTAGCCACAGATGTTGCGGCCCGTGGATTGGATGTACCTTCCGTCAAACAGGTTATCAACTACGATGTGCCAGACCAGCCAGAAACCTATCTGCACCGCATCGGGCGCACAGGGCGCGGCGGAGAAAAAGGGTCTGCCCTGACATTATGCACAATGGATGACCGCAAAAGCCTGCGCCAGATTGAAGTTGGCGCACAGGTAAAACTACGGATTATCAGCCCCGAACAGGCGCTTCCTGCGGTTAAGATGCCTCAACCTTCTGCACGCCGTTCAAAATCTGCGCGGCCATAAGCTGCCATGCCTGCTCTGCTTCCTGCCTGCTTTGTGCATTTGGCGTAATGGCAGGCCGGTTTTTTATAAACTGCTTCAGAACGTCTGCAAGGCTTTGCGCATCAGGCTTGCAAAACAGCACATTGGGTTCTTCCGCAAACTGTTCTGCCAAACCGCTGATATCTGTTGAAATCACCCAGCGACCAGCAGCAAGGGCCGCAGCCCCAACACCGCTTTGTGTTGCCTCTCTATAAGGCAGCACAAGCGCATCTGCCCATGCAATAAGGTGGCGCACCTGAACTTCTGGCACCCATCTGTTATCAATCTGCACATTGGGTAAAGCAGCAAGCTGATCCAGTTCATGGCTATGTGGGCCGTAACCAGCTATGCGGCAGATATACTGTGCTTTTCCTTCCATATCCGTAAGAGCTTGCGCAAGAAGATCCAACCCTTTGTAGGAAAGCAATCTCCCAAAAAAAAGCAGCCTGACAGGCCCTTTATGCGCAAAAGGGATGGCTTGCGCCTTTAAAGGTGCGGCAAACGCAAACGGGGGATGGAAAGCCACCAGTGCATGCCGCCCACGCATGCACCATTGCTGTTCAAGCTGGGCAGCCACATGCTGGCTGAGTGTAACCGGAACATCTGCCAGCCAGATAAGCAGGCGTTGCAAAAATATCTGACCAATAAAACCATCTCCAGGGTGGGCTGCCGCATCATGCACCAAAACCACCACTGGCACGCCCGCCTTATGCAGGGCCATAGCCATAACCAGATCAAGCGGCCCCGGCATGGCACATATCGCCACATCTGGCCGAACAATACGCAACATGCCACTAAGCGCGCGCAAAAGATGCGGAACCTGCAACACGCGCATGAAAAAGCTGGAAAGATTTTTATATGTACGCACAGGCACATCATTATGCAGCTTTGGTTCTGCCTGGAGCACCTCCGCCCCTGTGGAAAGAGAAAGAATGGCAGACGTATGCGGCAGCGTGTTCAGGGCTTTGGCAAGTTCCACAGCAATGCGTGGGCCTGCGCCTTTACGCCCCCACTGCCAAACAAATACCCGCATGCCATTCAAGCCACTTTATCCTCATCTATGTCTGCAACGCCGCTACGGCATTCAGTAAAGGCTCTGGCCCAAAAGCCCGCAATGCGGCCCTTTTTGCAGCCTGCCCAAGTTGGCGGCGCTTATCGGCATTATCTGCAAGTGTTTGCAATGCCTTTACTGCACACCCAATATCCGCTTCCGCCCACATGGCGTGGGGTACTTGATACACGCCCCGTTTATCGGCCGCTGTTACAAGTTTGTAAGAAATTGGCCAACCACAATCTGATGTTAAAAATTCTGCTGTGGCGGACCAGTCTGTGGCAATCACCGGGCGTTCCAGCAGCATGGCTTCGGCTGGTACCAGCCCAAACCCTTCGCTTCGATGCAGGGAAAGCACAATATCTGCCTGCCGTGTCATGGCATAAACATCTGGCATTGGCAGCATACGGTTTTCAAAACAAATATTGGCTGCCCCTGCGGCCGCATCCTTTAGACGTTGCATATCTGCTGCATAATGGGCCGAACCAGATATTTTCATAACAAGCAGACGGTCTCTTCTCTCCCCAAAAGCCTGCCGAAATGCAGCTATGGCGGCCAATGGATTTTTACGCTCAAAACTGGAGGCAAGACTAAAGGAAACCAGAACCACCACAGCATCATCGGGCCATCCAAAAGCCTGTCGGTCCAAAGCAGATGGCTGAGGCGGCACACATGCCAGCGGATAAGGCACAACCTTTACCCGACCGGGCATAAGAGGCGCCAACGCACAGGCGCTAAAGTGGGAGGGTGTCCAGATTTCGTGCACACATGGCACGCCTGCATGCCATTCGGGAGAGATGACAGGCAATTCCCACACCCAATACCCAACAATGCGCCGCCCCTGCACATGTTTACGGCCAAGGCGCAAAAGTGCTGCTGGCGTTTGTGGTGCATTGACGTGCAACACCAAGGCCGCTCTGGGATCTGCAAAAACAGAATCCAGCCCCGCTTTTACCTGCGCTTGCAAAAGCCCTGCTTCCACGCCTTCTGCGTTTATCCCCTGGGAAAGCAGACCACGCAGGAGCAATCTGGCCCCTTCACCCAAGCCGGACCCCCGGCCCAGCTCCCCACCGATAATCACGTTTTCATCAGCAACGGGCACTGGATAGGTAGCTTTTGGTGCCAATAAAGCTGTGCCCCTAGCCAGCAAACGCCGCCTTTGTGCAACAGGAAACTGGCGCCACAGGTGATGAAGAGGATGGAGAGAAGATGCCACTCGTGCTGCCCGTCACCTGAAAAGAAGAAGGAAATTAAGACAAAGCAGGGATTGCAGGCATACACAACCCGCCGCATACTTTTGCGCCATGCGGTGCTGCTCCTTTTTTTATTTTCCCTTACACACCGAAATGCCCTTTCCAGCCGAATGTCTGGAGAGGCACTTATGAGCTGCGCATCTAAAAGACACATCCGTTCAGAGAGCGCATTTCGCTTTCGGGCTGTTTCTGCCTTATTGCCCCCTTCGCCGCCACCTCTACCTGTGGTGCGTATTGAATACCCACCACCAGATATCAGCCCATGGATTACCGGAAACTGTGGCATTGAAGGTGTGCATCACTTTGAAAGCCGCCGCCCCGGCCCCCATGTGGCTGTTACAGCCCTTATGCATGGCAATGAATATGCTGGAGCCTATGCTCTGCAACAGCTGCTTATGCAGCCATTGCGCCCGTTACACGGGCGATTAAGCCTGATTTTTCTTAATTTGGCCGCTTATAAAACATTCAATCCCGCGCGCCCAACACTCTCTCGCTTTATAGATGAAGATATGAACAGATTATGGCAGCCGGAGTTAATTGCTTCCACCCATACATCTGTGGAAATGCAACGCGTGCGTGAAGTGCTGCCTGTTCTGGAAACGGTGGATATTCTTTTAGATATCCATACCATGCTGTGGCCCGCGCAGCCCCTTTTCCTATGCAGCATGGCAGAAAACAGCCGCGATCTTGCCTGCTGTGTGGCCAGTGCGCAGTCTCATCCCCCTGCCGTTATTCAGGACAATGGGCATCAGGATGGATTAAGGCTTATTGATTACACGCGCTTCAACATGCCGCATGCCTATACACGTGCCTGCCTGTTGGAAGCCGGGCAACATTGGCAAAAAAATGCCGCACAACAAGCCTTGCTCAGCACCCGGCTGTTTTTGGCACAAACGGGCACCCTGCCTGCCCCAGCAATGCATCCACTGCCATCAGAAACGGTAAGGCAGGCCATTGTTACAGATTGCGTGCGTGCTCTAACATCCCGCTTTGTTTTTGTTCAGCCGTTTGCAAGTGGCTGCGTTATTCGCAAAGCTGGCACAGTGATTGCTTTTGATGGGCAGGATGAAATTCGCACACCCTATAATAACTGTATTCTGGTAATGCCCAATTTACGCCCCCGCCGTGGGCACACAGCCGTAAGGCTTGCAAAGCGCCTAAACAGCAAAACGGGCACGCAAGCCTAAGCCTACATGCCCGTTATGGCCGCCCAAAAGGCTTAAATATTACGCGCGGCTATAGATAGGGAACTTGGCGCACAGAGCCTTAACGCGTTCATGCACAGCGTTTTCGACTTCCTTGTTCCCTTCCCCGCCAGAAGCGGCCAGAGCTGTCAGCACTTCGTCAATCATTTCACCAATCTGGCGGAATTCTTCTTCACGGAAGCCACGTGCCGTTGCCGCCGGGCTGCCCAGACGTACGCCAGATGTAATGGCGGGCTTTTCCGGGTCAAACGGAATGGCGTTTTTGTTGGCCGTAATGCCTGCACGTTCCAGAGCCTGTTCTGCAGCTTTGCCGGTTACCTTTTTGGGGCGCAGATCAACCAGAATCAGATGTGAATCCGTGCCTTTGGTAACAATATCAAACCCACGCTCCACCAGCACTTCGGCCAGCACGGCTGCGTTTTTCTGCACAGCTTTCTGGTATTCCTTAAATTCCGGACGGAGAGCTTCACCAAATGCCACGGCCTTACCGGCAATAACATGCATCAGCGGGCCACCCTGCAAACCAGGGAACACAGCGGAGTTGATCTTCTTGGCCAATGCTTCGTCATTGGTCAGAATCAGGCCGCCACGTGGGCCACGCAGGGTTTTATGCGTGGTGGAAGTAACAATATGTGCGTGTTCTAGCGGGTTGGGATACAGACCAGCCGCCACCAGACCAGCAAAATGCGCCATATCCACCATCAGGAAGGCACCAACTTCATCCGCAATACGGCGGAAGCGGGCAAAATCAATGATACGCGGATAAGCAGAGCCGCCAGCCACAATAATGGAAGGCTTATGCTCACGTGCCAGCCGTTCCATTTCCTCATAGTCCAGCATGCCGTCCTGCTGACGCACGCCGTACTGTACGGAATTAAACCATTTGCCGGAATAGTTGGGGGCTGCGCCATGGGTAAGATGGCCACCTGCAGCCAGGCTCATGCCCAGTACGGTATCACCCGGCTTGCCCATAGCCATAAAAGCGGCCTGATTGGCGTTGGCGCCAGAATGCGGCTGCACGTTGGCAAATGCGGCACCAAACAGGGTTTTCACGCGGTCGATGGCAAGGGTTTCAACCTTGTCCACTTCCACACAGCCACCATAATAGCGGCGGCCGGGGTAACCTTCTGCGTATTTGTTGGTTAGCACGCTGCCCTGAGCCTGAAGCACGGCTTCAGACGCCATGTTCTCACTGGCTATCAGTTCAATGCCTTCCTGCTGACGCTTCAGCTCGCCTTCAATGGCGGCTGCAACATCCGGATCAGTCTGGGCTAGAGACGCATGGAAAAAGCGATCCAGATCCGTGTGGCTCATTCAGGTGTTCCCTCAAAATCAGACAATATGTTCACCAGCATATTTGCCGGGCGGCTGGCAGAGTTAGTTCGTTACGTTAGAAACACATCTTGCCAGGACGTGCTGCTGGCCTGTTTATAGAAAAAAAGACCGTTGGAGGCTTCTTACCGCTTTCCGTGCGGCCCGGACAGGAGAAAAATATATGGAGCAGAAGTCTGCCCCCCCTGCGACATCAGCATTTACGCGATGTTTACCACTCGACAAGCTTCAGGCAGCGCCTGGGCTTAAACGCGTTCTGGGGCCGGGAAGCCTTGTGGCACTTGGTGTTGGTGCCACTATTGGGGCGGGTCTGTTTTCGCTTACCGGAATTGCCGCTTCTGAAAATGCCGGGCCTGCTGTAGTTCTTTCCTTTTTTATTGCGGCCATTGCCTGTGGTTTTGCCGGGCTGTGCTACAGCGAGCTGGCCAGCATGATTCCCATTGCAGGCAGCGCCTATACCTACGCGTATGTCACGCTGGGAGAAATGATGGCGTGGATTATCGGCTGGGATCTGGTACTGGAATACGCCGTGGGCGCGGCCACTGTTGCGGTCAGTTGGTCTCGGTATGTGGTATCGTTATTGGATTCGTGGGGGATAGTGCTGCCGCCCCGGCTTACGGCTTCCCCTTTTGAAACCGTGCAGATGCCAGATGGCAGCATGGTCTCCGGGCTGATGAACCTGCCCGCAGTTTTTATCACCTGTCTGGTCTCATGGATCCTTATTCGCGGGATTTCTCAGTCCGCTATGGTGAATGCGGTTGTGGTGGTCATCAAACTCTTGGTGATTACCGCATTTATCGGTTTTGGCATCCACTACATCAACCCGGCCAATTATCATCCTTTTATCCCGCAAAATACGGGCACGTTTGGGCAATATGGCTGGTCTGGCATCATGCGGGCAGCGGGCACCATCTTTTTTGCCTATGTGGGGTTTGATGCGGTTTCCACCACAGCACAGGAAACAAAAAACCCAGCGCGGGATATGCCCATTGGCATTCTGGGCAGCCTGCTGATTTGTGCGCTGGCCTATGTGGCTTTCTCTTTTGTGATGACAGGGCTGGTCAATTACAAAGACATGTTGGGGGATGCAGCCCCGGTGGCCACAGCCATTAACCGCACGCCTTATACTTGGCTGCAACTGGCTATTAAAATCGGCATTATCTGCGGGTTTACATCCGTGCTTATGGGAATGCTTCTGGGCCAGAGTCGCGTATTTTTCGCCATGTCCCGCGATGGTTTGCTGCCCCCCATGTTCAGCACCACCCACCCCAAGTATCAGACTCCGTGGCTCTCCAACCTCTTTTTCATGATCATCATCTGCCTGTTAAGTGCATTTCTCCCTATTTCTGATCTGGGGCATATGACATCTATCGGCACGCTTCTGGCCTTTATACTGGTATGTGCTGGTGTGATGATCCTGCGCCGCAAGGCCCCCAATCATCCGCGCGCTTTTCGGGTACCGGGCGGAGATATCATTCCCATTTTGGGTATTCTTTCCTGTGGCACGGTCATGGTCTCGCTAGACCAGCTGACATGGGTGCGGCTGATTGTATGGTTGGCTATCGGAATGGTGATTTATCTGACCTATGGCCGCTACCACAGCGCATTAGCGCGACCCAGCATTCCGCCAGACAGGGTTGCATAAAGCGCACAGGCGCGCATACTTCCGTGCAGCATTCACCCGTCTGTCCCGCCCGCCGTGGTTGGGGAGCTTTTAAGCACCCCACTACGCCTGCAGGCAGCAGCAAGGAGATCCTGCCCATGATGGCTGGCCGTTTTCCTCTGGCTCGCCCCCGGCGCAACCGGATTGATGATTTCACACGCCGTCTGGTTGCTGAAAATACGTTGGGCATCAACAACCTGATCTGGCCTATCTTTTTTATGGAAGGCACCAACACGGTTACCGAGGTGTCCTCCATGCCCGGCGTACACCGTGTTACGCTGGACAAACTGGCCGCACATGTTGAACCCGCAGCAAAGCTTGGCATTCCGGCTCTGGCTCTTTTCCCGATCACACCCACAGAAGCGCGGGATGAAAACGGTACGGAAGCCACAAACCCGGACAACCTGATGTGCCGGGCCGCTCGCTTGCTGAAAAAAGAATTTCCAGATGTCGGCCTGATTGGTGATGTGGCGTTAGACCCCTATACCAGCCACGGGCACGATGGCCTGATTGAAAATGGCTATGTAGTGAATGATCCGTCTGTCACCATTCTTTCCCAGCAGGCTGTTAATCAGGCGGCTGCCGGTGTGGACATTATTGCCCCTTCAGACATGATGGATGGCCGTATTGAGGCCATTCGGCGTGATTTGGACAAGGGCGGGCTGATCAACACCCGTATCATGTCCTATGCAGCCAAATATGCCAGCGCATTCTATGGCCCATTCCGCGATGCGCTGGGGTCTGGCGGAATGCTGAAAGGTGATAAAAAAACCTATCAGATGGACCCCGCCAACAGTGATGAAGCCCTGCGCGAAGTGGAAATGGATATTGCCGAGGGCGCAGACATGGTGATGGTCAAACCCGGCCTGCCGTATCTGGATATCATCCGCCGTGTGAAGGATGAATTCCACGTTCCTACCTTTGCCTACCAGGTCTCTGGTGAGTATGCGATGCTGATGGCAGCCATCCGCAACGGCTGGCTGGACCATGAACGTGCTGTGATGGAAAGCCTGCTGGCCTTCCGCCGTGCAGGTGCCAATGGCATTTTAACGTATTTTGCCATTGAAGCCGCACAACGTATCCGGGCATCTTTCGGCCAATAAGTTTTGGTCAATATCACGGCATATGGGCCAGAGTATTCTGGCCCATAATTTTGCTGCGGGATACGTTTTCCCCATGACATCATCGCAAGACAGGCCGCATTTTTTCTACACAGCGCCGCCGGGTGCCTGTCCATATCTACCGTCTCGGACCGAGCGTAAAATACTGGTAGATCTTGCAACTCCAGAGGCCAATTTCCTCCACAGTCGTCTTTCGCATGCAGGTTTCAGGCGTAGCCACACCTTGGCCTATGCTCCTATATGCGATGGCTGTTCCGCCTGTATTCCCATTCGCCTACCCGTTGCGTGCTTTAAGCCTGACCGTACACAAAAACGCACAATAAGGCGCAATGCTGATTTAACCCGAAGTGTTATTCCGCCCATTGCAACGGATGAACAATACGCGCTTTTTCGCAGATATTTGGATAGTCGGCATTCAGATGGCGAAATGGCTGGCATGTCTATGCATGACTACCGCATTATGGTGGAAGAAACTCCTGTAGATACACGGATTGTCGAATTTCGTGCACCGGACTCCACCTTGATGGCAGCAAGCCTGATTGATGTTTTGGAAGATGGGCTTTCTGCCGTTTACAGCTTTTACAGCACAGAAACACCTCAGCGCTCTCTGGGCAGCTTTGCCATTCTTTCCTTGCTAGAGCTCACTGCACAAATGAAACTGCCTTACCTGTATCTAGGATACTGGGTACCCGGCAGCCCCAAAATGGCCTATAAAGAACGTTTTCAGCCTGCGGAAATTCTACGCAACGGCGCTTGGCAAAAGCTGAACCCCAACCAGCCACCCTGTATAGAAAGGCCCCTTCCTTTTCCGGAAGGCCCTTTATTCTAACACGCAGGCTTAGCCTTTTTTGGCAGCCCAAGGAGGTGCTACCTTACCAATAGCTGCGCGACGGCTGACCCAATCCTGCAAATCAGCAAACTGACGCACACGTGCGGTTCCCGGCCAATGCAACCCATCCGCTGCCGTAAACACCACGGCTTGACGCAAGCCGCTACTACCATCCGCGTATTTTTGCAGGGCCACACCAAGGCCACGGGCCATAACAGGCAACTGTTCCAGCGGGAAAATCAGAAAACGCCGATTCTCCCCAACAACAGCAACATAATCCCCTTCTGCAGGCACACAGATACGGGCACGTTCCCCTTTTTTCAGATTGAGCACCTGCCTGCCAGAGCGTTTTTCCGCCACCAGAGCTTCATCTTCCACCAACATGCCACGCCCGGCATTGGAAGCCACCAACCGGCGTTTTCCATCTTCTATCGGAAAAACCGCCAGAAGATCTTCATCATTGGAAAGATCAATCAGGAGTCGAATAGGCTGTCCATCCCCACGACCTCGCGGCAGATCGGCCCCTTTTACAGTATAGGCGCGTCCATCCGTTGCAAAGAAACACAGTCTGTCTGTTGTCTGGCATGGAATAACCAGCTTGAGCGCATCGCCCTCCTTGAACTTCTGATTTTCCAGATCAACATTGTGGCCCTTAACCGCACGCACCCATCCCTTTTGGGAGAGGATCATGGTCAAGGGTTCGCGCTCCACTTCTTCCACCACAGAGATATCAACTGGCTTGGGAGCAGAGAGAATAGTGCTTCTACGCGCGCCCAAACGGCCTTTCCCAAAGGTTTTGATCATACCCGTGAGTTCGCGCTCTATTGTCTTCCAGCGCTGTTTTTCGCTTTCAAGCAATGTTTCCAGCGCTGCTTTTTCGGCAGAAAGCGCATCATGCTCCTTGCGGATTTCCATTTCCTCAAGGCGGCGCAAACTACGCAGCCGCATGTTGAGAACGGATTCTGCCTGCAAATCTGTTAGCTTGAACGTGGCTATCAGGCTGGCCTTGGCATCATCCTCTTCACGGATAATGCGAATAACCTCATCCAGATTGAGGTAAACAGCAAGAAAACCCGAAAGAATTTCCAGCCGTCGTTCTACTGCTGTTAATCTGTGGCGGCTCCGACGTTCCAGCACCTCATGCCGATGGTCCAGCCACGCCTGAATAACCTGTTTAAGCCCCATAACACCGGGGGAACGATCTGCCCCCAGCACATTCATGTTCAGGCCAAAGCGGCTTTCCAGCGGTGTGGCGCGGAACAATGTTTCCATCAGCACTTCTGGTTCTATGCCGCGAGTTTTGGGTTCTAGAACCAGACGGATTTCATCCGTGCTTTCATCACGGATATCCCCCAGCAGAGGCAGCTTTTTCTGGTCCAGCAAATCTGCAATCTGCTCTATCAGGCGCGACTTTTGCACCTGATACGGAATTTGCGTGACAACAATATGCCATGTGCCAAAACGGCCTTGCTCAACCTCCCATCGCGCCCGCATCCGAAAACTGCCACGCCCGGTTTCATAAGCCTGCAAAATGGCATCCGAATCTTCAACAATCAGGCCACCGGTAGGAAAATCCGGCCCCGGCATAAGCTCCAGCAATTCCTGCGTGGTGGCAGAGGGCTTACGCACCAACAGGGCAGCCGCAGCGCAAACCTCGGCAGCATTATGGGGCGGAATACTGGTGGCCATACCCACAGCAATACCTGCCGCACCATTGGCAAGCAGGTTGGGGAATGCCGATGGCAGAACCACCGGTTCTTGCTCTTCACCATCATAGGTGGGGCGGAAATCTACAGCATCATCTTCAATGCCATCCAACAGGGCCACGGCAACTTCTGTCAGACGGGCTTCCGTGTACCGCATGGCAGCCGGGTTATCGCCATCAACAGAGCCAAAATTTCCCTGTCCCTCTACTAGCGGATAACGCGCCGCAAAATCCTGCGCCAGACGCACCAGTGCCTCGTAAACCGAGGCATCACCATGTGGGTGGAACTTACCAATAACATCACCCACCACACGGGCACATTTTTTGAAACCGGAGGCTGGATCCAGCCGAAGCTGATGCATGGCATAAACCAAACGCCGATGCACTGGTTTAAGCCCATCCCGCACATCTGGCAAAGAACGAGACATGATGGTGGAAAGCGCATAGGCCAGATAACGCTCACTCAGCGCTTCTGCCAGTTTTGTTTCCTCAATATGTCCCGCGGTTTCGCTCATCTGCCATCCTTGGAAAACTGTGCATGATTCATAGAAAGCAAGACATACAGCCCCCGTATCGGTTGTGCCAGTCCTGCGCTACTCGGTTATAGGTGCTTGGTCTGCCAGAATGCGCTTTTCCAGCCGATCATACAGCCGTTGGCGTGCCGCCGGTAACGGCAAATGGCGTTGGCCAAAAGCATCTCGCGCCAAAAAATGTCCTGTAAGGCGTAAACCTTCCAACCACTCCTGCGCTGTTCCGGTTTGATCTGTATCCCGCAAAAAAGATGGAAGCGGCAACAGCCGGTCTTTCCATTCCCCTGCCCCTTCCTCGCTCACAGCACGGCCTGTACGTGGGGAGACATAATACAGATTTTCCTTGCTGCCAGTAACAGCGCAAGCGGAAAGATCCAGCCCAAAACCCAGCGTTGCCAGAAGCGCCATTTCCCACCGCACCACGTGGGGCATGCCTTCACGTTCTGCAACAGCAGGATCATACCCTAAAAAGGTGAGCAAACGTACTGTTTCGGCAAAAAGAAATGGGCACGGTTCGGCTTCCGGCAATGTTACATCTGCCAGCACACAAACAGATTGCACCATGCTCAATGCCAGCGGTGCATCCAGTAACCGTGCGGCACAGGCATAAAGCAACTCGCCCGAAATCTGTAAGGGAGACGCAGCGCTGCGTTTATGGAAGCTGACCTTAACAACATTACCCGGCTGCCATAGGGCACGGCCTGCCTTGCTGGCGCCACCATAAACAATACCCCGCAGAGGGCCGTAATCTTCTGTAAGAACATGCACGCGGGCGCTGGTTTCACCCTGCACGCCCGCAAAAAGCACAAGGGCGGGAGCCTCCTTTTCATAGGAAGTCCCGCCCTTGTCCATCATGCAAAAAGCCCGACTTTAAACGCCAGCAACCTTGGCAACTTCAGCGGCAAAGTCATCTTCTTCTTTTTCAATGCCTTCACCCAGCTGGAAGCGGTCAAAGCCAACCAGCTTAACGCCAGCTTTCTTCAGCACGTCTTTCACGCGGGTTTCACCATCATGCACCCATACCTGTTCCAGAAGCACAACTTCTTCGTAGAACTTACGGATACGGCCTTCGACCATCTTTTCGATGATAGCTTCTGGCTTACCGGAAGCGCGGGCCTGTTCGATCAGCACTGCGCGTTCACGTTCAATTTCTGCCGGATCCAGGCTGGAAACATCCAGAGCGGAAGGACGTGTGGCGGCAACATGCATACCAACCTGACGACCAAGCTGTTCGATGGCTTCATCAGCGGTCGGAGCTTCAACAGCTGCCAGAACACCAATTTTGCCCAAACCGGGACGCAGAGCGCTATGTACATAAGTAGCCACAACGCCAGACGGCACCTTGAAAACACGAGCCCGACGCAGGGTCATGTTCTCACCAATGGTTGCCACCAGATGTGTCAGTTCATCTGCGACAGTGCGCCCGGTTTCAAGCGTGGCAGCCTTAATGGCTTCCAGATCGTCACCAACCTTCAGCGCAACCTTGGCAACGGCTTCCACAAAGTTCTGGAAAGATTCGTTACGGGCCACAAAGTCGGTTTCAGCATTCACTTCCACCATGGCCGCCACTTTGTCTGCAGAGGCAACGCCTACCAGACCTTCAGCAGCAACACGGCCAGATTTTTTTGCCGCGGCAGCAAGGCCCTTGGTGCGCAGCCAATCAATAGCGGCTTCAATATCACCATTGGCTTCGTTCAGTGCCTTTTTGCAGTCCATCATGCCTGCGCCAGTTTTTTCGCGCAGATCCTTCACCAGTGCAGCCGTAATTGCCGCCATAATTCCATACTCCTTGAAAAACCTGAACGCGCCCTACAAGGGGCGCGAACCGGAATATTCCATGGCCTGCCAGTGCAGGCATTCATGCAGGAAAAAACAACCCGGCATGATAACCGGGCTGTTTATATATTCCGTTAGCTTGCAGCCGGTGCCGGTGCAGCTTCTGCAGGGGCTGCGGCTGCTTCTGCCGGCGCTGCTTCCAAAGCAGGTTCAACAGGCAGTTCTTCAGCAGCACCGATGTCATGGCCGGAAGCGCCCAGTTCTGCGGAAATACCATCCAGAACAGCAGAAGACACCAGATCACAATACAGGCCGATAGCACGGATGGCATCATCATTCCCCGGAATCGGGAAGGTCACGCCACGCGGGTCGGAGTTACTGTCCAGAATAGCCACAACCGGAATACCCAGCTTGTTGGCTTCTTCAATGGCCAGCTTTTCCTTGTTGGTGTCGATCACGAACAGGATGTCCGGCAGGCCACCCATTTCCTTGATCCCGCCAAGGGAGCGTTCCAGCTTGTCGCGCTGGCGGGTCATGTCCAGGATTTCTTTCTTGGTCAGACCTGCGGTTGCGCCGTCCAGCGTTTCTTCAATGCCACGCAGGCGCTTGATGGAACCCTGAATGGTCTTCCAGTTTGTCAGCATACCGCCGAGCCAACGATGGTTGACGTAATACTGACCGCAGCGACGGGCTGCTTCTGCGATCGGGTCCTGCGCAGCACGCTTGGTGCCAACAAACAGAACGCGGCCACCACCGGCAACAGTGTTGCGGATAGCCTGCAGAGCGCGATCAAGCAGGCCAACGGTCTGCTGCAGATCAATGATATGAACTTGGTTGCGCACACCGAACAGGTACGGCGCCATGCGCGGGTTCCAGCGACGGGTGTGGTGACCAAAGTGAACACCAGCTTCCAGAAGCTGACGAAGGGTAAAATCAGGCATCGCCATAAGCGTATTCCTACCTTTCTGGTTATTCCTCCGCGAGGGGTTACCCTGCCAGAGTAGCAGAGCACCAGATGGTGTTTTCCTCGCGTGCGTTATGCTCCCGGCCTTGGCCGAGCGCGGCTCTTATGGCCGTTTTTTTGCGCCCGGACAAGATAAAAAACGCTCTGTTTCAGGCAGCGTCTTCTGACTGGACCGGAGTTTCCACCGGATGAGCGTATTTGTTGGGCACACCGCTACGCGCAAGCAAGGCGCGAAGTGACTTCACAACCGGGAACACTTCCACGTTGTGGTCCCCACCCAGTTCGCGCCATGCGTTCTGTTCCATTTCCACAATTTCACGATCTTCTTCAAAGATGCGGTGTGTGAAAATACCCAGTGCAGGCCATGCCAGATTGAGCAGGAAGTTCCATTTGGGCTTTTTAACAGAAAGCAGACCAAATGCCTGTGTTACCTGCTGCGTTTCGCCCAGCGGTACATAGGATGTCCACAAATCCATAATCAAATCACCGTCCTTATCGTGGATCTGGAGAGTCTGATACGGATAGGTGGTACGGATGGACACAACTTCTTCAACCGGCTGTTCGCGGCCTTCAAAATCATGGTGCTTGCCAAAAATCAGGGCTTCCGCAAGCGGCTGATTGCCACCCTTGCGGGCAAAACTGTAGCGTGCTTCCAAGAAGTCATCGCCCTTGTCCTGCCCCAAAAAACGGGCTGTGATGGAACCCATCTGCCGGCGGTGCAGGAACTGATGGTTCATGTCCATCAGGTTTTCATGCATGAAGGTATAGTGGCACTTCAGGCGTGGGCTGAACATGCGGGTTTTGTATTCCGGGTTACCCACTTGAGCCACATCAGGCACGGGCACCTTGTCTGCCAAAGCCGGATCACCGGGGAAGATAAAGATCAGGCCGCTTTTTTCACGACAAGGGTAGGATTTAACCGGGCGCCCCACCCCTTCCTTGTTGAGATAAGGTACAGTCACGCACTTACCAGCGCGATCAAACGCCCAACCATGGTAGCAGCATTTTACGCAGCCCTTATCATCCACAACGCCCTTGCTCAGCGGCACCTGCCGATGTGCGCAACGGTCTTCCAGCGCATAGACAGGCCCATATTCAGGGCGAATAAGTGCAATGGGGTGCCCTGCATAGCGTGCGGCAAATGCCTTGCCGGGGCGCACCTTATGCGACCACGCCACAGGGTACCAGAAATTGGGATCACAATCGATCTGCCGCAAATCGTAATGCGGCATATTAGAACCGTCCGCCTGTTTGCCCTTGGCCTCTTCCACCAGCATGACGTCACCCTTTCAGAATCCAACAAGGCCGATGCAGCAGGAACAACATCACCTTAAAAACATGCTTATGCCCACGTGCTCCACGATTCCGAACGACGGAACCACCAGAGCAAACATGGGCGGGGATGACGCCTTCAAGATATTGAAGCTGTTTTTTGCTCAGCCCTGCCGCGCCATCACATGGGCGGGAAGGTTAGCCGATTTTCCCCGCTGCGCCCAGATGCAAACAGCCAACCAAGCTGTGCACTGGCCGCAACGGTCCTATCCTGTCAGATAGCGCACCCAACAGACTGGCATATCTTATTGTGGAGCGTGATTTTCCAGCAAATGCGTAGAAGACGGCTGGTTGTTGCCCGGCATGGTTTCACTTGGGCTTTCTATCACCCCGGATTTCTTTCCGTGCGGACCATGATCATAATCATGACGAGGATGATATTCCTTGACCGGATGAGCAGGCTGCTTGCCATCGTTAGAAGGAGGCTGCGTGCCGGGCTGTTCATCGATTGTGCGCGGGTTACTCCACAATTTTTTGGATGGATCAACATGTTCACCATTTGGCCCTTCGGCAGCGCTTGAAGGTGGCTTGCCCTGCTGGGCAGCCGCGCCATTTGCCGTAGGTGGGTTTCCGGTATTATCTTGGGCCATTGCCAATGCGGGCAGTACGCTTAAAGACGCACCGAGCAACATTGAAGCTATAACTTTTTGCATGGGATACTCCATAAATATAGTGGTATGTGTTATCCCATTTTCCAACGCGAAAAATTTAAAAGAGTTGCTGCTTTTTATTTATCCAAAATTTCCCTTAGTTTTTCATAGATAGCTGAATGATGCTGGATGGATTTTTCATTCAGATGTGTAACCACACGCAAAGAAAGACTATTGATTAAAAATACACCCTCCGCAGTTAGAATATCCTCATAAGTAACGGGCTGTTCTTTTACCAAGCCTGCTTCCAACAACGCCCTGCGCGCAATACCCGGCAAAACACCTTCTGAAACAGGGGGCGTTATCAATCTCACTCCTGCCTGCACAACAATATTGCTGATGGTACTTTCTGCAATGCGCCCTTGCATGTTCAGCAAAAGTGCATCATCCGCGCCACACTGAGCTGCTTCCTGCCTTGCAATAATTCCGGGAAGGCAACTCAGTGATTTGATACGAGAGAGCGGAGACATCTCATCCCGCCTCACCAATTGGCTAACACATACACGCACAGGCTGCTGCCTGAAACCGCCCGCAGCACCTGTTATAAACACCGTTGGTTGACAGTGTTCTGGAGGTAACAGCCCACGGGGGGCTATGCCGCGTGTGACGGTAAGACGAGCAGAGCCATGTTGAAAACCTGCATGCGCCAGAAACTCCTGCATTGCCTGCAAAATCTTATCTTGATCAGGAACAGGTATGCTCAAAACCTGCCCGCCATCACAAAGGCGCTGATAATGCCAGCAAAAATTCTGAGCAACGCTATTCTTTATACGTAGCGTCTCAAAGAGGCCATCTCCCAATGTCACACCACGATCCAGCGGGCTGAGAGCAGCCTGTTCGGCTGGGCGTATTTCTCCGTTTAGCCAAACAATATTCATATCTGTGCCCAGAACTTTTGAAATGGTGCAAATTTCAGGCACATTTCCGCATATTCCTTTTCAGGATCGGATAAAATGGTAACTCCACCCCCCACACCTATACTGAGGGAATTTTTGTAACGTTCCAAACTCCGAATAATAACAGAACTTTCCATGCTATTATCCAACCCGATGCAAAACACTGTGCCGCAATAAGCGCCACGCGCAGAAGCTTCCAGCTCATCAATAATCTGCATGGCGCGATATTTGGGGGCACCAGTTACAGAACCGGGTGGCAATGTGACCTTCAAAAGATCAAAAACATCTTTATCCGGTAATAATTTTCCGCGCACTTCTGAAACCAGATGATGCACATGCGGGAACTGCTCCACCACCAGCAAATCTGGCACATATACGCTGCCTATTTGCGCCATACGGCCAATATCATGCCGCATGAGGTCAACAATCATCAGGTTTTCCGCACGCTCTTTTTCATCTTGCAAAAGCGTTTCCTGCCAAAAAGTATCTTCTTTGGGTGTTTGCCCTCGTGGTGCTGTGCCTTTAATCGGCCGTGAGGACACAACGCCTTGTGCATCTACGTTCAAAAAATTTTCTGGCGATGCAGAAAGCAAGGCAAAATCTGGCCCGCAGGATAAATATGCTCCAAAAGGTGCAGGTATTTTCTGCCGCAACGCGCGGTAAATCTCCACACTATGCACGTTGTTATTCAATTCTGTTGTATGGCGGCATGTTATGTTTGCCTGAAAAATATCTCCTGCCGCAATATAATGACGCGTTTGCATAACACTCTGGCAGTAAGCAGCGCGGCTTTGATCCGGGATAAATGGGTGAGCTGCTGATACCTTACGAAGCGGCACATCTTCAGGAAGCATATTCCATTCTTGTATGGACAACGCTACATCCTGATTATGTGCAAAAAAATTTGAAAGTCCTACAAGAAATACGCGTTTTTCAAAACGGTCCCAAATAAAGGCATGATCATATACTCCTGCCGCTAACATGGGAGCGTGCAGATTTTTATGACGAGATATAATACCTTCCAACATCATTCCCATTTGATAGCCGGAAAATCCGATAATCCCGCCCAGAAATGGTATGCTTTGTTGAGCGACGATACTGTCATTATTTTTCAGTTCATGCTGAAAATTACGTAGCGTTTCAAAAACATCATCAACAAAAGATATAGGCGTTTTTATGCCGTCAACTGCCATTTCGTAAGGCCATGCTACCACTGTATGGCATGGTTTACGGCAAAAAATCTGCCATCTGCTCCGCTTGTCTATTTTTCCACCACTATCCAGAAAAGCACACCATGGCTGCCTGCCCCATACTGCCAAAACAGTATCGGGGTCTTTCCATGATAATTCCCTTATCTGAAACAAGGTCAGACCTGTTCAACCCGTGAGATACCAGAAAGTGCACGTAGCCTTTGCCCTAACACAGGCGTCACCTTATAACGCCCTCGCAACCGTACCTCTACATCGCAACTTTCTGCCACGCCTGGCAACAGAACAATACGTCCTGCCCCGCCTTTTTGCGGTTCCAAAATAGTTTGCAATTCCGGCAAAGCATCTGGTTTTTCCAGCCACACGCGCATTTCACTTTGGCCTTGCGCTGCGGCGGCCTCCAAATCCACGATATCTGTCGCCGTCAGCCGCAGGGCTTCTCCCTCCAGCTTCAGATCGGCCGTAACAAGTATGGCCGTGCCTGCCACCAAAATATCACGCACGCGCGTCAGCACTTCAGAAAAAACTGTGACCTCACAGCCACCGGATGCATCAGAAAGCCGCACCCATGCCATTTTGTTACCTGTGCGTGTGGGCCGTTCCTTTTTATCCACCACACAGCCCGCAATTTTAACACGCCCTCCCCCCCGTTCTGCTGCAGTCAACAACTGGGATGTACGCGTAACACCCAAACGGCGCAGCACGGAACCATAAGCATCCAGCGGATGGGCTGTCATATGGAAGCCAATGGCCTCTGCCTCCATGGCCAAACGTTCAAACTCCGGCCAATCATGCCCTTCCACCAACCGCAAGGGCTCCACTTCACCGGGGCCACCAAACAGCCCAATCTGGCCAGAAGCGACCTCCTGCGCCTGACTATGCGCACGCCGCAAAATAACATCCGCAGACCGAAATACACGTGCCCGGTTTTTATCAATACATTCAAACGCACCGGCCTTTGCCAGATTTTCCAGCTGCATCCGGTTAATGTGCTTGGGGTCAATACGGGTTGCAAAATCTGCCAGATTTTTAAAAGGTTTTTCACCCCTTACTTCTACCAGCGCTTCCATTGCGCCATAGCCAACCTTTTTAATGGCAGCCAGCGCATAACGAATGGCATATGTTCCATCTGGCTGTTTTTCTACTGAAAAATCAGCTTCTGATTTATTGATGTTCGGCGGCAGCACTGCAATATGCATGCGCTCTGCTTCCTGCCGCAAAGCAGCAAGTTTTTCCGTACGTTCCCGTGCCAGAGACATACAGGCTGCCAGAAAGGCTACGGGGTGATTGGCCTTCATCCATGCTGTTTGATAGGACACAAAAGCATAGGCAGCAGCATGCGATTTGTTAAAACCGTAATCTGCAAACTTGGCCATGAGATCAAAAACCTCAACGGCTTTGTCTCGATCAATCCCGCGTTTGGTTGCGCCTTCCGTAAAGATTTCACGCTGGTGATCCATTTCCGAACGGATCTTTTTACCCATGGCGCGGCGTAGCAAATCTGCGCCGCCCAGACTGTAGCCAGCCATTTTCTGGGCAATCTGCATCACCTGTTCCTGATAGACCATGATACCATAGGTCTCTTCAAGAATATCGCGAATTTCCTCGTGCGGGGGTTCCCATGCTTCTCCATGTTTTCTGCGGCAATAATCGGGAATGTTAGCCATCGGCCCGGGGCGATACAGCGCCACGGCTGCAATCAGATCTTCAATACGGGTTGGGCGCATCTGTTTGAGCACATCACGCATGCCCGCCCCTTCAAACTGGAACACGCCAGCGGTATCACCACGCCCCAGCATGTCATACGTTTTAGGGTCATCCAACGGAATGTGACTGAGGTCTACATCCTTGCCCATTCGGCGAATGAAATCGACACCACGTTTCAGGATGGTAAGTGTTGTTAAGCCCAAAAAGTCGAACTTGACGAGCCCCGCCTGTTCAACAAACTTCATGTTATACTGGGTAACCAGCGTGTCACTTTTTGGGTCTCGATACAGCGGCACAAGCTGCACGAGCGGTCTATCCCCAATCACCACCCCTGCAGCATGTGTACTGGCATGCCGGAAAAGCCCTTCCAGCTGCTGGGCTATTTCCAGCAACCTGCGCAAGGCTTCGTCATTGTCACGCATTTCCTGAAGTTTGGGTTCGCCCGCAATAGCTTCCTTCAGGGTGACAGGTTTGGCTGGGTTATTGGGAATAAGCTCTGCCACGCGGTTAACCATACCATATGGCAACCCCAGCACGCGCCCGACATCTCGCACAGCCGCACGCGCTTGCAACTTACCAAAGGTAATAATCTGCGCAACACGATCGGCCCCATATTCATGCCGCACATAGGCAATCACTTCGTCTCGTCTGTCCTGACAGAAATCGATATCAAAGTCAGGCATGGAAACGCGTTCTGGGTTTAGAAAACGTTCGAACAGAAGATTGAACGGAATGGGGTCAATATCTGTAATAGTTAGCGCCCATGCGGCCAGAGACCCAGCACCAGACCCACGGCCCGGCCCAACCGGTATGCCATGTGCCTTGGCCCACTGGATAAAGTCCGCCACGATCATGAAGTAACCGGGGAACCCCATTTTGGAGATAATATCCAGCTCGAAACGCAAACGTTCTTTGTATTTTTCTACTGTTTGCGCATCCAGCTTCATGCCGGCCATGCGGCGTTCCAGCCCTTCCCACGCCATGGCGCGCAGGGTTTCATCTTCTGTCGCGCCTTCTCTAACCTTGGGGCACACAGGCAATAGTGGCTTGCGCGTTTCCACCTTGATGGCGCAGCGGCGCGCAATTTCCAGCGTATTATCGCAGGCATCTGGCAGGTCAGCAAAAAGTGCCCGCATCATTTCCGGTGGCTTGAACCAATGTTCCGGCGTAACGCGGAAGCGATCTTTTTCCGCCATGGTGCGCCCTTGAGCAATGCACAACAAGGCATCCTGCGCTTCGTACATTTCTGGCGTGGGGAAAAAACATTCATTGGTGGCAATCAATGGCAGACCAAACCGATCCGCCAATGTCAGCACACCTGGCTCCACTGCCTTTTCAACAGCCAGACCATGACGGTGCAGTTCCACTATCAGCCTGTCACCAAATGCCTCATGTACGCGGGCCAGCCATTTCTCGGCGTCTTCTGTTTGCCCTTCGGCCAGCATCTGAAAAAGTGGCCCACGCGTGCCACCTGTTAACAATAGCAGGCCTTCTGCCTTTTCACACAACAGATCCAGAGAAACAAAAGGATCTGCCGGGTCCGAATTTTGGAACCCCGCAGAAGAAAGAAACTGTAGATTCGCTAACCCTGCTGCATTCTGCGCCAAAAGCACAACAGGTTCTGCCGGGGAACCGGGCTTGTCATTACGCGCAGGCAAGCCAATCTGGCTGCCAATAATGGGCTGAATACCGCTTTTTGTACAATACTGAGAAAATTCCAACGCCCCAAACAGGTTGCCTGAATCTGCAATACCCACGGCAGGCATATGCATTTCCTTCGCCAGCCCCACAATATCGGGCACCCGAATGGCCCCCTGGCTTAGCGAATAGGCAGAATGAACACGAAGGTGGACAAAATCAGCGTAAGACATACCCCTTTATAGCACAGACAGAGGCGTTCTTCACTGCGTTTCAGCCCGGCAAGCAGCGCTCCTGCAAGAATGGTGGCTTATGCAGCAATAGATTATACTTTGCTTTACGGTTGGCACATCTGTGCAGGCTAACTGAGTTACTGACATTCAGGATTGATGATGCAGATTATAAAAACCAAAGCGGAACTGACAGCATTAAGCGCAGGCTGGCAGAAAGAGGGCCAGAGTATCGGCTTTGTGCCAACCATGGGCGCACTGCATGCTGGCCATCTTTCGTTAATCAATGCGCTGGATGGCAAAGCTGCCCGCCGTATTGTGTCTATTTTTGTAAACCCTATCCAGTTCAACAACAGCCATGATTTCCAGCATTACCCACGCGGGCTGGAAGATGATGCTGCCCTGTTACGGAACACGGGCAAAGTGGATGTCCTTTACGCACCCGATGAAAGCCAGATGTATCTTCCCGGCTTTGCAACCCGCATAAGTGTTGCCGGGCTGGATAGCATGTTGTGTGGGGGGGACAGACCCGGCCATTTTGATGGCGTTGCCACGGTGGTTACCAAACTTTTTTTGCAAACACATGCCAATATTGCAGCGTTTGGCGAAAAAGACTACCAGCAGCTTTGCCTTATCAAACGCATGGTGCAGGATCTGGATCTGCCATTACATATTCTGCCCGTGCCTACATTGCGGGAAGCAGATGGTCTTGCTCTTTCATCCCGCAACCGCAGGCTTACGCCAGAACAACGCCAGCAGGCCGCTCTTCTGCCCCAAGCTCTTAAAACATGCCTTGCAGACATGCGCGCTGGCACAGACGTAAAGAACAGCTTGGTAACATGCCGTACGGCATTGGAAAAAGCGGGTTTCCATGTTCATTATCTGGAACTGCGCCATGAAGACACTCTGGCCCCCGCTCCTGTTGCAGGCAAAGGCACGCGCCTGTTTGTAGCGGCCAGCCTGGGGGATGTTCGGCTTATTGATAATATGCCGTTTGCCTGATCCCTGCTTTTCACAAAAAGCTCTCCATAACAGCACAGAAAGCAAAATTATGAACATCAAACGCCTTGCACCTGAAGAACGTCTGACAGGTGCAGTTATTCACAATGGTCTTGTTTATTTGGCGGGCCAGATTGCCGATGATTCCACCTTGGATGCAGAAGGCCAGATGGCAGATATTCTGCGGCAAGTGGATGCCTTATTGGCCGAAGCCGGCACAGACAAAAGCCACCTTATTTCCGTGCAGATTTTTCTGGCTGACATGAATGATATGGCAGCCATGAACCGTGCATGGGATGCGTGGCTGGACCGAAACAATAAACCAGCCCGCGCAACCGTAGAGGCAAAACTGGCAGACCCCACATGGAAGGTGGAACTTACCAGTATTGCCGCATTACCCCAACCATAAGAACCTTTTGGTGAGCGGCTGCTTTGCCAGCTGCTCACAACAAGCAGCGTACACGCATAGAAACACCTGAAAAGTGCTACAGTATTTTACAAATTTTAAGGAAAGATAAGGCTGGCTCCCGAAGTAGGACTCGAACCTACGACCCAGCGATTAACAGTCGCTTGCTCTACCAACTGAGCTATTCGGGACCAGCGAGAGAGCGTATAGCTAACCTAAATCGCGCCGTAAACCCCCTTTTTTATTTTTTTTCATATTGTCTCCATCACTCATAAAGCGACAGACACAGAAAGACATAGTAAAGCTACAAAAATGAGCGCCCAGGGTCCTTTACAAACACGTCGTCATTTCTTGCTTGCTGGCATGGGTGGGGTTGCCGCCCTTGGTGCTGGCGCTTTTCTGGCAACACGTTCTAGGCATCATCCACACAAACAGCCAGATGGTGCGTATCGGCAGATCAAAATAGGATGGCCTAACTCTGGCGCAGCACCCGTGTTGGCTGTTGCCGCGCAAAAAGATTTTTTCGCACATTATAGTTTGGATGTTGATCTGCCTTTTGCCACCATAAATGGGGAAGATACCATTAATGCATTGGCCAGAGGCGATATTCCTTATGCCGTGGCCCCTGCCCTTACCTGGCTAAGGCATTTGCATGCCGGGCTGAACGCACAACTGCTGATAGGAGTACAACCGGGTAACTTCCGCCTACTGGTGCGCCGTAGCTCCGGTATTACACGGTTGGACCAGCTTATGGGCCGCACCGTGGCTGTTATGGACCAAAACGCAGCAGATAAGCTGTTTTTTGCCATTATGATGCGCCGCAAGGGGCTGGATGCCATGAACCATATTAACTGGCTTGACCTCCCCTTGCCGCAAATTGATGATGCCGCACGCACGCAAAGAATTGATGCCGTTGTCGCGCATGATTATCAGGCATGGTGGCTCCTCAAAACATTTCCTGATCTGTTTATTGAGCTTGCAGGTAGCAGCACCGGCCATTACGCCGAACGTACAAGTATGGTGCTGGGTGCCTCCAGCACAGTCTTGCAAGATGATCCGGATGCCGCCATTGCCCTTGTTCTGGCCCTACGTGATGCCGCACGCTGGACAGATACACACCGTGATGACGCAGCAACCCTGATTGCTCCGAATATTTCTGATCTTTCTGCTGCAAGCATCCGCGCCATGCTTCATAGCGAGCCTGCCATACGGCCCGTTATTGGCAAGTCATTACGCGAGCAAGTGGCACAATATTGCGACGAACTACAACTGGTTGAGCTGCTCCCTGAAACGGAAGACAGCACAGCACTTGCACGCCATTATTCCCGCAATGTTTTGAAAGAATAAAAAAACGCAGGCACATTCTTGATGCCCTGCGTTTTTTTATAAAGTTTACTGCAAGCCGCCCACAAACTGCGCAATACGCTGGCAGGCTGTGTGCAACGTTTCATCCGCAGTTGCGCAGGACAAACGCAAATAAGGTGAATGGCCAAAAGCACTGCCTGGCACAGTGGCTACAAAAGCCTCCTCCAGCAAAGCCAAGGCAAAATCATGGTCTGTTTCCAACCGTTTGCCTGCTGCTGTCGTGCGGCCAAGGCATCCGGCAACACCCGGATACGCGTAAAAGGCACCCTCCGGCATTGCGCAGGTAAAGCCCGGAATGGCACGCAATGCCTCCACAACCATGCGGCGGCGGCGGCTATACGTAGCAACCATTTCCTGGACCAGATCTTCCGGGCCATCCAGCGCAGCCGCGGCTGCGGCCTGTGCTATGGAGCACACGCCAGATGTTGCATTGCCCTGCACACCCCGCATGGTGGCAATAAGATCTGCCGGGCCACCTGCAAAACCAACGCGCCAGCCTGTCATGGCATAAGCTTTGGAAACACCATTCAGGGTAATGGTGCGCTCCTTCAAATCTGGCGCCACAGCCGCAATGGATGCTGATTTTGCACCATCAAATACCAGATGTTCGTAAATCTCGTCTGAAAGTATCCAGACATCTGGATATTGCCGCAGTACGTCCGCAATTGCACGCAAATCGTCTGCCGAGCACACGCCACCTGTTGGATTATTGGGAAAGTTCAGCACCACCCAACGCGTGCGGGGTGTAAGCACCTTTGCCAGTTCATCTGCCTTCAGGCGGAAGCCATCTTCCTCCCGGCAGGTGACATAAACAGGCGTTCCACCAAACATGCGGGCAATAAGCGGATAACTCACCCAATAGGGTGTTGGCACCACCACTTCATCACCCGCATTCAGCGTGGCCATGAAGGCATTGAAGATAACCTGCTTGCCACCATTGGAGACCATAATCTCCTCCGGTTTGTAATCCAGCCCGTTTTCACGCGTAAACTTGCGGGCAATGGCCGCCTTAAGCGCAGGCGTGCCATCTACGGGTGGATATTTGGTTTGCCCCGCCAAGGCCGCCTGATGGGCAGCCTCCACCACCGCAGGCGGTGTGGCAAAATCCGGCTCTCCCAATGCAAGGGAGATAACCGGTTTACCCTCCGCCTTCAGTACGCGTGCACGGCGTGCCATTTCAATAGTGGCTGGTGCAGGCAAACCTTTTAGCCTGTTCGCAAAAGACCGCACCATATTTTACAGCAGACCTTTGCAAAAGCGCTGGATACGCGTGCAGGCTTCTCGCAGGCTATCTGTATCCGTGGCGTAAGAAATACGGATATGACCGGGGAACATGAAGGCCGAACCATGAACAGCGGCAACACCTTCCTCATCCAGCAATGCGGTTACAAAATCCTCATCCGTTTCCAACTTTTTGCCACCAGAAGAAGTCTTGCCCAAGCATTTTTCAACTGTGGGGAAGACATAGAATGCACCTTGCGGCACATCGCATTCCAGCCCTTCAGCTTCATTCAGCATGGAAACAACCATGTCACGCCGCCCCTGATAGGTGGCAACCATTTCCTGAATGAAATCCTGCGGGCCAGTAAGCGCTTCCACAGCCGCAGCCTGCGCAATGGAACAGGTGTTGGAGGTGGACTGCCCCTGAAGCTTGTTCATGGCTTTTGTCAGTTCCACTGGTGCGCCGGAAAAACCAATGCGCCAGCCTGTCATGGCATAGGCCTTGGAAACACCATTCATGGTAACAGTGCGGCTGCGCAGCAGAGGTTCCACTTCTACAAAAGTGGCCGGGCGGAAACCATCATAAACCAGCTTGGCATAAATATCGTCTGTAAAGATCCACACATGCGGGTGGCGGAGCAGAACATCGCACAATGGGCGCAGATCTTCGGCTGAATAGGCCACACCCGTAGGGTTGCAGGGGGAGTTCAGAAAAAACCATTTTGTGCGGGGTGTAATAGCGGCTTCCAACTGTTCCGCTGTCATCCGAAAACCGTTTTCACGCTTGCAGGGCACAATAACGGGTTTGCCTTCTGCCAACGTGACAATATCGGGGTAGGAAACCCAGCACGGTGCCGGAATAATGGCCTCGTCACCCGGGTTAAGGGTGGCCATCATGGCATTGTAGATAACCTGCTTGCCACCTGTGGAAACAATAATTTCCTCTGGTGTATAATCCAGACCGCTATCCAGCCTGAAACGTTCTGCCACAGCCTTGCGCAGTTCTGGCGTGCCTGCAACATCGGTATAACGGGTCTGGCCATTTTCGATCGCCTTGGCCGCTGCGCGAGAGATATTTTCGGGCGTGCGAAAATCCGGTTCACCAGCAGACAGGCTGATGATGTTCCGGCCTTCGGCTTTGAGTGCACGGGCCCGTGTCGAAATGACAATCGTCTGGCTCGGGCTGATCCTGTTCATGCGGTCAGCAACAATGCTCATGGTTCTCTTACTTTCCGACACTATTGTTTTTCATGCCAGTTACCAGGACATCACCCATGCCCCGGATACAGACATTTGGGTCTGGGCGGCACAGTAATCCTGTTCGGCCTCTGGCGGAACCGGTGATTTCCCATACGCCGCGTTTTTTGTACGCAATTCAGCCTTTATCTCTCAAAGATATGAGGAAAACCTGCCTTGCACCGCACATCTTCAGCTGAAAGACCTGTCTTGCGCATGGCGCGTACAGCCAAGGCACCATCCCGCTTGGCCAGCCTACGCCCTTCTGCATTACACAATAACGGATGAAAACTGTATTGGGGCACGCACCACCCCATAAGGGCCTGTAACAGGCGGTGCAGATCTGTTGCTGGCCGCAGGTCTTCCCCACGCGTTACCAGTGTAACACCTTGTGCTGCATCATCATGCGTGACGCAAAGATGATAGGATGCAGGTGTATCCTTACGCGCAAGCACAACATCGCCAAACAATTCAGGCTGGCACAAAACTGTCCCGCGTTCCTGGTCCTGATACGTTAATGGCATGCCACGCATATGCTGATGCACCCGTTGCAACGCCTTGCTCATGTTCAATCTCAGTACATGGGGTTGCCCTTGGCCTATACGTTCCTGCCGTTCCTGATCTGAAAGATGGCGGCATGTGCCGGGATAACGCAAACTGCCGTCTGGAGCTGTATGAGGAGCCGAAAAGATAGCCGCGCTTTCCCGCATAATATCAGAACGCGTGCAAAAGCAGGGATACAGCACCCCCATTGCATCCAATTTTGCTAATGTTGCCTGATAAGCGGGCATATTAGCCGATTGCCTTAAAACAGGCCGCGCAAACTGTAAGCCCAACCATTCCAGATCTTCCAGAATGGCAGAAATAAATTCTGGCTTGCAGCGTTGGGCATCAATATCTTCCATCCGCACAAACCACTCTCCATCTGGTTGCGCTTTTTGCCACCCATATAAAGCCGCAGCCACATGGCCAAGATGCAAAAAACCCGTAGGGCTGGGTGCAAATCGTGTCACCCATTCTTTGTGGTTTGTTTGACTATTATGTAATGAATTCTTCATATCTTTCATGAAACTATTACGAAACTCTAAAAAGTCTTGCCAAATAGCTGGGCGTTTTGTTGCCTCGTTCTAGAACCTCTGCAATACTGTATGCAGTAATGACCTCGACGACGCACCTTTTGCAGGCAATCGGCTCCGAGTTTTACGATCGCAGAAAGATGCGCCCTCGAACATACGCCGAGGAGACAAGTCTTGCCTGACGGTAGTACCCTCAACTTTCCTGCATTAGTTCTGAATGCAGATTTTCGGCCACTTTCCTACTATCCTCTTTCCCTTTGGGCATGGCAGGATGCCATTAAAGCTGTGTGGTTGGACCGGGTTTCTGTGCTGAGCGAGTATGAGACAGAAGTTCACTCGCCCCACCATACTATCCGTCTGCCCAGCGTTATTGCCTTAAAAGACTATATTCCCGCAGCCCGCAAACCTGCTTTTACCCGTTTTAATGTTTTTCTGCGGGATAATTTTTCCTGCCAGTATTGTGGTGAACGCCACCCTACGCAGGAACTCACGTTTGACCACGTTATCCCGCGCTGCAAGGGTGGAAAAACAAGCTGGGAAAATATTGTAACGGCATGTGGATGCTGCAATCTGCGCAAAGGGTCGCATCTGCCGCATGTTATCGGCATGTTGCCGCGGCACCGGCCAGAACGTCCATCATCCTGGCAATTGCAGGAAAATGGACGCGCTTTTCCGCCCAACTATCTGCATGAAAGCTGGCGCGATTACCTATATTGGGACACAGAACTGGAAAGCTGATTAGGCAACCGTTTTTCAGCGCGTGTAACTATACCCATATTCATCTGCCTGTTTCTGAAGGTCTGGCGCACCTTTCAGATTAAGCGGAATCGGCTTCGCGTTTTTTTCACCAAACATAAAGCCATGATTTGTCATACGCTGGCATGTATTGGCGGCCAGCGGAAAGCTAAGATACATCGGCCCAGCCATTTGCTTGCGTAGGCAGGTAATATCCGTGTCAACCAATGGCAGACGCCCCACCTCGGAAGAGCAGCCACCCAACAGGGCCAGACCAATGGCTACAAACCCAAGGCGTAATGTATTCTTCATCTGCATAACGGACCAGCCACCTTGCTTCAGCATATCTTGCAGCGGCTGCGGGCCGCGCTGACGTGTTATTCGGGAGTGTTCATACTGCCAGTTTCCGCCATTTCCAGCTAGGCAAAGAACATCACGCCCCCTGTCTGTTGGCCGCATGGCAGAACTGGCAAAAATGAAAAACGCCCTGTTAGCTTACTTCGTAACCTGCACCACGGATTGCATTCTGCAAGGAAGAAACACCAGCACGTGTTGGATCATACGTTACTTTCACTTCCCGCGTTGCCAGGTTAACATCTGTTGAATCCACACCATCAATAGCAGCAAGGGCGCGTTTAATAGCAGATACACAGCCATCACATGTCATACCATCCACCATAAAACTTGCTGTTGTCTGAGCCATTTATCTTTCCCTTGTTCAAATAACATATTTACGCCGCATTATACGTTATCACGTTATAGCGCAGCTCTGGCTTGGACGGAATAAGCAGATCGGCAGTCTGTCTTCCCGCATTCTCATGATATGCTGCCTAAATGAGCAGTTTTTCCACGTTTTCCGACCAGAACAAGATGCACATTCCTTTATCTCAGTGGCGAGATATCCCTCTCCACCGCCTGATGCTGGCAACACTTGTAGAAAAACTGGAAAACAAACTGCTTGCCAACTCAAGCGCAACGCGTGTGCTGGAGCATTGGATACATCATTACGGACTCGTCACACCAGAAAGCAAGTTGCAAGCCTACCGCCAAAAGCACGCCACCGCCCCTTGTCCGCCTTTTTTGCAGCAAACACTCTTGGGCGCATCTGAGACACAAAAAGAAGATGTGCGTTACAGAAAAGTACAGCTTACCGCACAGGGGAAAGTTTTTTCAGAGGCAGAAAACTGGTACCTTCCCGCAAGGCTATCCCCGCACATGGCCATAGAGCTCAATACAACGGATAGACCTTTTGGGCTTGTGGTGGCGGCTCTCAATTTTTCCCGCCAACTTATTCGGCGTGAGAGCCTATGGTTCCCCTTGCCAGAACAATGGGAACAGCAGGGTATTCCTGCTGGATCTGGGCAGCCCATTTGCCTGCCATCTTACCTTTTCCGCCATATGGCGGTCCTGCGTAATCAGGCTGGGCAGGCATTTTGTGTCGTAATTGAAACCTACACTTCGGAAGCATTGGGGTTTCCGCCACCAGCTATGCCGGCCTAAACGAAAACCCCTTTTAGATTTTAAGCTTCGGCTTCAGCCTCTGCAGTTTCACCCATACGGGTTGTATCTACAAATTTTTCGGTATCATCATCCAGCGCACGTGTTTTACGGCCACCAGGCCCATGCACGTACAGATCTTTCTTGTCCAGCTTGGTCACAGCATCAGGCTGCACAGGCATCAGATACCGTGCAGGACGCTGGTGATCTGCCAGCTGAAGCTTGGGGTTGAAGACCGAATTGAACTTCCAGAGCATTTTTACAAAGTTGGTCTGGCCATTGCGCAGCAGACGGGCCGCAATACCGGCCGTATCCTTCAGCGCTTCCCAACCCATATGTTTGGTGTTGAGCACCTGCTGGGTTTTCACTAGCTCTTCGTAAAACTCTGGCAACGGCAATGTGGTTGGCAGCACGGCATGCTGAATATCGAACAAACGATAATCCCGCGTTGTCAGGCGGCGTGCTTCCTTGTGCCAGATTTCTGTGCCCGGATACGGCGTGGTAACAGAAATATTCACGATATCCGGAATTTCCAGACACCACTGACGCACTGTTTCAAAGCGCTTCCGATCCCATGAAGGATCAGCAATGATGTTAATGGCAACAATCAGCCCCAGAGAACGCGCGTATTCCAGAGCCTCGAAGTTTTTATCCAGAGAAACACGTTTACGGAACTGCTTCAGACCTTCTTCATCCACTGCTTCCATGCCGATAAAGATGTAGGAAAGCCCGATTTCACTCCAGACCTTAAACACTTCCTTGTTGCGCAGCAGCACGTCCGCTCGCGTCTCAAGGTAATATTCCTTTTTAATGCCGCGCTTCTTGATTTCATTGGCAATGGCCATGCCGTGCTCTTCATGCACGAAGGCCACATCATCCACGATAAAGATGCCGGGTTCCTTAATTTCTTCCAGCTCATCCGCAATCACCTGCGGGCTGGCTGTACGATAGGAACGGCCATAGAAGGTCCATGCGGAACAGAATGTGCAATCCCACGGGCACCCACGCGCAAATTCGATAGAGGCAGCCGGATCCAGCGTGCCAATAAAGTATTTATTGCGGTGGCGCAGAAGGTCACGCGCAGGGCGGACTTCATCCAGAGACTTCACAAAGATCGGCGGCGGGCCTTCACCATCCTTACTGATAACGCCCGGCACTTCCAGAATATCCTTACCATTCTGCACGGCGTCCAGCAGCAGCCCAACCGTGGCATCGCCTTCGCCTTTAAGAATGCAGTTGATGGTGCCCTCAGAAAGCTCCAACACATCTTTTGCAATAAAGGATACGGAGTGGCCGCCTACAAACTGGAAGATATTGGGGTAGCGGTAGCGGGTTTCCCGGCACAGATCCAAGATTTCCGGCACGTTTGCCAGATAGTTGCCAGAGTAACACACCACATCGGGCTGAAACTCATCCAGCATTTTCCAGTAATCTTCATGCGTTTCAGCCTGAAGATCCAAAAGCTGCACATCATGCCCTGCATTGCGGGCCGCGCCAGCAACCAGCTCCATGCCAAGAGGCTCCAGACGGAGAAAGACCCGCGTGTACATCAGGGCGCTGGGGTGAACCGCCAGAACTTTCATGTCATTCCTTTTCGCTCGCAAAGCCAACAGCGCGCGGAGGCTTCCTCAACACGCAGCCGGAAAAATTTTTTGGATGCTTACATATTAGAGGAATGCTTATAGAGCAAATGTTAGGTATGACCCCATCTTTGCAGCCACACCTCCCATGCAAAAGGTGCTTACCTCTTGCATACTGCGCCCAATAGGTGGCCACAGCAACACTTTAAAAATATTGCTCTGGCTGGCAGCAAACGCACCAGCCAGAGTAAATCCGCAAAAAACGGATCAGGGCAGGATTTCGGTTTCCGCAAAGAAGAAGCGGATTTCGTTCGCTGCGTTTTCTGCGCTGTCAGAACCATGCACGGAGTTTGCTTCAATGCTTTCAGCAAACTGAGCACGAATGGTGTTGGGTTCTGCCTTTTTGGGGTCTGTTGCACCCATCACTTCGCGGTTCTTGGCAACTGCGTTGTCACCTTCAAGCACCTGCACCACAACCGGACCAGAGATCATGAAGGACACCAGATCGTTATAGAAAGGGCGTTCTTTGTGCACTTCGTAGAAAGCACCAGCCTGAGCCGGGGTCAGCTGGATGCGCTTCTGTGCAACAATGCGCAGCCCTGCATCTTCAAACACGGCATTGATCTTGCCCGTCAGGTTGCGGCGGGTTGCATCCGGCTTAATAATAGACAGCGTACGTTCTTTAGCCATTGGGTTTCTCCTTTTTTCTGGCATACCAACACCATAAGGGTGGCAGCCGTAGCGCTCCATCTAGAGCATATCGGCGCGGGCTGGTAGGTACCATGCCGGATGTAATGCACGATTCATAAAGAAACGAGAGTTGCGTTGAGCCTTCTTGTCATATCCGATCTTACCCTGCGTATGGCAGGCCGCACCCTTCTGGACCAGGCCAACCTGTCTATAGAGCCTGGCCGCAAGGTCGGCCTTATCGGGCGCAATGGGGCTGGAAAATCCACCCTTCTGGCAGCCATTGCAGGTGATATTTCCCCCGATGGCGGTGAAATTCGCCTGTCTGCCCGTGCCCGCATGGCACGCGTAAAACAGGAAGCCCCGGCAGATGATGCATCGCTTCTTGAGACTGTTTTAGCTGGCGATACTGAACGCAGCGCCCTTCTGGCAGAGGCAGAAACGGCGACTGATCCTGTACGTATTACGGAAATACATGAGCGCTTGCGTGCCATACGTGCAGATAGCGCACCCGCGCGCGCAGCCTCTGTTCTGGCTGGGTTAGGGTTTAATGCAGCCGCACAGGCCTGCCCTGTTTCAGACTTTTCCGGCGGTTGGCGCATGCGTGTTTCCCTCGCTACCGCCCTGTTTCTTGAACCGGATTTGCTGCTGCTGGATGAGCCCACCAACCATTTGGATCTGGAAGCCACCCTTTGGCTGGAAGATTGGCTCCGCCGATTCGCAGGGGCCGCGCTGATTGTCAGCCATGACAGAGGGCTGCTCGATTCCTGCGTGGATGCCATTGCGCATCTGGACCACGGCAAGCTCAGCCTGACGCCGGGTGGATACGAAAATTTTGTGCGTATTCGTACAGAACAAGCCTTACAACAGACCCGGCAGGTTGAAAAAATTGCGGCCCAACGGGCACATATGCAGTCCTTTGTAGATCGATTCCGGGCCAAAGCCACCAAAGCCAAGCAGGCACAGGCCCGCCTGAAGGCTTTGGAAAAACTGCCTGTTATCGAATCCGTGGTGGAAGAAACACCCGCGCACTTCTCCTTCCCCGAACCCGAACAACTCCCTCCCCCCATTCTCACCATGAGCCGCGCGAGTGTGGGCTATAATGGCAAGCCAGTGCTCAGCAATCTTTCCCTCCGGCTGGATATGGAAGACCGCATCGCCCTACTTGGTGCCAACGGGAATGGGAAATCGACCTTTGCCAAACTTCTTGCTGGCAGGCTGGAACCTCTGTCTGGCACCGTGGAACGGAATCCACGCCTGAAAATCGGATATTTTGCTCAACACCAGGCAGAGGAACTCCGCCTGAACGAAACACCCATCGATCACATGGCGCGCGCACTCCCCAAAGCAACGCCTCCGGTTGTACGGGCCCAGCTTGCTCGCTTCGGGCTGGATGCCGAACGAGCAGAAACTGCCGTTAAAGACCTTTCAGGCGGAGAAAAAGCACGCCTGCTTCTAGCTTTGGCAACGCGTGATGCTCCCCAGCTCCTACTGTTGGATGAACCCACCAACCATCTGGATCTGGATGCGCGAGATGCGCTTATTCGGGCGCTGGCAGATTATGAAGGCGCTGTGGTGCTGATCAGCCATGACCCTCATCTGGTGGAACTGGTAGCAGACAGGTTGTGGTTGGTAGGCGATGGCAAAATTACTCCCTTTGAAGGGGATATGGCGGAATATCGTGCATGGTTGATCGAACATAACCGTGCGGCAAACCGCCCTAAACAGGATAATGTAGCCCAACCCAGCCGCAAGGATGACCGGCGTGAACGTGCAGAGGCCCGCAAAGCCTTGGCCCCTTTGCGCAAAATTATCAAAGACGCCGAAGCACGCCTTGCCAAACTGGCTCTGGAACAAGAAAAGATCGAAGAAAGCCTTGCTGACCCCGCCCTGTATGCTGAAGGCAAAACGCAGGAACTCACACGCCTGAACACGCGCCTTGCTGCACTCAAAAAGGAACAGGAAGAGGTAGAAGAACGCTGGCTGGCTGCCGAAGCCGAAATGGAAGAGGCTGCGAATGAAGCCTGACACCTTGATGTGGAAGTGAGGCTTTTTTACCAGCACGCCAGCTTTTTATATCTGAGTTTTAAGAATTTTCTTCTCAGACCATAAGACGCATGGATAAGACTACATCTCAAATACAATAACATCGCCTTTACTGCCCATATCACCAACCTTTTGCCTTTGGGCAGTTTTCCGAGAGACACGTGCGCATGCATTCAGACAACACGTCTTCTTCTGCCATCCCTCTTGCTGGCGGAACGTCTGAAAACAAGCCAGAAAGTGCAGATTGGCTCCAATCCATTTCCAGAATTCTGCGCATGACCTTCAGCGGCGCAATTATTGCGCTGGTGGTCTGGCTGATGGGTGATGTGCTGATGGTGGTATTTGCATCAGTACTGTGTGCTGTAGTGCTGCACGGGTTGTCCAAAATATTGGTGCGCCACCTGCGCCTGCCATATGGGTGGGCCCTAAGCGCCGTAATATGCGGATTGATTGCCAGCGCGGTCTTTCTGGTCTGGAATAGTGGTCCGGCCATGATCAGCGAGGCGCTACGTTTGCAAGATGCGCTGCGCCAACAGGAAACCGCGCTGAGAAACACCCTGCAAAGCACCCCCACGGGCCAGATGATCCTCAATTATCTGCCTGCCTCTTTAGGTGGCCATCAGGCTGGCGGGGGAGATACCAGCAGCCTTGCTTCTCTTGGTTCCCGCATTGCCGGGTCCATGACAGGCATTTTGGGGTCTGCCTTTGGGGCTATTGGCACATTGCTGGTTGTGCTTATTGCCGGATTGTATTTTGCCATGTCTCCTGCTGTTTATGCCAACGGCTTTCTGCGGCTGGTGCCTGTTTCCAAACGCCCCAAAGTGCGTGATCTCCTGCTTAGGGCCGGACAGACGCTTTGGGCATGGGTTGCCGGGCAATCTTTAGACATGCTGGTAGTTGGCACGCTTTCTGGCCTTGGCCTGTGGTTTATTGGCGTACCACTAGCCTTGGCCTTGGGTGTGCTGGCCGGGTTGTGCAATTTTATCCCGTATATTGGCGCCATTATGGGGGCTGTGCCAGCCTTGCTGCTGGCACTTTCCCTCGGCACGCGTGAAACCATTATGGTAGCTGTGCTTTATAGCGTGATCCAGTTTTTAGAGGGTAATGTGCTGGCTCCGGTTATTCAGCGCCATGCCGTGCAAATGCCCCCTGCTCTGACAGTTTTGTCTCAGACACTCTTTGGTGCCATTCTGGGCTTTCCTGGCCTGATTTTTGCCTCCCCACTTACAGCCGTGCTGATGGCCACACTGGATGAGCTAACCCCAAAACTGGATGAAAAGGACCAAGTGTGAATGCAAGTCGTGACATGAATGTATGTTTATCGTAAGACTTTGGTAATACGCCTCTGGATAACTTGTTAAGGTCTTGATCATGCGCGTTCTTCTTGTTGAAGACGATCAAACTGTTAGCAATTTTATTGCTAAAGGGTTAACGGAAGCTGGTCATCTGGTTGAGCAGGCCGAGGACGGCAAAAACGGGTTATCTCTTGCACAGCATGAGAAGTTTGATGTGATTATTCTCGATCGCATGCTACCGGGCGGCGTAGAGGGTATTCATATCCTTGAAACATTGCGGAAACAAAATAATTCCACCCCCGTACTTCTTCTCTCAGCCTTGGCTGATATCAATGAAAAAGTGGCCGGACTGAAAGCCGGAGGGGATGACTATGTTACAAAACCCTTCTCATTTTCCGAACTTCAGGCACGTCTGGAAGCCTTGGTACGCCGCAATAGAAACGAGGCACAACCCCAGACACGCCTTAATATTGGAGATCTGGAAATAGACCTACTCTCCCGCAATGTCAGGCGTGCTGGCCAAAAAATTGAATTACAACCGAGAGAATTCCGCCTGCTCGAATTTCTGATGCGTCATGCAGGCCAGGTTGTTACCCGCACCATGCTGCTTGAAGGCGTGTGGGATTATCATTTTGACCCACAAACAAACGTCATTGATGTGCATATTTCCCGCCTGCGCCAGAAAATAGACAAACCATTTCAGCACGCGCTCGTTCATACCATTCGTAATGCAGGATATATGCTGCAAGAATGAACGCACCCACGACCCGATTGAACCACGCAGTTTGGGGTGGATAATTCATCCAATGTTTCAGGATATTATCCATGCCATTAACAAAGCAACTTCTGCTCTTACACAGGGCGATCTTTCCTACCGTATCTCACTTGGTAGCAGTAAGAGTGAATTAGATGATGTTGCCGCTGCCATTAACACCATGCTTGAGCGTATTACTCACCTCATGGAAAAAACGCGGCAGGCCTCCAACACTATTGCCCACGATCTACGCCGCCCCATTACATATGCCCGCTTTCAGTTAGAAGATGCTGCCTTACACGCCCATTCTGAGGAGGACCTGCGCACAGCTATTGCGCAGGCCATCAAACATCTTGACCACATTACCAGCATTTGTGGGGCATTATTACGCATTGCAGATATAGAAGCAGGAATGTGCCGCGCGGCCTTTACATGGTTTGATCTGGCACTTGCGCTACAGGATGTTTTGGAACTTTACACCGTTGTTGCGGAAAACCGTGGACTTATTATCAAAGCCACTTTTCCTGAACATCTTCCATTTTATGGTGACCGCACCATGATCCAGCAAGCCCTTGCCAATGTGCTGGACAATGCCATTAAATTTTCTCCGTGTGCTGGTATCATTACCTGCACAGCTCATTTCCTTCCGCCCCTGCCAACTGCAGAAAATAATGGCTCAATAGAACTAAAAATAACTGACCAGGGCATTGGCATGACACCTGAAGAGATGGCCCATGCTACGGAACGTTTTTTTCGAGCAGAGCAAGCACGTCATGCTCCCGGTTTTGGGCTTGGGCTTTCTATTGTACAAGCCATTGTGCAACTTCACGGAGGCCAACTTCATCTGGCCGACAATACTCCGGGGTTGATCGTGCGTATTGATATCCCGCTTCCTTTCCCCGGCAAGTCGGCAACACTGTAAAATCTTATCCATCTCATTTTCATGAGAGGCCATTTAATTCTGTGGCTCAAGCAATTATTGCCTCTCTGCCTTGAACTTGCCCAACTGATAGATTCTTATCGCCTCAGCAAATATTCATCTGTTGAAGCATGCACGCCTATGTTGTTCATCTTCCACAGGCTCTTCTGGTTTTTAAAGGAAATACATTCCCATGCGTTTTTATTCCCGTGCTTTTTTGTTGCTACTTTCTGCAAGTTCCTGCGCATTTATGGGCACGCTTTCTACCGCTCATGCCGAAGAAACAAACACTTTTACAAGGCTTGAACTTTCAGCTTCTGGCACAACAGAGGCCGCGCCAGATCAGCTTATCGCCACATTTCGGGCAGAAGCACGTAACAAAAATGCAGCAACGGCCCAGCAGGCCGTCAATGCCTTGGTACAGAAAATGACTGAACTGACCGGAAAAAATGATGCCATTCAGTTAGCAGTCACAGGGTATGATGTTTCTGAAACTCACCCAGACAAAGAAACTGCGTTCTGGACAGCCACACAGCAACTGACTTTGAAAGCGCAAAACGGCAATGCGCTTCTTCCCTTAGCCGGGCAATTTCAGGCCAACGGCCTTATTCTGGAAAGACTGGATTGGTCTATTTCCGATGATAAACGGCAGGCACTTTTTCTGGATGCTGAAAAAGATGCCATTGCCGACCTGAAAAAGCAGGCAGATACCGTAGCGGCTTCCCTAGGGTTGCATGTTGTGCGCTTTGCCAATGTCACCATATCTGAAAACCCAATTCTGCGCCCAATGCCGGTTATGATGGCCATGGCACGCAGTGCAGATGCCGTGGCGCCTTCCAGCACGGCACAAACGCAGCATGTACGTGCCAACGCGCATGCCTCTCTTTTACTGGCACCATAAAACAGAAACCCCCTGCTTTCTCATCAGAAAGCAGGGGGTTTTCATCTACCAGACTAAAACCACGGTTTAGCGCGGCGCCAGCACCATAATCATCTGGCGGTTTTCAAGGCGAGGCATCTGCTCCACCTTAGCAACCTCATCCATTTCGGCACGGATACGTTCCAGAACCTTGATACCCAGCTCTTGGTGCGCCATTTCACGGCCACGGAAACGCAACGTAACCTTGACCTTGTCACCTTCACCAATAAAGGTTTTTACAGCGCGCATTTTAACCTGGTAGTCATTTTCGTCGATATTCGGACGAACCTTGACTTCCTTGATCTCAATGACTTTCTGCTTTTTCTTGGCTTCGTTGCGCTTTTTCTGCTGTTCGTATTTGAACTTGCCGTAATCAAGAATCTTCGCAACTGGCGGCTCGGCATTCGGGCTTATTTCAAGAAGATCCAACCCGACGCTATACGCTTTTGCCAAGGCATCGCGCACGGTCATGATACCAGCCATTTCGCCATTTTCATCAATCAGGCGAACTTGTGGCACACGGATTTCTTCATTCACTCGCGGCCCTTCACGGCTGGGCGGCGCGGGATACGGTGATCTGGCTATGGTCGGCTCCTGTAGTACATTTCAAAAATCTGCAAAGGCACCTTCTCAGGTGCTTTGACCTGTAATGAGTATGTGCGCAATTATCCGCGCTTTATCAAGCAGGGCAAGCACAAAAACATCCTCATTGCTGCCCTGCTGCAAAAAGAAAACGACGCTTTAGCCCTTTTTGCGCAAATCCGGCGGTGTTGCCTCGTTTTTCAGGCGTGTAACAGCCTCTTCCAAGCTCAGAGACTCCTGCGCCTGTGTGCCAAGGCGGCGCATGGCAACAGTACGTTCTTCTGCCTCACGCCGGCCAACCACCAGAATAACGGGAACACGCGCAACACTGTGTTCGCGCACTTTGGCGTTGATTTTGTCATTCCGCACATCGGCTTCCACCGCCAACCCGGCTTCACGCAGGGCTGCGGCCACTTCTTCCGCATAGGGCGCAGCATCACTTACAATTGATGCCACCACCACTTGTACAGGTGCCAACCAGAGCGGGAAGCGCCCTGCATGCTGTTCGATCAAAATACCAAGGAATCGCTCGAAAGAGCCCAGAATGGCGCGATGCAGCATTACCGGACGATGCTTGCCCGAATCTTCACCAATATAGCTGGCATCGAGTCGTTCTGGCAGGACCAGATCAACCTGCAAGGTGCCACACTGCCAATCACGCCCAATGGCATCACGCAGCACAAACTCCAGTTTAGGGCCGTAGAATGCACCTTCACCGGGGTTATGTTCGTATTCCACCCCTGCCACAGCGCAGGCTTCTTTCAGGGCGTTTTCAGCCTTGTCCCACACTGCATCGCTGCCTGCACGCTGTTCTGGCCGGTCAGCAAATTTTACACGCACATGCTCAAAGCCCAGATCCTGATACACAGCATGCAGCATTTTCACGAAACGCACAGTTTCATCTGCAATCTGGTCTTCCGTGCAGAAAATATGCGCATCATCCTGCGTAAAGCCGCGCACACGCATCAGACCATGCAATGCACCAGAGGGTTCATACCGATGGCATGCGCCAAATTCTGCCATCCGCAACGGCAATTCACGATAGGAACGCAGGCCATGGCGGAAAATCTGCACGTGGCACGGGCAGTTCATGGGCTTGAGTGCGAGTGTTTTGTTCTCGTCCTCCACCGTCGCGATAAACATGTGATGGCGGTATTTGTCCCAGTGGCCAGAAGCTTCCCATAATGCACGATCAACAAGCTGCGGCGTGCGCACTTCCTGATAACCATGACGTGTCTGGGCACGGCGCATATAGTCCTGCAAGGCTGTATAAAGCCGCCAGCCTTTGGCATGCCAGAACACCTGGCCCACGGCCTCTTCCTGAAAATGGAACAGGCCCATTTCCTTGCCAATGCGCCGATGGTCCCGCTTTTCTGCCTCTTCCAGTTGATGCAGATGAGCGTCCAATTCCTTCTTATCACGCCATGCGGTGCCATACACACGGGTCAGCATGGGGTTACGATGATCCCCCCGCCAGTATGCGCCTGCCACTTTCATCAACTTGAAGGCATTCCCCACATCCTTGGTTGTGCGCAGATGTGGACCACGGCAGAGATCCAGCCATTCACCCTGCCGATAGATGGAAATTTCTTCATCTTCCGGCAGATCACGAATCAGCTCGGCTTTGAACTTTTCACCACGATCTTCAAAAAAGCGGATTGCATCATCCCGCTTCCAGACCTCGCGCACAAAAGGCTCAGCCTTGGCAACAATTTCATGCATCTTGGCTTCGATCGCCGCGAAATCTTCTGGGGAGAACGGTTCAGAACGATAAAAATCGTAATAGAATCCGTTTTCAATGGATGGGCCGATTGTCACCTGTGTTTCGGGGTACAGGGCTTGCACGGCTTCAGCCAGCACATGGGCGGCATCATGCCGGATAAGTTCCAGAGATTCCGGGTCTTTACGCGTGATAAACCGAAGAGCTGCATCTTTATGGATGGTTTGGCGAATATCGCACAGCTTGCCATCCACTTCCATGGCCAGTGCAGCTTTGGCAAGACCGGGGCCGATAGCTTCCGCCACCGTCGTGCCTGTTACCGGCCCGTCAAAACTACGAACAGAACCGTCAGGCAAGGTAATGGCGGGCATGGTCAAAGGCTCCAGAAAAGAAAATCAGACAATAATAGAAAGATGCTTAATGACGCCACCAGAGCGCGGCTGCAACCCTTTGCACACAAAGCAATGCAAGATCACGCACACGCAACACGCGCACCTGCCCTGCCCGCCACCCTAAAGGGGCTGTAAGGCCAGGGTTGCTATCGGCAGAAAACAACACAACGCACTTGCACCCCATAACAGCAGCCAGATGCATAGGGCCTGTATCATTCCCTACGGCGCATTGTGCTCGTGCTGCCACCCCGGCAAGTTCTGGCAGAGTGGTCTTGCCCATCAAGTTCAGGGCTTGTGGGCAGTACTTCAAAATATCCTGCGCCAAGGGCTGTTCTGTTTCATGCCCTACCAATACAGGGCGCACACCCCGGCGGAAAATTTCTGCAGCCAGTTCACCATACCGTCTGGCGGGCCAACGCTTGGCCGGACGATGCTGCGCCGCACCCGGAACAATCAGTATGTAGGGGAAATCAAACTCCGGCCCTTTATCACGTAACCAGGAAATATCTGGCTGTGGCACATCCACAATGCCTGCCATACGCAATTGGTCACGCTGGCGCGCACGTGTGTGCATTTCATCCCGCCACGGGTTCAGATGTGTCAGGCTCCCTTTTCCCACATGTCCGCACCATGTGGCAGGCCGACCGGCAAGTAGAAAATAGCGTGCCGTCCGGGCCGATGTCTGTAAATCATAAACCCGATCATACCCGCGCAACATCTGGCGCAATGCGCGTATCTGCCGCACATCCGTCCAACGTGGGCGTGTATCCGTAAGAACCTCATCAAACCAAGGGCAAAGCCGCGCCAGCTCAATAAATGGCGTGGTTGTTAACAAGGTTATATGTGCAGCAGGATACGCCTGCCTGATGGCCTGAAACGGGCCAAAACTTTGCACAAAATCCCCCAACGCCCCCAAGCGAATAACCAGAACGCGCTGTATTCCAGCTTTTTGCACTTTTTGTGAACCGAGCAAGACGCTCATGGCGCATCCGGGTCTGCGGCCATAACGGCCAAGTCCTGCCGGGCCAGATCGGCTTCATGACTATCTGGGGCCAGATCAAGCACATGCTGCCAGTCTGCCTGTGCGCCAGTAGCATCGCCCTTACGTTCACGCACAATGCCACGCTCCAGCAAGGCAGCAGGATTTTCTGGATCTATTTCCAACGCATGCGCCACATGTGCCGCTGCGGCATCAAGCTGGCCTGTGCGCCGTTCAGCCGAAGCCAGCAGAACATACGCCTCCGCCCCGATATCTGGTTTTTTAGCTATCAGTGCAGAAAGTTCCTTCACCACAACATCAGCCTGATCCTGCGCCAGCAAGGCACGGGCACGTAACAGATGCAGGCGCACATCATCTTCAAACGTCAGCCCGTAATCTACGCTATGCAATGCTTTTTCGGGCTGACCAGCAGAAAGCCACGCATCTGCAGCATCTTCCTCCAATCCAGCACGAAAACTGGAAGGCGCACGTTCTGCATGCTCTATGGGTTGGTGGGCGAGATCATCCAGTTCTTCTGCAGCACTTTCTTCATCTCCGGCTTCCAGCAAGGCCAAGGCATGACAGTGCCGGGCTTCCTGCCCTCCGTTGCCGTGATGCTCCCAGTCCAGCGCATAATCTCTTGCGCCAAATGGATCATCCCCCACCATTGCCATGCACGCTTCTACCGACCATTTCTGCCCTCCTGCCGGCCCGGATGAGGCCGAAGCATGACCACGCACACTGGCCGCCATAACAGGGGCAGAAACAAGTAGCGCCGTGCCTGCAACCACGCAGGGAAGATGCCGCCGGGTAGGCACAAAAGAAAACTTCATCCTGCCTCCATAACAAACGGACTCATTCACGCACAGGCCGGAAACCTGAAAAGGAAGAACAGTTCTATTCTACTGTCTTATGGCACAAAATGTACAAATTGTGATAACACCCTGTTCATGAGCAGTTTTCTGGCCTCTGCCTCCATTCTGCAAATCCTGCCCGCTCTGGAGCAGGGCGGCGTGGAAAGAGGCACCATAGAAATGGCGCAAGCCATTACACAAGCAGGGGGCAAGGCACTTGTCATCAGTGCTGGTGGGCGTATGGAACCCCTGCTGCGGCATAGTGGGGCAGAGCATATCACCCTCCCTGACTGCGGCAGCCGCAACCCACTGAAAATTGCTAAAAACAGCCGTTTCCTCAGCAACATTATTCGCCAATACAATGTGCAGCTTGTGCATGCCCGCTCCCGCGCTCCGGCGTGGGTGGCCAAAACAGCATGCAAACGCACACAAACACCGTTTGTAACAACCTGGCATGGCGTGCATGCCAACAGCTTTCCGGGCAAACGGCAATATAATGCCGTTCTGGCATCTGGCGACCGGGTTATTGCCATTAGTAACCATATCGCCCAACGGCTTTCTGAAGAATATCATGTCGGGCCAGACCGGCTGCGTATTATCCCGCGGGGCGCAGATACGGATCAGTTTTCCCCACAGGTTGTTTCTGGCCAACGCGTGCATCGTCTGGTGGAAGCTTGGGCATTACCCGCTGATGCGCCCGTTATTCTCATGCCTGGCAGGTTGACCGCATGGAAAGGGCAAAGCCTTGTGCTCGATGCGCTGGCAGAACTGCTGGCACACCTGCCTGATATGAACTGGCATTGCGTATTTGCCGGGGCATGTGCCCCGGATGATAAATATGCTCAGGAATTAAGCACTAAAGCTGCACAATTGGGGCTGACCGACCATGTGCGTTTTGCTGGCCATTGCGATGATATGCCTGCCGCCATGATGCTTGCCAACATGGTGGTTGTACCCTCCCTCCGCCCGGAACCTTTTGGGCGGGTGGTCGTAGAGGCACAGGCTATGTGCTGCCCGGTTATTGTAGCGCACCATGGTGCCGCGGTGGAAACTGTAACCAGCGGCCAGACAGGCTTTAGTTTTTCACCCGGAAATGCCAGTGAACTGGCACAGGCCATTCATGATGTACTGGTTGCGCCACCAGATATTCTGGAGACAATTGGGTACGCGGCACGCCAGATGGTGCTGAGCCATTTCAGCACTGCTGCCATGCAGCATGCCACGCTGGCTGTTTATGATGAACTGCTTGGATCTACTCTGGCAGAACGGTTTGCCGAGATTAAAAATGATCCTGCCCTCTTTCAGGAACCAATGCTTGCAGGATAAGGAAGGGGGACTCTTATTCTCCTGACCCTGGAAGGAAGCAGGACACAGGCATGACTGCTACTTCTCTTACAAACCCGCCCTCCATTTTTATGCGTCCTCCTCAGCATCTGGCCTTTATGGCAGCCCCGACCGAAACGGCCCGTGATGAGCTTGACCGACTGGTTGCCCGTTATGGCAACTGTCATCCTGGTGAGGCAGATGTTGTTATCTGCCTTGGTGGTGACGGTTTTATGCTGGAAACCTTGCGTGTTATTCTGGAAGCCGGACTAACAACACCTGTTTATGGCATGAACTGTGGTTCTGTTGGGTTTCTGATGAACCCGACAGACGAGGAAGACCTTCCCTACCGTCTGGCGCATGCTCAGGCTGCCATCATCCACCCTTTACGCATGAAAGCCGTAACCGCACATGGTGAAGCCCATGAAGCGTTGGCCCTGAATGATGTGTATCTGTTCCGCCAGACACGGCAGGCCGCCAAATTACGCATTGATGTGGATAGGCTTGTACGTATTCCCGAACTGATTTGCGATGGCGCTTTATTGGCAACGCCCGCTGGTTCCACTGCCTATAATCTTTCTGCCCACGGGCCGATTGTACCGCTTTCTGGCAATTTGCTGCCGCTTACCCCCATCTGTCCTTTTCGCCCACGCCGCTGGCGGGGGGCGCTTTTACCCTCCTCCGCTCATGTCGGCTTCAGTGTGCTGGAGCACGACAAGCGCCCGGTTGCGGCTGTAGCCGATTCGATCGAAATTCGGGATGTTGTGTCTGTGCAAGCGTGGGAAGACCGTGAATTAGCTGTAACGTTGCTGTTTGACCCTGGGCAAACCCTTTCCGAACGCATTGCGGCAGAACAGTTTTCTGCATGATGCCCCAGTGTGGCCGCTTTCAGGCCCCAAAAGCACGTTGCCTCTGTTCTTCTTCCCCTTTTTCTGGATTAGTCTTCCATTTAATGCAGAACATGTTTCATTTCTCTCACCGCCTCGTCATTGTGTGTGCTGCAAGCTTGCTTGCAACCAGCGCGGTTTCACACGCACAGATTGTCACCAACAGTCAGGCGTTGGACAGCTTGGGCGGTGGTGCGGCACCTGTGGCTTCCCCAACACCTTCTGCGCCACCTGTGGCGCATGAAGCGGCCTCTCGCCGCACAGCAGCACCTGCGCGTACAGAACCGCGCCGCCGTGTGGTGGAAAAGCCCCCAACCTCCACAGTGCAGAAGAACGAAACATCCAGCACTAAAAATACACAACCTGCCCCCGTAACGCCCAAAACGACACCAGTGGCCAAGCCGGCGCCTAAAGCCCCGCCTGTAACGCCACCAGCACCAGCACCAGCACCAGCACCAGCACCAGCACCAGCACCAGCACCAGCACCAGCACCAGCACCA
>NZ_PEBQ01000153.1 GCF_002738225.1 Acetobacter pomorum | reverse complement strand
CAAGCGCGCCAGCTCCAACCGCTCCTCCAGCCCGCAATACATATCGGTCCCCTCCCCCTTCATGTTGAGAGACGTCACTTTTCAGCTTATCGGAGTGTTCTGAAATATTTTGCATTATGCTCTCGCTGTTTTTATACCGGCCTGAGCTGCCTGTTTTGGCAACTCAGGTTGGGTCAGCCATGATTTTAAAGTATTAAATTATTTTTATTCCTTTAGAAATCCAAAGAAGTTTTTACATAATACATGCCACCGCTGAACCCATATGGAGAATAGGATGCATATTTGGCAAGACCCTGCTGCGTATTGGCAATGGAGCTTGGCACGCGCGTAGGATGCTTATTGCCAATATTGTTAGCACCAACGCCAATTGTCCAACGTGGGAAAATTTTATAGTCAACTTCCAGATTGGTGATAAAGCCTGGATTTTGCTGGAAAGGCACACTCCCTGCTCCCGTAGGCGCTGCCATATAAACAATAGAGCCATAACGGAGTTCTTGCGCCATAACAGACCACTTACCGCGCGTCCAATTTACACTGATCTGTTCACGGTTTTTGGGCGCTGAATGAAGAACCATCATCTTGGTATATTCATTCACCAAATCAGACTTTGCCGAACGGATTTCGTTATCCGAGAAATTGATACCCATGGCAAAACGGAACTGACCAAGATTTTTTGTGTGCAGAGTATAATCCGCGCTCAGATCCCCCCCAAATGTCTGCGTATTATACAAGTTTGCATAATATGAAAGCGATGTTGCACTTTCCAAATTGGCGTTTTTCAACATTTCCAAAAGAACAGAGTCATTCTGGTCAACCGAATAGGTTTTTGTACTTCCCATTCTGCCGTTAATGGCAATGTAATACAGATTACCTGTGACATGGAAATCATCAACCGGCGTTGAATCAAAACCAATGGAATAACTACGGGAATATTCACCTTTCATGCTGCCTGCACCAAGATATTTGGCAATTTCACTACCAGCAGGAATTTGGTCTACCGTATAACCTGGATATGGAGCAGAATAGAAGTAGTTCATCGCTCCCAACGTTGGCGGACGGTACCCTGTATTTACATTTGCACGGATAGCCCAACGTTTATTAAAGTTATAACGCGTGCCAACAGATCCTGTTTCTACTGTTGCAATATTGTTGTAGCTGCCAACACGCCCTCCCAATGTCCATTCCCACTGTTTGGTCACATAGAAATCAAGATTAACGTTACCTTCATAAACATCGCGGTTTTGATAGGTCGCTGCCATGGGAACGTTACCTGGGTGATCTGTCGCACCCATCCCACTCCATGATGCCATTTCACCTTCAATCATCTGGAAAGTGTCATGACGATATTCACCACCAAACCGCAGATTGATTGGACGCGGTGCCCAATCTGGACGGAAGGAGCGAGACCCACGCAAACCGGCTGTCAATTCTGTTGCAACCGAAGCACCATCGTAAAAAGATGTTTGTGTACTATCAGGAATTGAAACATTTTCGGAATTTGTTGTGCGATAATTCTGTTTGTCACGGGCATAAGTCACGTATGCATCCCATGCAAAACCGAACTTGCGCGCCTTGATACCATTATCGGTTTCAAAATCCAGCTGATCCATTGCAATATAAGGCTGGTTGCCTGCAGGATACAAATCTGGATTGATCCATTCATCAGATGCAGTGTTGGCCCGATATGTTTCAGGCACATTGGCACGCCGATGAGAAAATGTTGATGTACTGTAAAAATTAAATCCGCTATCTGCCAACGGTACAGACATATTTTCACTAATTGTTTCCAGTGTGGATTTAGGAATACCTAGACCACGCTGCACATTACGGTTTGCTGTTTCATTTCTGGAATCATCAAATAATGTTCCATAAAAATCGCCACCACGTGTTGTTGGCAATTGATGGGAAATCTGAGCAGCCAGATCCAGATAACCACCATTATGGCCCAAAGCCATGCCGTAATTGGCAGAACCATCCAGAGCCTGGCCATCTCCTGCATAATAACCACTATTTTTAAAATTGACTGTGCCACCATGCGTATCATGCTTCAGCACAATATTTACAGCACCGGCAATGGCATCCTGCCCATAAAGAGCAGAAGCACCTTCTGTAACAACTTCAATATGATCGATAGCTGAAACTGGAATGAGAGAGATATCGGCAGGTTCACTCCCCCAGTTTGTGCCAGAATTTGAATTGAAATTTGCCCCAATATGACGCCGATGACCATTTACCAAGATCAGCGTATCATCAGGAGATTGCCCACGCAGCTGCATGGTTTGCACAAATGAACTTGCACCCCCACCAGGCAAAGCCGCTGTTGTAATAGCCGGGTTTGCCTGCGCCAAAGCTGACAGCACATTTGTCTGGCCGGTTTTTAACAGTTCGGCACCCGTCACTACTGTCACTTGCGTCGTACTGTGCCGCTGCGTTACCGGAGAGAATACCGAATTACTGGAATGTCCACCAACCTCAACAGCCTCTTCCCCACCATGTAATGCTGTAAGATTTTTGCTGCGTTTTGTAGAAACTACTTTTGTGCTTCTGCTTTTTTTAACAATAACTTTTTGTGGTTTTGTTGTTGCTGTTGTATCTGCTGCAAAACCACTTTCTGCCGGAATGAGAGCACCGAATGCCACACTCGCGACAAGCGACAATTCAAACTTGGAGATCCTGGCCATCGCATCACCCTCAAATCCGGTAGGATTAAGAAAATATCTGATAAAATTATGATACGATTTCGTTACGTTTTTGGCGTCATATTGAATATTGATATATCTCCCCTGCACTCTGCTCAGAGCTGAAAACCAAATAAAAACTATCTATTTTTACACAAAAAAATCCCTGCAAAACCACGTTAGACGTTTTGCAAGGATTTCTTGAAGAAAAAACACCTAATAACCAGAGATATTTATGACATAACAATTGGTTTACGTACAATTAGCAACGAAATAACTCCGGCAACAATAAGTGCCACCGAACAACTATACCATGCCATATTAAAATTTCCTGTATAGGAAACAATATATCCTGTTAAAATTGGCGCAGTAAGACCCAGAGCATTACTAAATGTCAGTGTAACGCCGGTAACAGATCCAATTTTTTGGCCATCGTGCAACATATCCGCCAACATGGCTGTATTGGCACCATTTGCCGCTATCAAACAGCAAAGAGATACGGACAAGATAATGAGAATAGGTGTTTCCTGATGAAAAAATGGCAGAATACCAATCATCGCGCTGCCTATAATGCAAAATGCAACAATAAAACGACGATGACTAGGATCTGAATGATTTCGGAATACGATATGCTCCGCTACACGCCCTAAAATAATAGCGCCAATGGCTCCTAGAACATAACATCCTGCTGTGCCACTTCCTGACCCAATAACATTAATATGTAATTCATGAATAAGATAAAATGGTACCCAAGACATCAAAAGAAAATTTAAAAAGTTCTGGGTACATTGTACGACCAAAATACCGCAAAACGTTGACGAGCGGAATAATGAACAAATCTCGGAAATCCGGATCGGTCGTACACGTGGTTGCATGGCTATTTTGGCTGGGTTTTTATAAAGAAACCACCATGCAAGCGCCCATATAAGCCCTACAACACCCAAGGCCATAAATTCAAACCGCCAACCTACTTTTGCAATTAAATAAGCCCCAGCAATTGTTCCACCAGCAAGGCCTATTTGCATACCGGTTAGCAATACAGTCATCACTGTTCCACGTTCCTGAGGTTTAGCCCAGTTTCGAACAATGGTTGCACCTACACCAAATGTTGGAGCTTCTCCTACCCCCAGAAGCATACGCGATAAAATAAACTGGGTGACATTTTGCGTAAGACCCCCAAGCACCATAGCGCATGACCAAATGGAAACAGCCAAACTACCTACTAGACGCGCACCAACAAGATCTAGCAAGATTGTTGATGGCAAATTCAGCAAAAAATAAGACCAAAGAAAACTGGAGGAAACCCAGCCCATCTGCACAGAAGAAAGGGAAAACTCCTGCCCCAATGCAGGCAATGAAATAGAAAGAGCTGCGCGATCTCCGTAACTGATGACATACATCAGAAAAATCATAGTGAAGAATATGTATCTTGATGAACCTGCAGCCTTGTTCATATCTTTTCTATCCTTCAAACCCGCGGCCCCAAAGAACCATCCTGCATCACACAGATCATCAATATTACTTACGATATCGTAACATTATGAACGCAATTCACCTGTTGGCAAAAGGAAAATATCTTCCTAATTACGCGCCAGATGAAGATTCTGTTTCTAAAACCACTTTTTGTTTCTGTGGTCTTTCATGCCGCAACATCCATAGGCCCGAACCAATAATCAATAGGCCACCAACAAACATGGCAACACCAGGAATTTCATGAAATCCCAGCCACCCAATCAGTGCAGCCCAAATCAAACCACAATATGCAAATGGCCCAATGGCAGAAACTTGTGCCGAAGCAAAAGCCTCTGTTTGTAAAACCTGCGCAATTCCTGCAAAGGCACCAACAGCAATAAGGCACAACACATCAGCCTGCGTTGGCATTTTCCAGACAAACGGAAGAGCTATGGCCGTAGCAACTGTCATTAAAATAGCTTGCCACATTGCTATTGTTGTACTTTTTTCTGTCGCAGAAAGCTGTCGGATCTGCATGGTTGTTAAAGCTCCTACAGCCCCCTGCCCCAATGCCACTGCATAAGCCCATGCCGGTACCGTACCATGCCCTGCACCCAGCAAACCTTTACCTGTTGCAACAACAACAACCCCAACAAACCCGATCCCAACAGCAATCCACCTTTGTACAGACGGACGTTCATGCATCAATGGAATAGACAGCAAAATGAGAAAAAGTGGTTGTGTATAAGAAAGAACCTGCTGCTCAGCCAATGGTAGGTGTGTTACGGCCACAACGGTCATAATCATGCTGATAAGCCCCACAACAGAGCGCATGACATGACCACCAAAATGATGTGTTTTTAAAACAAGACCGCCACGTAGTGCGATAACAATAACAAACGGCATCGAAAAGAGATTTCGAAAAAACACAATTTCAACAACAGAAAGAGTGGAACCTGTTATTTTCTGAAGTGCATTAAGAAGGGCTGTAAACAATGTTGCCAGCGCAAGCAGGTAAGCACCCCGTGCCAAATTATGCTGCATGGCCATTATTGTTCTGCCCTGGACAGAAACAGATTTCTTTTTTCCTGTCCCTTTACGTGCACAATCATCTCTCTTTTCTTACTGCTTATTCAGCTAATTCATTGTCTTGCTTAAAAATGACAAATCAGTGGGTATCGGCAGCAGCAATTTTTCCACCTATTGCGTTAATCTGATTTGCAATAGCCTCTGCTAATTTATCCGAACCGGCTGTATCGCTATGCACAAGTATAGAGCGCGAATGGATAGGTAAATCTTTACCGTCAATTGTGGTGACCTGACCTGTTTCCAAGAACTTTTTGACACGCTCTTTTACTTTAGCCAGATCATGAATAACGGCTCCTTCCTGCCCACGTGGCACCAAAGCACCGTTGGACTGATAGGCACGATCTGCCAAAAAAAGATACCTTACCTTTAAGCCTGCTTTTCTGGCAGCCAGATCAATAGGATGTCCTTCCATGGCGAGCATCACCAATTCAGGATCAATTTTAGCAATCACCCGTGCCAAACGGTCTGCCAAATCCTGGTCTGCATTCGCCATATTTCCAAACGCTGCATGATAACTTACATGCCCCACGCGCATATCATGCTGGGCAGCAATACCTTTAAGCGCGCCAATCTGGTACGCCAGCATGGCTTCCATTTCTCCTGGGCTCACCACCATGGCTCGGCGCCCAAACCCCATAAGATCAGGCAGACCAGGATGCGCTCCAATGCTCACGCCGTGTTCTTTTGCTGCCTTTACAACACGGTCCATAATAAGATGATCACCCGCATGAAAACCACAGGCAATATTTGCAGATGAAATCACTTTCATCAGGGCACCATCATTGGCAACGGTCCACCGACCAAAGCCTTCGCCAATATCAGCGTTCAAATCAATCTTCATGATTTTTTACCGGCTTTTCCGGTATCCCTTCTGATGAGTGATTTTCTATAAAGTGCGCTGGTATTGCAGATATCATTCAAATACGAATCAACATCTCGCATCGCCTGCAAACCTTCTGTCTGATCGCATTGCTGCAACTGAATGTAACTTCCGATACGTGCCTGTGCGAGACGCCACAAATCAGCTTCAATTACAGTTGCAATCCGTGGGTAACCACCTGCCGTATTGGCATCCGCCATCTGAACAATAGGTTCCCCAGCAGGAGGAACCTGAATAAGTCCTGGAATAACACCGTAAGAACGCAACTCAACAGGATGCTGCAAATGCAGTGCTCCGCCTTTTAGACGGTAACCCAGACGGTTGCTTTGTGCCGTAATCTGCCATGATGCAGACCAGAAGTGCCTGCGTGCCTCTTCCGTAAACAGGAAATAGTCAGTTGCCGGAATGGCACGTAATGTTACAGTTTTTTCCTTTTCTGCTTTACATGCACCGTTGAGCACCAGCGATGGTGGAAGCACACCAAAACCATCTGCAACACACCCTCCTGCACCTGCAAGTTGGTCACCCTGCTGCAAGGAGCGACCATGATAGCCGCCAAATCCGCCGCGCAATTGGGTACTGCGTGACCCAAGAACCTCCGGCACATCAATGCCACCACACACACAAAGGTACATCCGCGCACCAATGGTCGGGTGATCAATTGTCAAGATATCCCCTTCTTGGGCAGAAACTATAGACCAAGGAAGAATTTTTCTTTCGCCAAGTGTTAATGTCCCCTCTCCTCCCGTCACAACAAAACTAAGCGGTTTGTCGAAACACACTTTGAAAGGAAATGTCTGCACTTCAATACAGGCTGCATCTGGAGCATTTTCCAACAATGCATTACCACAGCGCAAAGCCAGCAGATCCATAACACCAGAAGAACTTACCCCCAGATGACGATAGCCAAACCGACCGGCATCCTGCACACTATTGAGTACACCTGTTTCAAGAACTGTAATCACACTTCGATACTTTCAGCATAAAAGCGGATCTGATCTCCCACAGCAAACAAGGCTGGCGGATCACGCTCAGGATCAAACATCACAAGATCTGTAAATCCAATGGAATTCCAGCCATTTGGTCCTGTCAAAGCAGATATCCCGGCTTGTGGACCACCAATTGTGACTGTGCCAGCCAACATTTTTAAAGAAGGAACAGATTTGCGTGGCGTAGCAAGGCGCGGGTCTAGTCCGTGCAGATATCCAAACCCTGGCACACTCCCCAAGGCACATACGGTATAAAGCGGAGCCTGATGTAGGGTGATCACATCCTGTGCGGACATACCACAATGTTCAGCCACACGAGGCAAATCTCCCCCCAATTCTCCCCCATAGCGCACGCCCACTTCAAACAAGCGGCCTTTAATATGCTTTTCTGGCAATGTTTCCCATGCCTTACGCAACCAGCTTGCCACAGCTTCTGGATTTTCAGGTGGGACTGAGAAAATCAACATCAGATTGGTAACACCGGGCATAACTTCTTCAATATCTGCCCGCTCCGCACATGCATCCATCAAAGCCCATATACGGCGCTGGTTCGCAAGGGTGAACGCACCGGGGGCCTCAAACAACATGGCCCGTGTTCCAATCATACTGATGGTTGGCGTATCTACTGAATGGCCAGATGAATTGTTTTTCAACATGGAAAGAGTATCTGTCATAAATGCACCGCCTGACCACCCCGATTGAGTTTGAGGCATAAACAACACGAACACTGAAAGAAGAGAGCGATCACCAAAGACATCCTGTTCATGGCATTACGTATTGTATGCGTAACGATAAAGGGAGAGAGCAAAGCCCGGCTAACATTATCTTCGTGTGATGATATACAATAATCTTATGACCAATTCACAACACGGACACATTGGATAATCTTATGACGCAAGATCGAACTCATCTTGGTCAACACATTATTTCATCTCTAATGTGAAATGACTTGGTGAATTCTGTCTTTTATCAAAAGTAGATCAATCCATATTTTATCGGGAACTTATGCCATGACACATCAGCCCAATCGCACTGCACTTGTTACCGGCGCCTCATCTGGCATTGGCGCTGCAACCGTACGCCGCCTGCGAGAACTGGGGCTGGAAGTACATGCCGTTGCGCGTGACAAGACACGCCTGGACAAATTGGCTGAAGAAACCGGATGTATTGTGCACGCTGCAAGCGTTGCGGATCTGGATAAAATGGCCGCCATTTTCAAAGACCACGACATTGATATTCTTATCAATAATGCTGGTCAGTCCCGCACAGGCAATATCACCAATACAACTGAAGAAGACATTGATGGCTTAGTAGACATCAACCTGCGCGCTGTTCTCCAACTCACGCGTCTGGCTCTTCCGGGAATGATCGCCCGTGACCGCGGTCATATTGTGAATATTTCTTCCATTGCTGGGCATTATGCCTTTGCGGGTGGTAACACGGTTTATCATGCCACCAAAGCTGGTGTACATTCCCTTTCACAACAGTTACGCTGTGATCTGTTCGGCAAAAATATTCGCGTAACGGAAATTTCTCCAGCCCGTGTGCAAACTGAAGTTTTTGGCCGCCTGATTGGCAATATGGAAGAAGCGCAGCGCCGTTTCTTTGATGAATATGATTCTCTGCTGCCAGAAGATCTCGCCAATTCCATTGCATTTGCCATTACAGCACCACAACGCATGAATGTCAGCTTTATGGAAGTATTGCCCACCATGCAGGTTGTTGGCGGCCTGAACTTTGCAAAGAAACCCACCAAAGCCTGATTGCTGATAACCATGAATACTCAAGCTCTTAAAGCGCTGATAGACCTGTTTGGCCGTGCTCCGCTCCGTGAGCTTGAGATTTCGGAAGGCGGCCAGACCCTTAAAATCACGCGGGCAGAACAGGAACAGAATGCAACACCTTCTGCCACTCCTGTTTCTACCACTTTGCTGGCAACACCATCGGTATCTCCTATTCCTGATGAGCCAGCAGAAATCCCGTCATCTCAAGAGCTTTTGGTAACCGCCCCTATGTATGGGACACTCCATTTATCTCCCGCGCCCGATGCCCCACCTTTTGTGGCCGTGGGAGACACTCTTCATGCCGGACAACAGGTAGGTCTGATTGAAGCCATGAAAGTTTTTACACCTATTAAAACTGAAATTTCTGGATGCGTTGAAGCCATTCTCGTGCCAGACGGCAGCGAAGTTGAGGCACATCAGCCTCTCATACGTCTGTCATGAGCGCGCGGCTGCGCTTTAAGCGCGTTCTGATTGCCAACCGTGGAGAGATTGCGCTGCGTATTCAGCGCGCCTGTCGGCAGCTTGGGCTGGAAACCGTTGCTGTTTATTCAGAAGCCGATGCCCAAAGCCGCCATGTTCTGGAAGCTGATATTGCATTGTGCATTGGCCCCGCCGCCGCTGCGCGTAGCTATCTGGATGCAGCGGGTATTATTCTGGCAGCAAAAGTTACAGGGGCATCTGCCATTCATCCCGGCTATGGTTTTTTATCTGAAAATGCTGATTTTGCAGAAGCCGTTGAAAAAGCAGGCATAACTTTTATCGGCCCTACGCCAGATTCTATCCGCCTGATGGGGGATAAAATTACGGCCAAACAAACCATGCAAGCCTCTGGTGTGCCCTGCGTGCCTGGCTCTGATGGTCCATTGCCAGAAGATGAAAGCGCCATTCTGGAACTTGCCAATTCGGTAGGGTTTCCAGTTATTGTTAAAGCCTCTGGCGGTGGTGGCGGCCGCGGCATGCGGGTTGTTTGGGCTGCTGATGAACTTATCAAAGCCGTAGCGCTGACACGTAAAGAGGCGCAACAGGCATTTGGCAACCCAACCCTGTATCTTGAACGCTTCATGCAAAAACCCAGACATATTGAAATTCAGGTTTTGTGTGATACGCACGGTACTGCCCTGTGGTTAGGCGCGCGTGATTGTTCTCTACAGCGCCGCCATCAAAAAGTTCTGGAAGAAGCCCCGCCACCGGGTATTCCGCCAGAACTCATTGCGGAAATTGGTACACGTTGCGCACAGGCTTGCCGTAATATCGGGTATCGTGGAGCAGGCACATTTGAGTTTTTGTATGAAGACGGCATTTTTGCATTTATTGAAATGAATACGCGCTTACAGGTTGAACACCCTATTACAGAAGAAACAACGAGCATTGATATTGTTTGTGCGCAGATTGAAATTGCGCAAGGCAAACCACTCAATATAACACAAAGCGCTATTCAGACTTCTGGCCATGCCATTGAATGCCGGATTAATGCCGAAAATCCATTTACATTTGCGCCTTCTCCCGGCCCCATCAGCCGGTGGGACTTACCGGGTGGGGCCGGCATTCGTATGGATACCCATATTGTTGCAGGCAGCGTCGTGCAACCGTATTATGATTCTCTCATTGCCAAGGTTATTGCGCATGGAGCGACACGGAAAGAAGCCATTCAACGGTTGAAAGTTGCCTTGGATGAAATGCGCGTTGCAACAATTGAAACCAACATTCCGCTTCATCAGGAATTACTGAGTGACCCGGATTTTCTCAAAGGTGGCGTTGATATCCACCATCTGGAACACTTGCTGGAAAAAAGGAAAAACCCTGATGACAAAGCCTCTCTCTCTACCGATATTTGAAAACCTGCCAAATGCAGAAGAAATTGTGCAAATCAGTCAATGGTTAAATGAAGCTGGCCTAAACTCTCTGGAACTTTCCAATGCACATGGCACACGTTTTCGTATTTGCGTTGAAACAGCAAAAAATCCAGCTGAAAGCAGCCTACAACAGAATATAGTGGCTACCCAGCAGGTATCTACAGATATATCTATTACAGCCCCTTATTTTGGCCATCTGCTACTATGTAACCCAGTAACCATGGAAACATTCGCACCAATTGGAAGCTCTGTTTGCAAAGGTGCCATTGTTGCCATATTGCAAATTGAAGACCTTACCTTGCCCGTTACAGCCTCAGACAATGGAACAATCGTTCAGATCCTTGCCAAAGATGGTGATCTGGTTGGGTATGGTCAGCCTATTTTAAAGATTCAATCGCAGTAAAATTTTGTACTTTTTAAAATTCTTTATAATGACAAAAACATTCCCATCCATGTAAGGATGGGAATGTTTGCAGAACTTCAAAAACAAATATTCCCTTACTTTAAGCCTCCTACAAACTTTGCAATCCGATCACAACCTTCGCGCAATGTTTCAACATCTGTCGCATAAGAAATACGGAAAAACGGGCTCATTCCATATGCCGTTCCCTGCACTGTAGCTACCTGCTGTTCTTCAAGAAGCCCCATTACAAAGTCTGTATCCGTTGCAATAACTCGTCCTGCAGCAGAAACCTTATTCATGCATGCGCCAATATCTGCGTATACGTAAAAAGCCCCCTGAGGCTTATGACAATAAATGTTGGGAATAGCATTAAGAAGATCGACTACAAGATCACGACGTGTTTGATATTCACGTGCGCGATCTTTCAGAAAATCCTGCGGCCCTTCCAAAGCGGCTACGGCTGCAGCCTGCGCTATTGTGTTAATCCCGCTTGTTGACTGACCTTGCATATTGTTCATAGCGGCAACCAGGTTTTTAGGGCCACCACAATATCCAACACGCCATCCTGTCATGGCATATGCCTTGGAGACACCATTAACCGTAAGAACCCGATCCTTCAAACGCGGCTCAACCTCCGCTATCGTGCAGAATTTAAAGTCATCATAAACAAGATGCTCATATATATCGTCTGTCATAATCCAGACATCAGGATACTTGAGCAAAACTGCTGCAATGGCTTCCATATCTGCACGGGAACAACAGGCACCAGATGGATTATTGGGAAAATTCAGAATGACCCATTTAGTGCGTTCCGTAATGGCACGATCCAGATCTTCTGCACGAAGGCTGAAACCATTTTCTGCCTTACAAGGTACTTGCACAACACTTGCGCCGGCAAGACGCGCTTGATCAGCATAACTGATCCAGTAAGGTGTTGGCAGAACAACCTCATCACCCGTATTACAGGTTGCCATAATGGCATCAAAAATAATCTGCTTGCCACCATTGGCGATCAGAATTTCATCCAGCGCATAATCCAGATTGTTTTCACGCAAAAATTTGTTTTGAACAGCTTTTTTAAGTGCATGCTTTCCAGACTGTGGGGGATATTTTGTATCACCCCCACGCGCAGCCTCAACCGCTGCTTCAACAACATGCGGTGGCGTAGGGAAATCCGGCTCACCAGATGACAGGCTAATGACCCGAATACCTTCAGCCTTCAAAGCCGTTGCTTTATCCGTCATTGCGGCTGAAGCTGAAATGGCAATTCCGTTAAGTCTATCTGCAAAACCCGGCATTACGCATACTCCGAATATATCCTTCCGCATGCACGAAAGAAAATCAGTCAAATATCAATATCCAATGAATTTAAGCTCACTTCTTCCTGAAGGGATAGTATTGAAAAACTTCTACCCCCATAGAAGAATACTATGGAAAACTTTTATCAACCTGTACAAGAAAGAATTTTTCATTTATTATATTTATAAAAACCAATATACATAAGATAAATTATTATATGTGTTTTTACTGAATTTATGATTATAAAACACAATATTAAGCATTTTATTCGTTTCGAATATTTATTGACTTTCTGCGGAAAATGATATAACAATAATGTGAAGTATACGCATGGAGATGACTTAAATTGGACATCAGGCGGTTACAGGCATTTGTAAAAATCATTGATATTGGAAGCATCTCTCGGGCTGCCGATATTCTAAACATTGCGCAACCGGCCCTTAGCCAACAGCTCGCCTCCCTAGAAACTGCCTTTAAACAAAAGTTGCTTATCCGCAGCAAAATGGGTGTTACCCCTACAACTGCAGGGTTAGAACTGTACCGTCATGCACAAACCATGATCAAACAACTTGATCGGGCCATGACAGAAGTGAGCAGTGGTGCTGGCCCTTTGGTTGGAAAAGTGTCAGTTGGGCTTTCTCCCTATTCTTCAGGATCTACATTATCATTAGCCCTTCTAAAAGAAGTGCGTGCCAAATTGCCTGGCATTATTCTGCATCTGACAGAAAGTTTTGACGATATCTACAGCGAAATGGTTATGACCGGACGTTTGGATATGGCCATTATTCATGGTGCTGGGCCAATTAAAGGCGTGAATTTCACCCCTTTGATGAAAGAGAATTTTTTTCTGGTTGCCCCAGAAGATTCAATATTTGCACAGAGAACATCAGGCCCCATCAAACTTTCAGAACTTACCGAAGTGCCTCTTCTTCTGCCGCCGGATTATAATTTTGTGCGCAAGCGCATTAACATGGCTTTTGCACGCAAACAGATCAAACCGCATATTGTTGCAGAAGTTGAAGCCCTTTTGACACTTCAGGATGCTGTTGCTGCGGGCATTGGTTTTACTATTCTCCCGTGGTCTGTTGCCAGCAAAATTATCGTTCCAGATAAATCCCGCGTATACGAACTCTGTAGTCCTATTATTCAGGAAGATGTTTCTCTCTGTATCCCTGAAAGTATTCCTGAAACAGAAGCAGGAATTGCCGTTAGAAATATTCTGATTGAACTTGCCAAAAGCATGGTGATGTCTCAGAATTGGCCAGGAACACAAATTATGGATGGACGTCATTAAATTTCTTGAGTGAATTACTACATTCCATGCAATAAACGCACCTATTATTTTGCCTTACAAACTCAGCATATGCAAGCGCTCCCAAGTAACGGAGCCGCGAATTGTATGCGAGCCATGATATGTTCTACTCTTCCCAGTATCATAGATTAACAGCACACAAATACGGAATTCACTCCGATGCTCTCCTCCTTTCCCTCCCTATTTCATGCAGCGCAAGCTCTTGCTGATGGTCGCACCACAGCCCGTCAACTGATAGAAAATGCTTTAGCCAACATTGCAGAGCCAACAGGAGAAGGTGCACACACGTTTGTAGCGGTTCATGCCAAAGCCGCACGCCAGCAGGCTGATGCCATGGACAGATTACGCTCTCAGGGACAAGCTCCTTCCCCAGTAGCAGGTCTATCTGTTTCCGTTAAGGATCTGTTTGATGAAGCTGGATCCATAACGCGCGCAGGTTCCAGAGTGCTTGAGGATACGCCGCCCGCCTGTATGGATGCCCCAGCCATTGCACGCCTTAAGCAAGCTGGGCTTATTAGCATTGGCCGAACAACAATGACTGAATTTGCTTTTTCGGGCATTGGTATCAATCCATATTTTGGCACCCCGTCAAACCCGTGGCACAGACAGGAAAAACGTATTCCTGGTGGTTCCTCATCTGGAGCAGCTATTTCTGTTTCGGATGGCATGGCTTTTGTCGGGATTGGTAGCGATACGGGCGGATCCTGTCGTATTCCTGCGGCACTAACCGGTCTTGTCGGTTTTAAACCGACTGCACGCCGTATTTCTACAAAAGGAACTATTCCGCTTTCCTTCACCTTGGATTCTATTGGCAGTATTGGCCATACAGTACAATGTTGTTGGGCAGCAGATAGCCTTATGGCAACTGGCACACTCCAGATACAGGAAGCCCCAACCGGACGAGATGGTAATACACTCCGCCTAGGCATTCTAAATACGTATGTAATGGATGGTATGGATGACATTGTTGCCAAGACATGGGAAAATTGTCTCCATAAACTTTCCTGCAAAGGCGTTATTCTTGAAACATTTACCTGCCCACCGCTGAAAGAAATTCCTGTAGCTAACAGCAAGGGCGGTTTTCCTGCTGCAGAATCCCTTGCCTGGCACAAGCATTTTTTAAACACACATCAAAAAGATTATGATCCATTTGTGTTGCAACGCATTTTACGCGGCCATGAACAAAATGCCGTGGATTATATCACCTTACAACAGACCAGAAGCCGACTGATCCAACAGGCAGCCGATATCATGAACCATTATGATGCTGTCATTTTACCAACTGTACCCATTATCGCGCCAAAAATAAGTGAAATGCATGATACGGCTCATTATACGGCAACCAATCTACTCTTATTGCGCAATACAACTGTAGCCAATTTTCTTGATCTCTGCGCAATCAGCCTGCCATGCCACCGTGCGGGTGAAGCGCCTGTAGGGCTTATGGTCATGGGCCGCCATATGGAGGATAATCGCCTTTTCCATATTGCAGCGCAGCTTGAGCGTATTCTGGCAAATTAAGCGACTGTCATCAAGAAATCCGGCTCAAGCCTATAGCCGGATAATCTTTCCTCATCTTCCATGCTTAAATGATATAAAAAATGTTATTGAGGCTTGCCAGTTACCCGCCATACAACATTGCCAACATCATCTGCCACTAACAAGGCTCCTGCACGGTCAAGCGCAAGACCAACTGGCCGCCCATGTGCATAGGCTTCATCAGCTGTCAAAAAACCTGTGAGTACATCAAGAGGCATTCCTGAGGGTCTTCCTTGATCAAAAGGAATATAGATAATTTTATAACCACTTTTGGGCCGACGATTCCATGATCCATGTTGCGCAACAAACAAGCCATGACGCCATGTATCTGGAAGTTGGTACGCATCCTGAGAAAAGACAATGCCAAACGAAGCTGTATGCGAACCAATTGCGTAATCAGGCACAATTGCTTGTGCCACAAGATCCGGCCGCTGAGGGGAAACTCGCACATCTACATGCTGACCATAGTAACTGTAAGGCCAACCATAAAATGCGCCTTCTTTTACGGCTGTAATATAATCCGGCACAAGATCACTACCTATTTCATCCCGTTCATTCACACTCACCCACAAGGCACCCGTTTCGGGCTCAAAAGCCAAACCATTTGGGTTACGTAATCCGGTTGCGTACGGGGTTAGCTTTCCTGTCGCCAGATCAAGTTTGTCTATTCGTGCCCGCCCTTCTTCAACATTCATTCCATTTTCGGCAACATTGCTGTTAGAACCAATAGTTACATACAAAAAGTTGCCATCTGGACTGGCAAGCACATTTTTTGTCCAGTGATGATTATATCCTGCAGGCAGATCGACCACCTTGACGCCAGGTTCTTTAATTTGCGTATCCCCATCATGATAGGGAAAGCGTAGAATTGCATTAGCATTGGCAATATAAAGATCATTCCCTATCAATGCCATTCCGAACGGAGAATAGAGATGATCCAGAAAAACTGTTCGCGTATCTGCTGATCCGTTACCTGCTGTATCTCGCAATAGAATAATCCGGTTTGGGCTGGCACCTCCCGCCCCGGCTTTGCCCTTCACAAGTTTGGCAATGCGATTTTTAATGCTTGAAACATCTGTGTTTGGAGAATTGCTTTCAGCAACCAAGATATCACCATTTGGCAATCGATAGAGCCATCGTGGATGATTCAGATTTTTTGCATAGGGTGTTACTTCCAATCCCTGCGCCGCGACAGGCACCTGTGTCCCTGACCACCCAACAGGCGTTGCGACATTAACTGTTGGAAACAAAGTATGATTGGGATTTGGCAAATCAGGATGTGGACCAATGCCAACCGCAACGGGAAATGAAGCTGCTTCTGGATGCAAAACAAGCTTCCATCCTGCTGCACCGATAACTACAAGGCTGAGCATACCCACGCCGCCCCAGTACATCCATGTTTTCATCATATTCTCTCGGTTCTGTGTTACAACCAAGATCATGCAGTTCATGAAAAACCCTGTTCTATACTTTGAGAGAACCAAAAGTGTTTCATTTACAAGACAAACCTACCAGCACGATCACCTGTCTGTCCAACATCAGGTCCGGTTTTAACATCCCAACAGCTCAATGAGTTCCTCTGTTTGTTTCTTAAGTTCTCCAGGCAAAAATCCTCTGCATGTGTGGAAGGCGTACGTTTCCATATATCAAACAGTTTTCTAGGCATGTTTGAAAAATGAAAAGAAAATTTACAGAAAGTTTATTTCTGCAAATTCGCATCTTTGGGTCTCACCTTCCACACGCCAGATACAATCTGGACTTACAGATCCATATTACCTGTAAACCCATGGCTTCCAGAAACAGCTGACATTAAAGAGCGTGTTCGTTCACACTCTTTTCAGCAATGGTCGTAAGTTTTTTATCGGCAGATTTTTCTTCTTCAAGCGTCTGTTTCAAAAGAGCAGCACAATCCGTCCGGCCAAGTTGCCTTGCATAAGCAATAAGACTGCCATAACGGGTTATTTCATAATGCTCTACTGCTTGCGCTGCAGAGAGCATGGCCGCATCACATACCTCTGGATCATCGCAATCACTGATAATATCTTTTGCTTCGGCCAGAATGCCATTTATGGCCTGACATGTAACACCTTTCACTGGCTGCCCATGCATCTGAAACACCTGTTCCAGTCTGCGTACCTGCTCTTCTGTTTCTCTCAGATGATGTTGGAATGCAGCCTTCAGTTCTGGGTCTGAAGCCTCATCGGCCATAGTAGGCAGGTTCTTAATGATCTGGTTTTCAGCATAATAAATATCCTGAAGCGTATGCACAAACAAATCATCAAGCGTTTTTATCGGTGTTGAAAACAAGCCCATCGGAACTCTCCATTTGGAAAAATGTCTACTGCCTGAGCACTGCAAACAGTCAGCAAACTGATTGAAGCGGATGGTATATAAGGGGCATCAGCAATATTGCCGATGCCCCCAATGTCTGACACGAATTCAGGAGTTTTTATGGCTCTGCTGACCAGCCTTAACATGCTGTTCGTGCGTGCCACCACGGGTGCCAGAACTGTGATCTCCTCCCATATTCTCGTCATGTGAGGAGCCAGTATTCTTGTGGCTTTGCTGACCAGCCTTAACATGCTGTTCATGCGTGCCACCACGGGTGCCAGAACTGTGGTCTCCCCCCATATTCTCGCTATGTGAGGAACCCGTATTCTTGTGGCTCTGCTCGCCGGCCTTAACGTGCTGTTCGTGCGTGCCTCCACGAGTGCCAGAACTGTGGTCTGCCCCCCTGTTCTCGTTATGTGAGGTGCCTGTATTTTTATGGCTTTGCTCACCAGCTTTTACGTGCTGTTCATGGCTGCCGCCTTGATTGGCCATTTTACTGTTCCTTTTTTCTAAGGTGAGACGGCCCTTTGTATTTAACCGTCACATGGCAAACTGCGGGCTTCATATGAAGTTCCAGAAAAGCTGATCTGATTACATTTTTTTTAGAAATAAAACATAATAGAATCGAAATAAAAAGCACGATTACACATTAATTATAATAGATTTTAACCCGAAAATATTTATACGATTATTAATGATACATAACCATACAAGATATTAATTGTATGCGCTCAGGTGCCGTGGACTCTCTTTACCTTCTCACAAAACCCTTCCCACTTTAGGCCAAAATAAGGAAGGTATCTTATGTAAAATTGTAAAGTACGGCAGGATTTTGCACCAGAATGCGTTGGCGCATCACCTCATCAGGTGCCCACTTTGCCAACATGGAAAGCAGATCTGTGGTATTTGGCATATTCTGCACGGCAACATGTGGCCAGTCACTTCCCCATACCACGCGTTGAGGATTTGCATGAATAAACGCCTGTGCCAGTGGCGTAACCTGCCACATATCCTGAAGATTTTGCACAAGACGATAAGCCCCGGAAAGCTTTATCCACCATCCTTCTCCGGCTACGTATCCGGCAAGTGTTTTCAATGCGCTTGTGTTCTGAACATCAGCTGGTGTCAGATAACCCATATGGTCTATCACCACCACACACCCAAGCCTTGCCATACGGGGCAACAGTTCCAGCCCACGCGCCACATCAATCAGAAACTGCATGTGCCAGCCAAAAGGGGCAATACGTGCAGCAATCTGCTCCATACTCTCCAGAGCTACCCCTCCGCGAAATAGCGCGTTAATGCGCACGCCGCGTACACCTTCCGCATGCATGCGTTCAAGCTCCGCATTGCTGATTGTGGCATCAATAACAGCCACTCCCCGCAGACGATCGGGATGATGCGCCAACACTTGACGCATATATCGGTTATCGGTTCCATAAATACTGGGTTGTACAAGCACACCACGCTGTAGCCCCAAAGCCTCTAACATGGCCAGATAAGCGCCCTCTGGAGCTGGTGGAGGCGTATAACTACGATCTGATGTAAATGGATAGCGGGCTGTATCCTCTGCAATAACATGGGCATGACAATCACATGCAAGGGCTGACACTACAAAATCCGGATGATACAAATTATCAAACGGCGCTGGACAATTTATGGTTCCAGTTTCAGACGTAACAGCAAAAGACATAGGCACATTCACTCAAATAAAATTGGGCGGCTTTAAACCGCATACCAAGTATTATAGTAACGTTAATACAGATCAATGACACAATTCAGAATCAATATGTATATGATCTGAAAAGATTCACTTTTCGACATCTCGATCGGGCCGCATCTGTCGGCTCTGAAAGAAGCCTTACATCATGAGATACGCCCATAGCAATTTTGAAGCCTTTGCCCGCCCGGCAAAATCAGAAAGTGCAGAAAACCGATCCGCATGGATTGTGGGAGGCGGATTAGCTGGCATGGCAACGGCAGCTTTTCTTATCCGTGATGCGGGCATGATACCGTCTAAAATTACCATTCTTGAAGCCTCAAAAGCCAATGGTGGAGCGCTGGATGGAGCAGGCAATGCAAAAACAGGCTGGCTTATCCGGGGGGGCCGGGAGATGGAAGAACAGTTCCAATGTTTGTGGGACCTGTATCGTTCCATTCCATCACTGGAAGTGCCAGATGCCTCCGTTCTTGATGAGTTTTACCGCCTCAATCGGGCCGATCCCAGCAGCAGCCCTGTACGGGCAATGTATGCAAATGGGCAGCCTTTACCAGATCGCAATCATCTGACACTGACGGGCAAAGCACGGCGGGAGATTATTGCACTTATTCTTGCTGATGAGGAAAAACTGGCAGGTAAGACCATCAGCGATGTGTTGTCCCATGATTTCATGAAGTCACATTTCTGGCTGTTCTGGCGTTCTATGTTCGCCTTTGAAACTTGGCATAGCGCGATTGAGATGAAGCGCTATCTGGCACGTTTTGTGCATCAGATTCTTGGATTGAAAGATCTGCACACACTGAAGTTCACCAAATACAATCAACAGGAATCTCTTAGCAAACCGCTGGCAACGTGGCTCACCCATCAGGGCGTCATATTCCAACACGGTGTTCAAGTCACAAATGTTCATGTGGACACATCGGCCGGGAAAAAGGTAGCAACGCAGATCGACTGGCTAGAAAATGATGCCAAGGGAGGTATTACTCTCACCCCGACCGATCTGGTGTTTGTCACCAATGGTTCCATGGTAGAAAACTCTTGTTGGGGTGACCACCATACACCCGCGCCCATTGATACAACCATCAAGGAAGGAAGCGTCTGGCAGCTATGGCGCAATATGGCAGCGCAAGATCCAGCTTTTGGGCGGCCTGATGTGTTTTGTGGAGATACAGTAAAATCCCGCTGGGAATCAGCAACCGTGACAACACTGGATGCACGTATTCCAGACCTTGTGCACAAGGTTACAGGGCGTGATCCGTTTTCTGGCCGCACAGTAACGGGCGGCCCCATTACCATTCAGGATTCCGCCTGGTTGATGAGTTGGGTTGTCAGTCGCCAACCACATTTTAAGGCGCAGCCAAAAGGGCAAATGGTTGCATGGCTTTACGGATTGTTTAGCGATGTACCAGGCAATTACGTAAAAAAGCCCATGCAAGAGTGCACTGGTGAGGAAATAACACAGGAATGGCTGTTCCATATGGGTGTACCCACTAACCAGATTGGTGACATGGCTGCAACGGGGGCAATCACTCATCCCTGCATGATGCCTTTCATTACAGCACAGTTCATGCCGCGCTCCCCTGGGGATCGCCCAAAAGTGGTACCAGATGGGAGCGTGAACCTCGCTTTTATTGGTCAGTTCGCTGAAACACCACGTGATACGGTCTTTACCACAGAATATTCTGTCCGCACTGCCATGGAAGGCGTTTATACACTTCTCAATGTCGATCGTGCTGTGCCTGAAGTCTTTGGCAGCATTTATGATATCCGAATGGTGTTGCAGGCTGCTGCAGAATTGCGTGATGGAAAAAAAGTTCCGGCATCCGGTCTGCTCCACCATCTTACAGATGGAACAGAGATAGATGATTTGCTGGAACGTTATGGGCTGATCTAAGCAGCAACAGTGTTCATTATGGCTGGGGCGTGGATGTCGGATAAAGAGTGCGGGCAACACGCTCCATAGTCAGTCCCTGTACAATAATGGTAAATACCACCACGCCGTAACAGATTGGCAGTAACAGATCACGCAAACCTCCGGGCGGTAATCCAAGCGCAAGCGAAACCGAAATGCCGCCACGCAGGCCGCCCCATGTTAAAATACCGAGAACACGACCCCGATCCCATTGCCGGAGATGCACCGGAAGCGTGGAAAACAGCACGCTTAATGCCCGCACGGCAATGGAAAGCGGAATAACCACAAGTGTGGCCATTACCGTAAAAAGATGTGGTGTAATCTCTAGTATTTCAAAACCAATAAGCATAAACAGTAGAACGTTCAGCACTTCGTCAATCAATGTCCATGCAATATTGAGTTCCTTGCGAGACGCTTCATCGAAAACAGAATGGCTGTAGCTTGTCCCGAAACAAAGACCAGCGACCACCACGGCTATCGCACCCGACATGCCAAACTGGTTGGCAATACTGAAAGTACCTGTTGCCAAAGCGAGAGATGTCAGCAGATCAATATGTGGATCCCGCTGCCCTTTGAGCACACGCAGAGCAATCCATCCAGTCAGTGCTCCAAGAAGACCACCGCCAAGGGCTTCGCGGCAGAAACTCAAGGCAATTTCAGAAATTGCCATTCCTTGGCTCTCGCCTGTTGCCAGTCCGATTGTAACACCAAAAATAACAACCCCTACACCATCATTAAACAAGCTCTCCCCCGCAAAAACAGCCTGAAGTGGCCCCGGCAACCCCAAACGTTTCAACATGCCCACCACCGAAACCGGATCTGTTGGCGCAAGGATGGCACCAAGCACGATACACCATGCAAAAGGAACGGTGTGGCCCATCAGGGAAAAGACATACCATGCCGCAACTGCAAGAAAAGCAACGGCCAACACAGTCCCCAGAACAGAAAGGGCCGTTACAGAAGCAAGCTTTGCACGCAAGTGTCCGATATTCACCTGTGTGGCGCCAGCAAACAGCAGAAGTGACAACGCACCATTCAAAAGTGCTGTCGGCAGATTAATGGCCCCAAGCATAGACCGCGGAAGTGCCTGCAAATCATAGGCCGGTATCAGCGGATTCAAGATCATGACCAGCAGAGACGCCAGCAATGAGAAGATCAACACACCGATCGTCACAGGCACGCGAAACGTGTGATGATTCAGAATGCTGAAGCCTGCAGCAAGCGTTAGAAGCAGAGCGAAGAGACTGATCGTATCCATGACCATATCGCTGGTCGCTTTAGTTTCTCACGTCAAGAAAAACCGGCAATGACTCATCATCGAAGAAGCCAGACAGTTCATTGAGTGGCAGAAGTGAGACCATTGCCACCTGCTCTGTTTTGTTGATGCGGCAGGCGGCTGCGACAATAGGAAGACCTGCCTCTTCAGAGTGTGATCGGATTCATCTCGGCATCAGGATAGGCTGTATCTATCTCACGCTGGCGCCAGGTCTGCAGATCACGATGACGGGTCTCCAGGGTCTGGTCCCACATCTGGTAGGCATCCTCACCCAGCATTAAGCGTACGGGAGATGTCTCAGAGTTTACCATATCGATTATAACGGCAACGGCTTTTTCCGGGTCTCCCATCTGTTTGCCATTCTGATCATGGAAATACGTCTCCAGCCCTGCATCAAGCTCTGCATAATCCGCAATTGTATTGGAGGCCTTGATGATGGTACTTCCGGCAAAATCAGTACGGAAGGCCCCCGGTTCAACCAGTGTTACACGGATATCAAGCGGTTTGACCTCATTATGGAGTGCTTCAGTAAAGCCTTCCAGCGCAAATTTGGATGCACAATAAAGGCCACATCCGGTAAAGGACACCAGACCGGCAATACTCGTCAGATTGAGAATATGTCCAGATTTGCGCACACGCATCTGTGGAAAAATTTCGTGCGACAGTTCGGCGGCTGCAAAGAAATTCAGTTCCATATTCGTCCGGATCTGCTCAGAGCTATATTCCTCTACTGCACCATAAGCGCCTGCCCCTGCAATATTGGCCAGCACATCAATATGGCCGAATTTTTCAGTCGCCTGCGCCAGAACATTTCTACGCATCGCAGCATCTGTTACATCAAGACGTAACGGAAGGGCACGTGCACCATAAGGGGCTGCGATCTTCTGCAATGGCTCCAACCGGCGCGCCGTGACAACTGATTACGGACGCACTGACATTGTGCAGGAGCGTTACGATGCCAGTGTACGACGTGGACAGCTTATCTCAAAAGACATGATCGCATTACGGATCGGGCCAGATATTCCGATGACTGTGGTGGCCACGCCAGCTTTTCTAGCCCGATACAACACACCAGAAAAGCCGCGTGAGCTTGCAGAATTCCCCTGTATCAATATGCGTCTTCCCACATATGGTGAGCTATTTTCCTGGCAGTTCAAGAAAGGTGGCAAGGATGTACGTGTCACAACATCAGGCCAAATTGTTCTGACCAGCCTCTTTCAGATCCGCGCGGCCTGTCTGGCCGGACTGGGGCTGGCATGGCTACCGCTAGATTTTGTAGCCTCCCGCATTGCAACAGGAGAGCTGATTGAAGTGCTGACCGGATGGCGAAAGACCTTTGAGCCCTATCACTTCTACTATCCAAACCGGCGACAACACTCTTCTGCGATGACCGCTCTGATCAACGCGCTATCTATAAAGAGGACGAAAAAGTAATCGATATTCACATCAAGCCTATCATAAGCGGTGCCGTGGGACACATACAAAGGCATCCGTAAAAACCGTTGCTTAAAGCATAATGTTCGCGAATATACGTCATTATCCACCGCTCAACTGATTGGCTGGCCAGGAGAGGATTATAAATCCAATCCCTCCTCAGTACTGGTCACAGCGCCATGTCCCGCCCATGTCGCAAAAATCACACTCCCAACAATCAATGCCAGCCCCATAGCCAGTAATGTTGTAATCCGCTCATGCAGAAAAACCGCTGAAGCAAGAACACCAATAACAGGAACCCCTAATGTAATATTGGACATAGTAAAGGTAGAAACACGTCGCCCTACATCAGCCGCAATAACAAAACAGAGCGATGTGGCAACAGGGCCAATAAAGAGCAGTAACCCCCACAATTCGGGTGTCCAATGCTGCACATGCGGCACCCCGACAACCACCATGGAAATAATGGTCAGGCTGAGTGCTGCAAACAACATTTGCCATGGCGCCAGATCAATAGGGCGCGAAACCCATTGATGCCGCCGTATATGCAGGATAACAAACGCCCAGCCCACAGCTGCAAACAATAACATGGCTGCCCCAGACAACGCACCCGGCTTGTTCCAGTCCATCTCCAGTGGTGAGCAGATCATCCCAATGCCACACAGCCCCACACACAGGGCAATCAACTGCTTTGATGTGGGTTTTTCTCCAAACAGAAGCCAGCCTGCCAGCAAACCCCACAAAGGGGTGGTATATGCCAAAAGTGCGGCGTGGCTTGCGTCTGTATACTGCATGGCCGTTACACCTAGCGCTGTAAACGCCATCATTTGCAACCCGCCGATACTGGCTAGAATAGCCCAATCACCCTTTTGTGGAAATTTAAGCTCACCCCGCCAGCCTAAAAACAGAAACAGACAAAAACCAGCCGTTGCAAACCGTAATGTTGCCATCCACAATGGGTCCATAAGCCCTACGGCAACCTTCATTGCGGGCCAGCTTAAGCCCCAAAGAACAACCATGACTCCGAGCCAGATATTTGTCTCGTTTTTGCCAAAACTTTTTAAAAACAAATCTACCAAGGAAGACATATGAGAAAGTCCGTTCTATTGACGAGAATGTTTTAAAATAAAAACAGAGAATCCAGAGCACTTCTGGTAAGAGGGTTTTAAAAGAGGCGTGCCGATAAATCTGACTTATCTTTTGCACTGCTTGCAGATAATCTGGTAAAAATAACCAACATATTTGCGATGAGAGGTATATTTTGCCTGACACACCTTTTGCGCTAGATGCCACCAGCATACGTATTCTGGATATTCTTCAGAAAAATTGCGAAATCAGCAATAATGAGCTTTCTGCCATTGTCGGCATTTCTGCTTCACCTTGTTGGCGACGTGTCAATGACATGAAAAATCATGGCGTCATTCAAAGATCTGTTGCCATTGTTGATCCACTCGCCCTTGGTCTGGCTGTGAATGTTTTTGTCCACGTTTCCTTGACTCATCAGGACAAACAATCGCTTGAGATTTTTAATGCCGCCGTCAAAACCCGCCCCGAAGTCATGGAATGTTATCTCATGTCAGGGGAATCTGATTATATGTTACGCGTTGTTGTAGAAAATCTTATGAAATTCCAAGAGCTGATTCTAGATTTTTTAACAAAAATCCCTGTTGTCTCTAATATCCGGTCCAGCTTTGCTCTAAACCAGATTAAATATACAACGTCCCTTCCAACAGGGCACATGAAAACATAACTAGCCGACCGACAATCCTATATCCTTCTCTATATTTCTTTACGAAATCAGATTTTCAGTGGGATCAAGTTCCGGGCTTTCATGAAACGCCCGTTGATGAGAAGGATAATTTTCTTTTCCATGGTACACAGCAATCACTTTTTTCACAATTCCCACACTGCCCCTGGCAACCAAACCCAATGTAAGAAACAGCACGCCAACCATTGTAATGGGCTCAAGGTAACGGTAGTGCATGTCTCCAAACAAGTTGGCTTCTCCCATCATGTCCATCACGGATATTGATGATAAAAGTGGCGTTTCCTTAATTAGGGCAATAAAATAATTGCCCATAACAGGCACAACAGGGCGGATGGCCTGCGGCAAAATAATGTAACGCCATGTTTGAAAAGACGAAAAATTACAGGATTGACTAGCCTCCCATTGCAACACAGGAAGAGCATCAATACCACTTTTATAAACATTTGATAAATACGTGGCGTAATGAACACCAAAACCAACAATACCACAGGCAAACGCCGGGAGTGTAATATTTAAATAAGGCAACAGATAGTAAAGAAAAAACAGTTGAACAAGAAGAGGTGTACCACGAATAAAATGGGCACAACCAGTCACCAGAAAATAGATTGGTCCACGCGTCACTTTTTCAAGAATGGCAATAACCAGCCCTAAACATACAGCTAAAGCAAACGAAAAAAGCGTTGCCAGAATAGTAACCAGCAACCCTTGCATGAGATAAGGGAAGACCATGACAACAAAATGGTTATCCCAAGTCATATCTTATACCTTTACAGATTTTGGTTTGGTCAACCGTGTTACAGACTGCACGAAGAAAAGGATGCCAAGATAAAGAAGAAAATAAACAAGCAGGGTTACCGCAAAAGGCAGAAAAGTCTGCCCTGTGCGAATACGGAACTGTTGCGCCTGAAACGTAATATCTGACAAGGATATTAACGAAACAATGGACGTTGCTTTCATCAGTTCCACCATATTATTCCCAAATACGGGCAACATACGCGGAAAAGCCTGAGGCAGAACAATATACCGAAATGTCTGATACCGTGTAAAATTCAGTGCACAGCAGGATTCATACTGATCTTTGCCAGTTGCCTGTATGGCGCTTCTCACTACCTCTGCCCCATATGCCCCAACATTAAGCCCCAGCCCCAAAATACCGGACAGGAAAGGAGAAAGTAGGATGCCAAACGCCGGAAGTGCATAATATAGCCAAAAGACCTGAACAAAAACTGATGTTCCACGAAAGACTTCAATATAAAATACGCTGATAATCCGTATCAGACGCCAACGCGCAATGCGCCCCAAACCAAAAACAAATGCACAGATAAAAGCAAGAACACTCCCCAAAACAGTCAGGGCAACTGTTATTTCCAGCCCATGCAGTACGGAGCAGAACAGATCCAGTACTATGTTTTCCGTCATTGCACTTCTTTCCCTGCACAAAACTCCTTACGGGTATGTTCACGCGCTAAAGTGGGATCAAACCCATGTGCCAGCAAAATCCTGTCGTAAGTGCCATCTGCCTTGAGTTGTGCAAGCACATGATCATAAGCATCCCTCAGCGCAACCGCGCGTGGGCTAAAGGCTATGCCTGCACACATAACAGGCGCATCTTCCACTTTTACAAGTGTCAATTTTTGCTCATGCCACAGATCAACAAGATGCTGGGCGGAAGAAGCCGGTAAGGAATACACCTGTATACGCCCTGACAGAAGCATGATCATACCGCTCGGACCATCGGAGATAGGCACAAGCCTGTTGGCGGGAACCCCTGCAGCAAGCGCCGCATGTTCCTCCGAACCACCTGCGGGCACACCAATCTGTAGTGCATGATCTTTTGCCAGATCATGGTAGGATCTGGGATTAGAATGCCCGTTAGCCAGCATTAGAAGGGCCTCCCGGTCGCATAAATCCGGCTCTGAAAAAGCAACAGCTTGACAACGCCCCGGTTGAATAAACAAGCCAGAGCTAATAGCATCGCTCCGGTCTGCCAACAGGCCCGGAATCAGCCCCCCGAAAGTAGACAGAACCCCCTGCATCTCCGGCACTCCCATTCTTTGGAACACCGCGTGCGTCAATTCAGGCCCAACGCCCCCTACCCGCCCATCCGCGTCAATAACCGTCCATGGGGGTTCGTTGGAAAGACCAATTCTCACATAGCCACGCTGTTGCAGTTGCGCCAACCGGGATAAAGGCACCTGAGCAGTCGTCTGTGCTTGTGCCGCATGCACAGCCCCTACAGAAAAAGCCATAAACAGCACGGTAACAGCATAAATTTTGCGCAATCTATTGCTCATGCTGCCCATTAAACACCTCGTGCAGGGAGCCCCAAAAAAGCTCTTGTTCGATGATCCTGTGGATTGGTAAACACCAGGTCCGGCGCACCATCTTCGACAATCTGGCCATGATCAAAAAACAGAACACGGTCTGCAAACTGTCTGGCAAATTCCATTTCATGCGTAACAAGCAACATGGTCGCACCCGTGGTTTCACCAATCACATTCAGCAGGTCCAGAACCTCGGAAACACGTTGGGGATCAAGGGCGGAAGTGGGCTCGTCAAACAGTAGAATATCCGGCTGGAGCGCCAGCGCACGTGCAATGGCCACGCGCTGCTTCTGCCCTCCAGAAAGCTGATCTGGAAGGAGATGCGCCTTATCTGCCAACCCAACAGTTTGCAAAAGATCCAATGCACGTGCTTCCGCTTCGGCTTTGCGTGCCTGACCGTTTAAAATCTGTGGCAACGCAATATTACTTAAAACTGTAAGATGCGGAAAAAGACCAAAATGCTGAAACACCATTCCAATCCGTGCCCGAACGGAACGGAGTTGGCTTTCAGGGAGCAAGCGTGGCACGCCAGACTGCTCCTCGTACATCGACTGCCCCCCAACCCGCACCTGACCGGCATCTATTGTTTCCAACGTCATCAAAATACGCAGGATTGTTGTTTTCCCCGACCCTGAAGGACCAAGCAACGCAACTTTCTGGCCCTTGGGAATGACCAGATTCAAATTGTCAAGAACCGATACACCGTTAAACGCCTTTGAAACATTGGAAAGTTCTATAATTGGACGTGACACGGCTTTCTGTTCCATCTTGCTCATACGTCTTCTATGACAACGCCAAATGATGCGACACAGTCACCTATTTTGATAAGGCCGGGAAAATGGCGCGCAATGAGAATACCATCACAAGGTGCCGTAATCTGTGCTGGTGGTACACCGGTTCTGTCTATTGTATGAATGCGCGCTATCACTTGGCCTTTTTTTACAGATCCTTCCAGATCCACACACATTTCGAGCAGGCCATCCTGTTCCGCAAATATGAAGCTATCATCACCTGGCATATCCAGCCACTTTGTTGGCGCAGCAATGATGTCACCAGAAAGAATACCCGCATGTCGCAGAACGTTCTTTGCGCCCCGTTTAGCAATTTCCGCAGTTCTGGCGGATACTGTGCCACCACCACCAAGCTCGGTTGTTACAAAAACCTTGCCCATCTCCTCAATAGCCGTATCGAACATGCCGCGTGAATCAATCTCGACCATTTTCAGGGAGTATGGTGCCCCAAATGCCTTAACAGCGGAGAAACATTTTTTTTCCTGTTCGGCATCAGGTAGAACATGTGCTGCCGCGAATGGTATGAACTCCAGCGTTTTACCACCAGAGTGAAAATCCAGAACAATATCGCACAAAGGTAACAGAACACGCTGGAAATAATCAGCAATTTTTTCAGTCACCGTTCCATCCGCGCGTCCGGGGAAAGCACGGTTCATGTTCACATGGTCAATGGGGGAGGTACGGGTAGCCGCACGAAAAGCCGGATAATTCATGGCCGGCACAATAATAATCCGCCCCGAAACATCGGAAAGCTCCAGTTCCTGCGCAAGACCAAAGAGCGTTACCGGGCCTTCATATTCATCCCCATGGTTCCCACCAGTCAAAAGTGCTGTCGGGCCTTCGCCATGACGCACAACTGTTAACGGGATCATAATTGACCCCCAAGCTGAGTCATCACGGCTATAAGGCAGTCGAAGGAAACCATGATGAATACCGTCCTGGTCAAACGGAACAGTAGACACAATGGGGGTTTCAAGCTGTGTATCAGTCATAATGTGCAGCTCAGTCCTTCACAAACAGTTTGCGGGGTACATTGGACAAACACTCGTAGCCGGTCTGGGTGATCAGAATGCTTTCTGTCGTTTCAAAACCCATGGTATCGAGCCATAGACCCGTCATGAAATGGAAGGTCATTCCGGGCTTGAGTTCAGTCTTGTCTCCTGGTCGCAAGCTCATCGTGCGCTCACCCCAGTCCGGCGGGTAGGACAGGCCGATTGGATACCCTGTGCGATTATCCTTTTTTATTCCGTATTTTTTCAGAACTGAGAAAAAGGCATTCGCAATATCTTCGCACAGATTACCCGGCTTGGCTGCCAGCAACCCTTCTTCCATTCCCTCAAGAGTCGCTTTTTCTGCATCCAGAAAAGCGTCAGTCGGCTTACCAAGAAAGACCGTTCTAGAAAGAGGGCAATGGTAGCGATTATAGCATCCAGCCACTTCAAAAAAAGTGCCTTCCCCCTTCAGCATGGGACGATCATCCCATGTCAGGTGGGGGGCTGCTGCATCCGTTCCAGAGGGAAGCAATGGCACAATGGCAGGATAATCCCCGCCAAAATCTGCTGTGCCACGCAGGCCGGCATCATAAATTTCGGCCACCAGGTCACATTTTCTCATTCCTGGTTCTATTTTCTCATAGATTCTGGAATGAATTTTTTCAACAATCTGCCCTGCCTGCCGCATATAAACGACTTCCTGCGGGCTTTTTACTGCTCGCTGCCAATTAACAAGGCTGGTTATATCTGCAAACCGGGCATTAGGCAGGCCATGCGTTAATGCGGCAAACGCTGCGGCGGAAAACCAGTAATTATCCATTTCCACACCAATGGATGCCGCCTGCCAGCCACGGTCTGTCAGTTTTGATGCCAGATAAGTCATGGGATGACGTTCTGGGGACTGCACGTAAATATCAGGATAACCTATGATATTTTCTTCATCAATCCATACTGTCCGGCGTGCGCCATTGGCATCCTGCTCTCGGCCAAACCATACGGGATCCCCTGACAGGGGCACAATGACACATTGATAAACGTAAAAGGACCACCCATCATATCCTGTCAGCCACGCCATGTTGGATGGATCACTCACGATCAGAAGATCAAGGTTACGTCGGCTCATTTCCTTGCGTGTTTTTTCAAGGCGCGCGGCATATTCTTCGCGGGAAAATTTCAATCGTGCCTGGCTCATCTCACACATTCTTTCGGCAAAAGTAAAAACAGATTGTTTTATGAAGTGATTTTCACACATCTCCTCAGAATCTGGCGCGTACGGTCCCGAAATACTGCCTGGGAGCACCGATCATGAAACTCTGATAATCCCCCATGAAGGGATTTCCATTTTCGCCCATGGTGCTGATGTAAGACGCGTTGAAAAGGTTATAGACGTTGAATTCAAACGATAGGTTTTTCATGAATCCTTTTGTCGACAACTGATATTTTGCGCCAAGGTTGGCAAGCCAGTAACCGGGAACAGATGTGTCATTCATGTAGCTCAGGTAGCGTTTGCCAATATAATTGACATCAAAATGAGCTGACATGTTCTTATACGTGTAGTCCACCCCCGCTTTGTACATAAAGTCCGGGTAGTTCACGACCTTCTTTCCCGCCTGATGATAAACAACACCTGCCGTAGTTATATCTGAACCGTAACGAGAATCGTTATAAGAAACACTGTTATATATGGAAAGGTTTTTTATGGGGCGAATGGTGAATGCGGCATCAACACCATTCATCGTGACAGACCCGACATTCACTAAAGTGGAGACAGGATCCACAATAGACTGGGATTGCATGGCCTGCAGGCGGTTGAAAAAATTAACACGATAGAGATTAAGAGAGGCTGAAATAAGGTTGGAATTGTAGCGATACCCCAACTCATACGCCCAGTCTGATTCGGGCTTGATCGTCTTTTGCAACTCATGGAATGTCTGCTGGTTGGTAACACCCCACGCCTGCCCCATTTGATATCCCCCCTGAGCATAAGCACGCTTGTTTTCGGAAATATCAAAATAGAGTTCATGCCCAGGCAGAAACCGCCAATTGGCACTAATATGCGGTAAAAATGCAGCAGACGTTGTTAAAGACCCCGAAGGCAGCTCGGATTGGCCTGTATAGGCTACGTCATTCGCTGTTGCTCCGCCATGGGTTGTCACCAGCATGGAACGGAAACCCGCATGTACGCTCAGGTTCTGGAGAATACGATAGGTATCCTGCAGATGATACTCAAAGGTGTTGGTATTGTAGGTTGTACCCCACAGTTGCGCTACAGGGTGCCGGAAGCTGCTCATATCAAGTGGGTTCAGCGGATTACCTTCACCCAAAAGCGGCATCTGGAACGCATTATAATCCATTATATAGCGGTTATTTTCATACCATACACCGGTATTCAACGTGTTATGAGCTATTTTGTAGGTCACACCAGTTGTAAAACCATAACGGGCAACTGACCCTTGATGCTCCTGATAACGCAGCGGCGCCCCGTTGGGAGAAGATGCAAACGGACTGGCATACCCACCCCATCCAAGGTTGGAGTGCCCATATGCAACGCTATCCCATGTCAGGTTATCAGCCAGTGTAATATGCGCTTTTAACCCTCCCAGATAATCGCGGGCAATTGCGCTGGAATCATAGAACATGGCATCCAACGGATCATTGGTTTTCTCCTGACCGTTTGCATAAATACCCTGCGCAGCCTGATACGCTGCTTTATAGTTTGGATAAAAATTATCCAGACGTGGACCCAATGTATGCAAATAATTGAGAGAGAGATCCTGATAGCTGAGATACTGCTGATCGTCCCAGTCAAAGAATGCCGAGATCTCACTGTTATCCGCAATAGGCTGGACCAGCTTGGCATTGACCTTCTGATCAAACAGCGGACCGGAGCCCTTCCATTTTTCACTATCACTTCGTGCATAAGAGACAAAAAACCGCGTGCCCGAAGCATTTAGGTCACCAGAATTGAAGCGCACGAAGGTTCGGAACGCGCTATTGCTGCCAAATGTCTGGCTAACATCAACCTGCCGTTTACGAGTAGGATCCATAGACGCAAAACTGATTGCGCCACCAAGGTTGTTGGTGCTGGGTGTATCCACAGCCCCTGCCCCTTGGGAAACATCCATGCGGCCAATGTTATCAGGCGAAATAGCCTGATTGATGCCAAGACCATTGTAGTTACGGTAAGTCAGTTCTCCTAGGGGAATACCATCCAGAGTAAAGCCGATCTGATTTTGGAAAAAACCTCGAACATAAAGCTCCGTCGCCCAACTATCCTGCGCCATAGGGTCTGCCGCGGTTAACAGAACCCCAGGCTGCTGCGCAACCACCTTTAAAGGGTTTGTGCCGGGCACAAATTTTTCTATGTCGCGCGCGGTCATAATCTCGTTGGAACCATGCGATGTACGGCGCGTTACAACATTCACCGACTCTGCTTCGGACAAATCTGCTGTACGGGCACGGTTTTTAGATCTTGTAATCTTTTTTCCGCTGGCCTTTTGCGGCAATAGCGCATGACCTTTTGCCTTCTGGGATACCTCAGCGGCAAAACTTTCAGAACCTCCGAATGACACAAACAGCGTCGAACATAAAAGCAGAGGGCAAAAAGTTCTTTGTTTCATCCGTATGTTCCTCATCAAAGGCCCAGGGCCACTGGTCCATGTGTCTCGTCAGGAAACAGTCGGCAACGTCTACCCAGATTGCGTAAGATGTGCGCCTCGCAGCGATAGCGTAGCTGGAGCAAGCATTACGAGTAGATCTGAGAACCGCGCCCTTTCCAGTTTCATATCGGAATCAGAATAACAAAGCGAAGGAGACACTTTGCATCATATAGATATCAATATGAGAGGATAATCTGCGTCATATTCATATTTATCAGTTTTTTTTGTATTGATGTATTTTTCTTCATTTTACTTTCTTCATCAATTTGGAGCATTGCCACTTAAAAATACTCTCTCATCATGCCTTGACTGAACGTCTTTGCGAAAACGCTAAAATAGCAAATACGTGTTTTTTTAATAATATAAAATTTTAATTTTCTTATGTTATTAACAATAACTTTAAGAAAATGTTACATATTTTTTCGTCCTAAACGGATTTCATTCTTACCAGAAAAATAGCGCAATCTCTCCACCCACATAAAAACGTTACTTAGAAATAACAAAATGTAATCTATTTACCCATCCTCTTAGCGATGAATTTATGCGCCAATTTCCATATATACGTAGAATTTTGTATCTTCATCGTATCAAAATATAGAAAAACACCCTGCCAACATGATACAATCCTATAGAAACGCTTTATCATGCTTGTGAGCAGGAACACCTGGAATGCCAGAAACGCCTTGTTTCCCAACTCTCTCTTAATATTATAAAAATCGCCCTAACCTTCTGTTTCCCTTACTAATTAGGGCCATAGAAAATTATTGGCAAAACAGAGGGTATGTTCCAACATCTTTTTTGAACGGCTACCATCATGACAATGCCCACGCTGCTTGACGTTATCGCCGCGGCTGAACGGCTCCGTGGACGGATTGTTCGGACCCCGCTTGTTTCATCTCCTTCTTTATCTGGAACGCGCACGTCATCTGTCTTTTTAAAACTGGAAACCCACCAGACCACGGGAAGTTTTAAATTACGTGGTGTCAGCAACATGCTTCTGTTATCTGGGCAGAATGCAAAAGGGTTTGTAGCAGCCTCTACCGGCAACCATGCCCGTGCATTAGCCTATGCTGCACAACAGATGGGCAAACCCTGCACCGTTTGCATGTCCAAACTCGTTCCTGAAAATAAAGTCCAAGCCGTGCAAGCACTTGGCGCCAATATAAAAATTGTCGGTGCCTCGCAAGATGATGCGCAAGAGGAAGTTGACCGCCTTGTTTTGTCTGAAGGATTGCTCGCCGTGCCACCATTTGATGATAAGCGCGTCATTGCCGGGCAAGGTACAATTGCACTGGAAATTCTGGCAGAAAATCCTCATATAGACACACTTCTTGTCCCGCTTTCAGGCGGGGGGCTCGCTGGCGGTATCGCCATGGCAGCCAAATCCATAAAACCGTCTGTTCGGGTGATTGGAATCAGCATGGCAAAGGGCGCTGCCATGGTCGCCAGTCTTCAAGCAGGCAAACCCGTTACAGTTACCGAAGAGCCATCTTTGGCGGACTCCCTTGGTGGCGGCATTGGCATACCCAACCATTATACATTTGATCTGTGCAAGACATATCTCGATGATACTCTCCTTTTAACCGAGGATGAGATTGCAGCGGGTATTCGACATGCCTATCGGTATGAACAGGAGATTGTCGAAGGCGCAGGTGCTGTTGGTATTGCTGCTCTCCTGGCAGACAAGGTCCGTTCATCCGGTACAGTCGCTGTTGTTGTTTCTGGCAAAAATATAGATATGGCTGTTCATCAGGCACTCATCTCAGAAAACCAGAAGATATAACCATGCATATTCTTACCGAAACAGAGCTCCGTGCATTGGTCAAACTGGACACAACGCTCATTGATGCCATAGCCGATGGGTTTCGTGCCTTGGTAGAGGGGCATGTCATCATGCCTGACATCCTGCGGCTCGATATTCCCGAAAAGGGAGAAGTGGATGTTAAAACAGCATATGTAAAAGGCATTGACAGTTTTGCCGTCAAAATCAGTTCTGGCTTTTTTGGCAATGCAGCGCTGGGCCTCCCAAGCCTAAGCGGCATGATGGTACTGCTGGATGCGAAAACAGGCGTTACACAAGCGCTGTTACTCGATAATGGCTATCTGACAGACATAAGAACCGCAGCAGCTGGAGGCGTGGCAGCACGCATATTGTCTCGGCCGAATTCCCATATTGCCGCCATTTATGGGGCTGGCCTTCAGGCGCGTCTGCAACTTAAAGCACTCCTGCTCACTCGCCCGATTACTGAAGCCCGGATATGGGCCCGCCGCCCCGAACAAGCGTTGGAAACAGCGGCATGGTGCACCAAGGAATATGGGCTACCTGTGCACGCCTGCGCCGACCCGGCAGAAGCTTCTAAGGGAGCTGATATTATTGTCACTACAACACCGTCGGCCACACCCATTTTGCTGCGTGAGTGGTTGGAACCTGGCCAGCATATCACTGCCATGGGATCGGACGCCGAGTTCAAGAACGAATTGGACCCCAGCATTATCGCCCATGCTTCACTTTATGCTGCAGACAGTCTACTCCAGACCACGCGCCTAGGAGAACTACATCATACATTAGCAAACGGCCTGAACATTGAATTATCCTGTTCCACGGATCTGGGGACTATTCTGAACGGAAAACACCCCGGCCGTTGCGCGCCAGATGAAATTACAGTAGCTGACCTTACAGGAACAGGCGTTCAAGATACCGTCATTGCAAAAATGGCTTATGATATATGGAAAAATCGGTCCTAAAATAAAAGCGCTGACATCATGTTTGATGATGCCAGCGCGCCCTCGCCAATAACATTATTCATCATCGGGCACTTCTACCGGTACGGAAAAACCTGCCTTGACCCGATCCATGACCACCAACGTCTTAAAGCCGCGGATATCAGGATTTTCATAAAAGAAGTTCCGGGTAAACACTTCGTAGTCTTCCATGCTACGCGCAGTGACATACAGGACAAAATCCGTTTCACCCGTTACGTAAAAACTATTGACAATTTCAGGTGTAATACGAAGTGCTCTCTTAAACCGATCTATAATGTCCGACCTTTCCCGCTCAAGGGTAACCAAAACAATCATCTGAATTGGTCGCCCTACCGCCCGTGCAGAAATAATGGAAACATCCCCTTCAATAACGCCAATATCACGCAAGCGCTTCAAACGTCTCTGGCACGCTGTTGCTGACAGACCGACCCGATCTCCGATAACCTGAGATGTCAGACGATTATTTTTCTGAACGATTTCAAGGATGCTCGCATCAATGCGGTCATAAAGCTTCATAAGCTGGAAATCCTCATCAAATACATCATTATGAACGATATCGTATCAGAATCGTAATATTACGCAGCAAATATGTTTATGGATAGCCCTATACTTCAACGATCGAGACGTTCTCCATTTTTTGTTGCGAGAAAAAACATTATGACAAAACGGTTCAGGAATACGTAGCAACTCAAATATGGCTGTCACCAGAGCGTCCGCTATCTCAATATAATCTCTTCTGTTCAGGTATATGCTATGAAAAACGTGGGTATTGGCACAGAATCCGTTTGGGCCGGAGAAAGTAAAGTCTTTTCCGAAGGTGCTATATGCGTACCAGTCTATAACTCGGTTGCGTTCGGCTACGATGATATGGACGAATGGTTTGCCGTAGCAACGGGCAAAAAACCTGGCCATATTTATTCAAGAAACACAAATCCGACCGTTCGTGTTCTTGAAGAAAAAATAAAAATCATGGATGGCGGAGAAGAAGCGACCAGCTTTTCCACCGGTATGGCGGCTATCAGCAATACATTGCTGGCCCTTTTAGGGCCGGGTGATCGTGTTGTTACCATCAAAGATACTTACGGTGGCACCAACAAAATCTTTATTGAGTTTTTACCCAATATCAATGTGGATGTCTGCCTGTGCGACACAGCAGATTATGACCTGATTGAACGGGAAATCGCCAACGGCTGCAAAGTTGTTTATCTGGAATCCCCAACCAACCCAACACTAAAAGTTCTTGATATTGCGCGTTTGGCCAAATGTGCGCATGCCCATGGTGCCATTGTTATTGTTGACAATACGTTTGCAACTCCCATCAACCAGACTCCCTTGTCCTTGGGAGCGGATATTGTAGTTTACAGTGCCACAAAATATCTAAACGGACATTCAGATGTTATGGGTGGTCTGGCCGTTGGCAGAAAAGACTTGATTGATACAATCTTTCATTATCGTGAAATAACAGGTGCCACTTTGCACCCGCAGTCGGCCTATATGATTCTACGCGGCATGAAAACTCTGGAACTGAGAATGCAGCGTCATAATGAAAATGGTATGAAGGTGGCTGAGTTCCTCTCTACTCATCCCAAAATTGATAAAGTCTTTTATCCTGGCCTTACCACGCATCCAGGGCATGATGTGGCCAAAAAGCAGATGAAAGCTTTTGGAGGGATGCTAAGCTTTTCTGTCAAAGGAGGTTTTGACAACGTTATTGTTCTGCTCGAAAGCCTGCGTTACGCACATAAAGCGGCCAGCCTTGGCTCTGTTGGCACTTTGGTCGGTCCACCCAAAACCACCAGTCATGTTGAACTGACACAGGAAGAGCGTCTGGCAGCCGGGATTCCTGAAAGCCTGATCCGTTACTCCGCTGGTGTGGAAGATAGTGCTGACCTGATTGAAGACCTATCTCAAGCATTAGACAAAATCTGAACTTAAAATCCTGAAACAGCCTTATGCCGTTCTTTCGGCATAAGGCTGTTTCAGTTCCGCTAATATTATTTTAAAATAGCATGCTAGAGCTGTTTGCTTCTCAAGCAATCTCAAAGTCGACGCTCCGATATAATATAGTTCGCCCAACCTACGCTGGAGTTTCGCTCCTATTTGTATCCTATATGTTTCCTGCGATGGAAATTTAGCCGCAAAAAAGCCGCCTCTGGGGGCGGCGTTTTTTGTTGGATATAAGTATGTTCGGCTTGGTTGCG
>NZ_PEBQ01000152.1 GCF_002738225.1 Acetobacter pomorum | reverse complement strand
TAATGATAAATCTGCCAATCAAGCAGAAGTTCCGACAACAACGCGGACAGATCCAGACATTCCGCTTACGCCTCTTTTCTGACCTCTTGACATATCTCTGTGACCTAAAAGCGGACATAAAATCCGTCACTTGGAATTTTCCTTTCCTGCAGAAGAAGGTCCTTTAACGATCGATATTATATCTGAAACGCAAGTAGCATCATTATAAAGCGAGTGCCGCATACGTAACGATGAAAGTCTTCCGGCATCTGTCAAATAGGTTTTCACTTCGGAAATTCCTCCGTGATCGGGAGTACTATCGATTGAAATATCAGCATCCTTGAGGCCCATTTGCCCCATACCAAGTAATGTATAAGAAACAACATGTATAGAGTTTAAAATACAAACTAAATATGATAATAAAAAAAGTATAAATGTGATAATGGTTGGAATAAAGTTTGAAACATTAATGCCGAATATATTGTTCTTAACATTAAGGATTGTATAAAAAATACTAGGAACCAAGATAGGAGAAAAAAGAAGGAGTGATTTTAGCGTTCTGCGCGAAACCTTTCTGGCGATCGTTTCATTAGATTCTTCCGGCATTACCCGTACAATCGGCGCTGCCATGACCTCTATACAAATATCTGTTGCTAACTTACTTATAGAATACAAAAAACCCGGAAGGCTGGTGATGAAAGTGGCCTCGTCGTAAGGTGATCGCATAATATGTATGGGAACAACATTTCGTAGAATGTCTCCGCGATAATTGACTGAAGATTCATATGTAGCGGAATTTGATAGTTTTCTCTTGTTTGATATACAATAATATATTGGAACAATTCCATAAATGATCAAAGTGGTGTATATAAAACAATAAATATAAAATGGTATATTTATACCAGATAAGTTTTTACTTAAATAAAGAAAAGTTATTCCGGATAAAAACAAAAAACAATACCAAACACCAGCAAAATTCCAGTTCATTTTAGCGGCCCCCATTGTAATAAATGGGGTGGCCATTGTAATTAACTCTACTCTTGGCACCAAGTTATCTGAAATGTTTTTAATGGCGGAGAAAGAAATATTTCCTCCATGGCTATGAGATAAGATAAATATTTTCTCATAATTCGAATATTTATTGTTTATAGTTTCTGCTAAAAAAACAGATGAATTATTTCTACTTTCATGTTTATTTCTTGTGTCCCAGTACAAACAGGAAATATCACATTCCGTTTCACCGATTATTTTTTCTATGAAAGTGGAATTTTCATCAAACCATCGGACAACTTGTGGATTGTCACCTTTACTCCTCGAAAATGTTCCAGGAACAAGTATAAGAATGATCTTTATATTTTCTGGACCTAAATTCCTTATTTGATGAAATTCCAACATAAAATCATCCTAAGCTTTGCAAGCATATAATTTGGGAAAAAAATAGCGATTTTATCATACGAAAATCATTTGAGCAGGTCGATACCCGCGGGCGATTTATTGTTTGTCTCACCAGCAAGATGCTCGGGTCCTAGTTTAGCCGCGCCTCCGCCTCAATGGACACAGCCCTAAGCGGACAGTCTCGTTCCCCTAAACAGCCTGTCGGCTCATCAACAACAGAGCAGACAGGCTGTAGTCGCCTCATTTCGGACATTTAGATTATTTTAGATAGCCCGGAAAAGCAGATATTCGTGATGGTGACTTGCCTTGAAAAAACAGCTTCAATTATGAAGGGATGCCAACGAGATGCAAAGATTGGGAGATCAGTAGAACGTCAACATTTGACGCAGGAGAAGATTCTAGCAAAAATAGATGAAATTCGAAAAATTCATATAGTGAAGTATAGATATTAAACAAAAAAAATAGATCAAGTTGATTGAGATTAAATATAGAAGTATCAAATTACTTATCGTTCAATTTATGTAATTAGGCATTTAATGGCAACCTTGAAATGAAGGATACTATGATAGATGCTTTCAGGGATGCGGTCCTGACCATTTTTGACCGCGATGAAGCCTCCGCTCTCCTCACCCAGGCTTTTTTTGACAATCCGGCTCATGTTTTCCTCTATCCCGATGCCGTAACCCGGCGCACGCGCCTGATGTGGCTGATGAAAGCGAACCTTGGCGTCCAGTTCGCGCTGGGACGGAGTTTTGCTGTGCGTGACCGTAGTGAAAGGGTTGCCGCCATGGGGTTCTGGCACCCACCCGGCTCTCCTGAAGCATCTCCTGCTTTGTTGGCACGTCATGGCCTTCTGGCGTTGCCTTTCCGCCATGGGTTGGAGACTTTTCGGTGCACGTTAAAAGTCATCAACATGATTGAGGCCCGGCGGAAAGCGTGCCTGAATGGGCAGCCTAGTTGGTATCTCAATAATATGGTTGTTCGTTTTGACTACCAGGGGCGCGGGTTGGGTTCCAGTATATTGCGGCGCGAACTGTCATACGTAGTGGATACATCCCCATTCCCGGCATCACTTGTTACCCAAAGACCACAAAACGTGACCTTCTATGAGAAGCTAGGATTTCAGGTGACGAATGCCGAACCCATTGCCATCAATGGCCGTAGCTTCCCGAACTGGATTATGGTCAGACAGAAACCGCGCTGATTTCCGATCATCGGAGAACTCCATTGATAATAACTCTAGCGTACGTTTGCTCTTGAGTGACCATTCAATACCTCCCAGAAGGTGCTTATGGGTTAAGTTTGCGGAAAACGATAGTGGCCATTAGTTAATCGGGATATCTTTGAGCCTTAGGTCCACTTTTCCCCATTGCTGACGTAACTTCCGCCAGAATAAGCAGTTAAATTCTCACGAAATTAGCCTGCTATTTTTATCATTAATAAGTGGATTTTTATGGCCTCGGTAGAACATTATCCGGATTAAACGGAGATTCATAATCCGCCGATGACTGCCGTTTTTGTCGCCGAAAAAACCACTTAATCGCGATAAAAATGCAGAAGTTAATGATAAATCTGCCAATCAAGCAGAAGTTCCGAC
>NZ_PEBQ01000151.1 GCF_002738225.1 Acetobacter pomorum | reverse complement strand
CGATGCCCAGCGCGCTTAGAGCGGTTCCGACGATGTGTGGTGCGGAGAGTCCGGCCTCGGCGTATTGGGCGGCCTGTGTGTTATGGTCGATGAAGCGATCGGGCAGGGTGAGGGGGCGGAAGCGCACGTTGTCCAAAAGGCCGGTGCGGGCCAGATGATGGCCGACAAGGGAGCCAAAGCCGCCCTCGGAGCCTTCCTCAATCGTGATCAGCACTGCGTGATTGCGAGCCAGATTTTCCACCAGCTCCGTATCAAACGGCTTGGCAAAGCGGGCATCGGCCACGGTGGGCGGCAGGCCACGGGCGGCCAGCATGTCTGCAGCTTTCAGGCACTCGGCCAGACGCGGGCCAAGAGAGAGAATGGCCACGCCGCCCTTTTCGGGGCCAGACTGTCCACCCATTTCACGGATGATGCGGCCCTTGCCAATTTCCAGCGGCGTGCCCTCGGCAGGTAGGTCCAGCCCAAGCCCACCCCCACGTGGGTAGCGCAGGGCAATCGGGCCTTCATCAAACAGGGCGGCGGTGGCTGTCATGTGCAGCAGTTCCAGCTCATCCGATGGGGCCATGATGGTCATGCCCGGCAGGCAGCCCAGATAGGCGATGTCGAAGGAGCCGGCATGGGTGGCACCATCGGCCCCCACAAGGCCAGCGCGGTCAATGGCAAAGCGTACGGGCAGCTTCTGCAGCACCACGTCATGCATTACCTGATCATAGGCGCGCTGGAGAAAGGTGGAATAAATGGCGCAGAACGGCCGCAGCCCTTCCGTGGCCATGCCAGCGGCAAAGGTGACGGCATGCTGCTCGGCAATGCCCACATCAAAGAACCGGTCTGGATAGGCCTTGGCAAAGGCATCCAGCCCTGTGCCAGATGGCATGGCGGCGGTAATGGCGGTAATCTTGTTGTCCGTTGCTGCGCGGCGTGTGAGCTCGCGCGAGAAGACGGATGTGTAGCTTGGCGGGCCGGCAGGTCCCTTTTTCTGCTCACCGGTGACCACGTTGAACTTGGCAACGGCGTGATACTTGTCTCCGGCTTTTTCGGCTGGCTGGTAGCCATGGCCTTTTTCCGTGATGACATGCAGCATGATGGGGCCGTTATCCGTATCGCGCAGGTTGCGCAGGATAGAGACCAGCTGCGGCAGATCATGCCCATCCACGGGGCCCACGTAGTAGAAGCCCAGCTCCTCAAACAGCGTGCCGCCGGTAATCATGCCGCGGGCATATTCATCGGCCTTGCGGGCCGTACGTTCCACAGGGGCGGGCAGTTTTTTGACGAACTTGCCTGCCAGTTCGCGCAGCCCCATGAACTTGCGTGAGGACATCAGCCGCGACAGGTAGTTCGACATGGCCCCCACAGGCGGGGCAATGGACATCTCGTTGTCGTTGAGGATGACAATCAGCCGCTCCGCACCGGGGCCGGCCACGGCGGCGTTGTTCATGGCCTCATATGCCATGCCGGCGGAAATGGAGCCATCGCCAATTACGGCAATCACGTTGCGTTCGCGGTAGCTGGGGTCTTCCTCCGCCCGCAGGTGGTGGGCCACAGCCATGCCTAGCCCTGCGGAAATGGAGGTGGAGGAATGGGCCGCGCCAAACGGATCGTATTGGCTTTCTGCCCGGCGGGTAAAGCCGGAAAGCCCGCCCGGCTGGCGCAGGGTGCGGATACGCTCACGCCGGCCGGTCAGAATCTTGTGCGGATAGGCCTGATGCCCCACGTCCCAGATCACCTTGTCATCAGGCGTGTCAAACACTGCATGCAGGGCAACCGTCAGCTCCACAACACCCAAGGAGGCCCCAAGGTGCCCCCCCGTGGTGGAAACCGCGTCCACCGTTTCGGCCCGAAGTTCATCCGCAACCTGCTTGAGCTGCTCAACCGAAAGGTTGCGCAGGTCCGCAGGATACTGAACCCGGTCCAGCGCAGGAAAACGCCCTAACGTCGGAATCGGTGAAG
>NZ_PEBQ01000150.1 GCF_002738225.1 Acetobacter pomorum | reverse complement strand
AGTCAGCACACGCAGACACAAAGTACAACCCTCACGTGCCACACTTAGGGCTTAACTGGCGACACGCCGTAATACGTCTGAGTGACGTAATGGTCTGGCTACAAAATTATCATGCCAAGAAAGTTCTCCCTGCGCGTCAAAATATAAACGCAGAAAGACACCATGTCATATCAGAACTTGCTAACATGACATGGCGTGATCAACCTAACCCTTTACAGGTCAATATTCCACAACTGTGCGAATACTTTCGCCTCGGGTCATCATATCAAACCCTTCGTTAATCTGCTCTAGTGGTAGTTTATGGGTAATCAGGTCATCAATATTGATCTTGTGGTCCATATACCAGTCCACAATTTTTGGCACATCGGTACGCCCGCGCGCACCCCCAAAAGCTGACCCAATCCAGCGACGACCTGTAACAAGTTGGAATGGCCTCGTGCTAATTTCCTGACCAGCACTTGCGACACCAATAATGGTGGAAACACCCCAGCCGCGATGAGCCGATTCCAATGCCTGCCGCATAAGCGTGGGATTACCCACACACTCAAACGTATAGTCTGCTCCACCATCTGTCAGTTCAATAAGATGGCCGACGAGGTCTCCATTTGGCCCAAGATCTTTAGGATTCACAAAATCTGTCATGCCAAATTTGGTTGCAATGCCCGCGCGATTAGGGTTGATATCCACCCCAATAATGCGGTCGGCGCCAACCATTTTGGCTCCCTGAATCACATTCAGCCCAATGCCGCCCAACCCAAACACGATAACGGTGGAGCCTGCCTCAACTTTAGCAGTAAACAGCACCGCACCAATACCTGTTGTCACGCCACAACCAATGTAACAAACCTTGTCAAACGGTGCATCGGAACGAATTTTGGCTAATGCAATTTCTGGCAGAACCGTATAGTTCGCAAATGTGGAACACCCCATATAGTGGTGAATGGATTGCCCTTTGTAGGAAAAACGCGAGGTACCATCAGGCATTAACCCCTTACCCTGCGTTGCCCGGATAGATGTGCACAAGTTAGTTTTGCGAGAAAGGCAGGATTTACATTCCCGACATTCCGGCGTGTAAAGCGGGATAACATGGTCACCAGGCTTAAGGTGGGTTACCCCAGGCCCAACTTCTCGCACAATGCCTGCACCTTCATGACCCAGAATAGCCGGGAACAATCCTTCAGGGTCTGCGCCAGACAAAGTATATTTATCTGTATGGCATAAACCGGTTGCTTTTATTTCAACCAGAACTTCACCCGCTCGCGGGCCTTCCAGTTGCACCGTTTCAATTTCCAAAGGCTTACCGGCTTCAAACGCAACGGCCGCTTTTACGTCCATATTCATACTCCATTCTTGTAAAAAATTACGCCAAAGCCTTGGTCAGTTGCGGTACCATCCCAAACAAATCCCCCTCAATGCCGTAATCTGCAATCTAGAAGATAGGAGCATCGGGATCCTTATTAACGGCCACAATCACACAGCTGTCTTTCATGCCTGCCAGGTGCTGGATCGCACCGGAAATGTCAAAGGCAAGATACAGCTCCGGCATAACAATTTTGCCCGTTTATCCAACCTGACAGTCATTAGAAACAAAACCGGAATCTACCGCTGCATGCGATGTCCCAATGGCAGCACCCAATGCATCTGCCAGTGGTTCTGGATTTTCTTTGGCAAGCACAAGGATGGCACGATCTGCTTCCATAGCCATCGCGATCTCATCAAAAGGGTTCTCAAACATCGTGATCCCTTCGGTTGCTACATTGCTGCCATCAGTCTTCACGCGAGACTTGACATTGTAATCGACAAATCTTTTGACTGGCACAAGAGTTTTCATAGTGTTTTTTTCTTTTGAGATTCGCTAATACGCCCCATAATGTAGGCCCCTGCTGTAACAGGCTCATAATGAGACGCTTCTGTTTCTGGCAACCCCAGATCACGCGGGTCAATGACTGCCCCAAAATCAGGATCGTAAAATGTAGCGATAGAAAAACGTTCTTTTCCAGACTTATTGAGAACACGGTGCATGTTTGATCGGTAGCGGTCGTTGGACCAACGACACAACAGATCACCAATATTAATCACCAATGTGCCAGGAATAGGCACGGCAGATACCCATTCGTTCTGAAGGTTCTGCACCTCCAGCCCACCAGTATCATCCTGCCACAAGAGTGTAATGCATCCATAATCTGTGTGCGGCGCAACCCCATAGGTTATGCTTTCTGCTTCATGAGCTGCCTCTGCAGGCGGGTACCAGATTGCTTGTGTTCTTTGCAGTGGATAATGATATTTTTTCTCGAAAAAATTACTTTCAAGATTTAACGAATTGGCAACAGCTTTCAAAAGTATCTGCCCGCATTCAGCAACAGCTTTATAATACGCTAAAAATGCATCCCTGAACGCAGGACGGCCTTCTGGCCAAACGTTGGGTCCCTGCAACTCGTTTTGTGGTGGTTTTTGCCCAGATGAAGGAGGAAACTCTGGGCCTATCTGATAAAATTCTTTATAATCCGGTCGATCTGCACCATACATGATGGTACGATTCAGCGCGTTAAATCCACGCACAGCTTGCTTGGGCCGATAGCGATCTTTTTCAGAAAGTGGAAGATGAAAAAAATCCAGCGCCTGTTTTTTTAGCTCTGTGATACATTCATCTGAAATACCATGATTTTTTATATAACAAAATCCAGATGAAACAAACGCATCATGAATCTGCTTTCCCACCAAGGCATTATCACCTTCACGGGCTGGAGCAAGATCAATAACGGGAATAAAGCTATCTTGCGTCATTTTTTATCTTCTCCTCTTTTTAGAGTATAGAATAGTCAGAATTCTATACTCTGATACAATATAAAGAACTTTTTTCTTCTACAGGCTTCAGAACAGTGTTCTGTAAATTCTCAGATCTGCAGTGCCAGACATTGCCGGGCGTAACCGGGTAATCCACATCTCCAGACCGCATGGTCCACGCCCCCGTTGAAGGAAACAAAAAGTAATCACTTTTCGTCTGACCCATATTCTGGATGGAAAAAACTGTTTGATGCAGAACAAACTCTACAATTTTCTCAGCATTTTCCGAACGGCGGACCATCAGATTAAGCGCCTGCACAGCCCCATTCGGGCATGACGACAACACCTCATCTGCCCCACAGAATACATAAGGCGGACAACACGCTCCAAGAGCATGCTGCCATTCTCCCGCCTTTTCTTGCATTTCCAACACGCCACTACCAAGGAGTGCAATAGAGCGTTGCCAACCTGCAAAAGCGGAAAATGGCGCATCGTGCAAAATATCAGCAACACTCAACCGCCACTCGGGCAGGGTATGCGCGTTATCCTCTGCGATAATACGCGTCAGCCCTTGACCGTTGCGCCAAGGCACAGCAGCCACATGTGTCAACAACCGCCTTTGCCACATTAATTAACCGGGTCCGGCAACATTTTACCGGGATTGAGAATAGTATTGGGGTCAAAGGTCGCTTTTAACAGTCGCATCACATCCAGCGCATCACGCCCATGCTCGCGTTCCATGAACTCTTTTTTGCCCAGACCGACACCATGCTCTCCACTACACGCTCCCCCAAGAGAGAGCGCGCGGCCAACTATTTTACGGTCAAGCTCCAGCGCGCGCTCCAGACCGTCGTTCTCTGGTGGCACCAGAATAACCGTATGGAAATTACCGTCCCCCACATGCCCCACAATCGGCGCAACAAGTCCAGATTCCTCAATGTCGCGCTTACTGCCAACAATAAGTTCTGTCAGTGCGGAAACAGGTACAACCGCATCTGTCGCAATCCCACGATGATGGGGACGATAAGCAAGGCAAGCCCAAAAAACATTATGTCGGGCCTTCCAAAGTTCATTCCGTTCCTCTGGGTTATTGCTCCACATAAACCCTTTGCCATTATGGTCGGCAACAATTGCCTCCATAGTTTCCACCTGCTCACGCACAGCAGCAGGAGCACCATGGAATTCAAAAAACATAGTTGGCAAAACCTCATAACCAGTCAGCTTAGAATACTGAATACATGCATCCATCTGCACTTCATCCAGCAATTCCATACGCCCGATGGGAAGGCCAATCTGCATGGTAGTCACAGCTGTATTCACAGCATCTTCCAACCGATCAAACTGGCAGACAGCCGTGGCTATGGTTTCGGGCAATCCATGCAGGCGCAGCTGAACTTCCGTAATAATGCCAAGCGTACCCTCCGAACCAATGAACAGGCGTGTTAGATCATACCCTGTTGCAGATTTGCGCACCCGTCCACCTGTGCGGATAATACGCCCATCCGCCAGAACAACTGTAAGACCCAGTGCATTTTCCCGCATAGTGCCATACCGCACAGCAGCCGTGCCAGAAGCCCGCGTTGCGCACATACCGCCAAGCGTTGATTCCCCGCCTGGATCAACCGGAAAAAACAGGCCCGTATCACGCAGGTAAGCGTTCAACGCGTGACGCGTAACACCTGCCTCCACCCGACAGTCCAGATCCTCTGCATTTAACTCGATAATACGTGTCATGCGGGAAAGATCGAGGCTAATACCATGTTCGGTCGGGGTAACATGCCCCTCCAAAGAGGTGCCGCCACCAAAGGCCACCACGGGCACCCCATACTGGTTGCACGCCTTTAAGACGGCTGAAACTTCCTCTGTGCTTTCCGCAAAGATAACCGCACCGGGCAGACACGCCGGCTGCCATCCCTCACCATGCGCATGATGCTCACGCACGGCCTCTCCTCGGGATATCCGGTCTCCAAATACTTCAGACAAATCGTTTAAAACACGTTCGAGCGCAGACATAACCAACTTTCCTGACCAGAAAACGAGCGGTAGGTAGGATTACAAAACAAGATCAGCCAAGGCACGCAGCACTATATTATTTTCCTCAGGCAGGCCGATGCTTATTCGTATCCAGTTTTCAAAACCTGCTTCCTTCCAAGGCTTGATGATAATGCCCTGTTCCAACAGAGCAGTGGCCAATTTGTCTGCCTTCATAAGTGTGCGAACAAAAACAAAGTTCGTCCATGTAGGTGCGACAAAAAAACCCTGCGCAACAAGAAACTGCACCACCCGTTCTCTTTCCGCAACGGTTTTACGCACGCAATCCTGCATATATGCTGTATCTGCCAGCGTAGCACAGGCAGCAACCTGCGCTGGCATGTTGGTGTTAAACGGATCACGCACACTATCCAACGTCGCCGCCACTTCGGCAGAGGAGGTTAATGCATAACCAATACGCAAAGCCGCCAGACCATATGCTTTTGAGAAGGTGCGCAAAATAATCCATGGCCGCGTCTGTTTTTCCAGAATGGTGCGTGCATCTGCGTAGTCCGGGTCCTGTTCCGCGTACTCCCGATAAGCTTCATCCACCACAATCAGTGCATGAGGAGGGCATGAATCAATGAGATCCTGCAGGGCATCCCCCGTCATCATGCACCCAACCGGATTAGATGGATTGGCGAACATGAGAATTTTGGTAGGACGTTGCACTGCTTCCTGCATAGCCGCACAGTCAAAGGTAGCTTGGTCCGTAATGGGCACTGCATCAACCACAGCACCCATCATGCGTGGGCAAATCTCATGCAAGCCAAAGGCGGGCCTTACAGTAACAACCCGCTCCTGGGGAGAAAGATAGGCCTCCGCAATCATCCGTATAATCTGCTCGGACCCATTGCCGACCAGCACACGATCGTGCGCAATATCGCAAACCTTTGCAATATCGGTGCGCAACGTTGCGGCTCCGGCATCGGGGTAACGCCCTAAACGACCCGCCAGCTCATCCCATCCGGCTTTAACCCGTGGGGAAGGCCCATACGGATTTTCATTACTACCAAGTTTGACAATATTTTTAAGGCCGTAGCGCCTCCGGACTTCGTCTTCTGAAAGACCTGCATTATAGCGCGGCAACCCGGAGACTTCTGGCCGACATAATGGCTGCCGAGCCAATATAGAAAGAGCCACAGTGTCTGACATCGTGAAGAACCCCCTGCCTAACGCGGTAGCCATCATTAATGTATAGACATGTTATGACTGTAAAGAACAAAAATCCGTAATAGACAGACTTCAACGACTGATTTCATAACCACACATCGCAAAAATGACAGAAAACCGGGGAAATATTCCACATTCAAAACGATGATAAAAAAGTATTAATATGGCTATAAAATCCGAATTTCGGCCATGAATGGGGATGAGCTGCAAGCAGACACCTTTCTGCTTGACCGCTTGTGTACATACAACGTATTGTTTTGATATCGGAACGTAAGGAAAAAATGCTTATGGCACTTCCTATCTCCCCACCTATACTAAATGAAACAGCAATCAAGGCGTTTCAGACCGAGGGCGTGACTGTTGTACGGGACGTCTTTAATGACTGGATAGAACCCTTGCGCGCTGGTTTGGCTGCTACCATGGCTGCACCTAGCCCTTTGGAACGCTCCTACCATCCACAAGGCTCTGCCCCCTTTTTTCAGGATCTGTGTAACTGGCAGCGTATTCCCCAGTTTCGGGACTTTGTCGAAAAATCTCCTGCTGCATACATTGCAGCGCAGCTTATGGAATCGCAGGAAGTCCGCTTTTTCCATGACCATGAACTGGTAAAAGAACCAGGTACGACTCTGGTTACACCATGGCACCAAGATAGCCCTTATTATTGCGTAACAGGCAATAAAACACTGAGCCTCTGGATTCCCTTAGATCCAGTAGCCAAAGAACAGTGTCTGGAATGTGTTGCCGGTTCACATCTGTGGGGTGTGACACACCGTCCCCGACGCTTCGATGGTTCCCGCCTCTATGAACATGACACAATGCCCGAAATGCCGGACATTGATGCAAACCGCAATGCCTATACCATTCGAAGTTGGGACCTAACCCCAGGCGATGCCATTGCTTTTGACTTTCGCATGATTCATGGCGCACCTGCCACCACCGGCAACACCCAGCGCCGCCGCGTCTTTTCTGCCCGATGGGTAGGCGATAATGCCCACTTTGCAGACCGTGGCGGCAAAGGTTCGCCCCCATTTTCGCACGTCGGTCTGAAAGATGGAGACCTGCTGGAGGGTCCTGACTTTCCCTTGATTTACAAAGAAGTTTCCTGATTATCATGCGGAAGAGGGATCTGGCATGAAAAACCGCTATCTTTTTTTGCCCCTTGTCCTTCTTCTGGCGGGCAGCGTGGCTCTCACACCCATGGTGTGTGCCTCTGCACAGGCGGAATGTCTGGATGACATTCGTAAAGCCGGTGTGCTGACAGCAGGCAATGCCCTGTTAGGCGCCCATCCCTCTCTCTGGCAGGAAAAAGACGGCACCTACCACGGTATTGACGCCGATCTTTTGCAGGAACTGACAAAACGGCTAGGTATCCCACACTGGCAGTTTATTATTACAGAGTGGACTACGCTAGTTCCCGGCCTGAAAGTTGGCCGATGGGATATTGTTCTCTCTGACCAGACCATTACTGAAGAGCGCATGTTTTATGCGCATATTGCCTACTCTCACCCATATTTCATGCTTTATGATCGCATTATTGTTCTTGGTAATTCACCTTTCCATTCCGTGGCAGATCTCAAAAATGCAACATTAGGATCTGTTTTGGGGACAACCGATTCTCTCACCGCGCATTCGCTGGTTGATAAAGGGTTAGCCGCTAAAGTGAGCGATTTTAATACGTTTGGAGACCCCTTTGTCGCACTCAAAAACGGTCAGATTGATGCCATTGTCGTCGATCAGGCAACTTTGCAGTCTCAAAAAGAACATTTTGCAGATCTGCGCACCTTGGGGCCTCCAATTTTTTACGATGCCAAACCTGCATGGAAAGAGGCGCAAGCCAAAGCGCCCTATAAACTTGGCAGCGAAGGCATTGTAGTACGAGGCAACTGCCCCCGCCTTCTGGACGAGATTAACCGCGCCATGGATAGTATGAAGCAGGATGGCACCATCCGTACAATTTTAAAACGCTACCATGTATGGGAAGAACTTGAAGATCACCTTACCCAAAACGAACAGGCGGAGTAGAATAGAATGTCTGTTTTTTGGTCTGAAGTACAAGAATATTTCCCATTTCTGCTAACGGGCGCCGAAGTAACCCTTGAACTTTCCCTTATCAGCATGGTGGGGGGAATGGTGCTGGGTTTTTTGACTGCGATTGGCCGTCTTTCAAAAAATCGTTTCATTCGCTGGCCGTTGGAAGCCTACGTGGAAATTTGGCGCGATACCCCCCTTATTGTGCAGCTTTTGCTGATCTACTTCTCATTACCTGAATTTGGCATTGTTCTTTCCGGATTCTGGGCGGGTGTTCTGGGTCTAACCCTAAACTTATCGGCCTATCTTTCGGAAGTCTATCGCGCCGCTATTATAGCCGTTGACCCCGGACAAAAAGCGGCCGCAATTTCCTTGGGCATGTCACCCCTTCAGGTGTACCGCAGGCTTATTATCCCGCAGGCATTTGTCGCCTGCCTTCCCACACAAGGTGGATATTTTATCGCACTGCTCAAGGACTGTTCTCTGGTTTCATTTATTTCTGTCAATGAACTCCTACGCCATGCAACTATTGTCATATCCAATACATTTGACAGCATGAACACATACCTGATGGTTGCCGTGATTTATTTCTGCATGAGTTTTACCAGTGCGCGTTGTGTTGGTTGGCTGGAACGCACGTTAACCCCAGCACGCAGAAAAAAAACTGCCATCAAGCCGATCATGTCGGAATTGGTAGAAGAGGATAATGCCTGATGAGCCATACTCCAGCGCCGGTCCTTCATCTTGAACAGGTTTATAAATCTTATGGAGAGACTGCTGTTTTGCGTGGCATTGATCTGAAGGTTTTTCAGGGTGATGCTGTTTTTCTTATTGGACCCAGCGGAGGAGGCAAATCGACCCTTTTGCGCTGTATCAATTTTCTTGAATATCCAGATGCGGGAACCATTACTGCTTTAGGTGAAAAGCTATGCAGCCAAAACCGTGCACATTTTGAAATTGCTCCAGAAAAAACATTACGACATGCACGTGCCCGCATGCCCATGGTGTTTCAACAGTTCAATCTGTTCTCACACCAAACCGTGCTGGAAAATGTTATGGAAGGCCTCGTAACCGTCAAAAAAATACCTAAACGGGAAGCTACGGTGCTGGCGCGCACGGCGCTTGACCGTGTGCATATGCTGCAAAAACAGAATAATTACCCTGATCAGCTTTCTGGCGGGCAAAAACAACGTGTTGCCATAGCACGTGCACTGGCCATGGACCCACCTGTTATTTTGTTTGACGAGCCAACCAGCGCTCTTGACCCGGAACTGGTCAGCGGCGTGCAGGCCATTATACAGGATCTTTCCTCGCAGGGCCTGACTTTGCTGGTGGTCACCCATGATCCCGCTTTTGTGCAATCTACAGCACATACGGTCTGTTTTTGTGGCGATGGCTATATTCTGGAAAGCGGCACAGTAAATGAAATTTATGGCAACCCCCGCACGGAACGCGTGCGTAAATTCATTCAGTCATCAGGTGCTCACTTGAGCTGATTTTCTTGTTTTTATTACAATAAAGAAACATGATACCATCCTTGTAACCACACGCCTGCACACACTCAGACGAACCCGGCATTCAGGACCCAAGCATGACTTTAAACACGACCGATGCACACGCCCCTGCCAGTGCTGCTATTATTGAACAGCGCACGATTTATCCCATTCCTCATTCCGAGCGCATGGGTCATCCGCGGGATCTGTTTTCTGTGTGGTTTGGCACAAACACCACCATTTTAACTGTCATTACGGGCGCACTGGCAACGGTGATGTTCCATCTCCCCCTCATAACGGGCTGCCTGGCCCTCCTGCTGGGTAATCTGGTCGGGGGCATTTTTATGGCCCTGCATGCCGCACAGGGACCACGGCTTGGCGTACCGCAAATGGTACAAACCTGTGGGCAGTTCGGGTCAATGGGTGCTGTGCCCATGATCCTGCTTGTCGTGTTTATCTATGTCGGTTTTTCAGCCTCGAACCTTGTTGTGGGGGGAGAGGGACTTCAACTGGCACTGCCTTGGCTGGGTTACACAGGAGGCGTTCTAGCCGTTACCGTGCTTTCGGCATTTCCAGCATTCTGGGGTTATCGGACCATCCATACCATTACCAAGCTCATCTCTTGGGGCTGTGGCATAGCCATTATATGGGCCCTGTTTTGTATTTTTGGCAACGCCAATGCTTTTGCACTTCTTGGTAGTTTTGGCCACACCACGTTATCTGGCTTTATGGGAGCTGTATCAGTCGCGGCACTTTGGCAGCTTGCGTATGCACCTTACGTCTCCGATTATTCACGCTACCTGCCCAACAGTAAGCAGGGCGCACGGCATGCTTTCCACGCCACCTATTGGGGATCTGCCCTCGGTACACTCCTACCTATGTTTCTGGGGGCTATACTTGGCATTCTTACCCCCGGAGGCGGCGAAGTTTTGCCAACACTTATGCAGTATCTTGGTGGGTCTGGCTCCCTTATCATGACCATGCTCGTTATTGGCATTACCGTTGCCAATGGCATGAGCATTTATTGCGGCAGCCTCTCATCACTCATGCTATTGCAAATGGCCTACCCCAAAAGCCATTTTGGTGTACGCACGCGCATTACTGTTACAGCAAGCCTTATGCTTTTTGTGCTGGTCCTGACCATGCTCATGACTCATGACTTCATGGAAACATATACAGAGTTCCTGAATCTGCTGATGATTATCATGATCCCATGGACCTCCATAAACCTGATTGACTATTATCTGGTACAGCATGGTTCTTACGATGTTGCGGCTTTTTTCCGGCCGGATGGCGGCCGTTATGGGCGCTACAATGTTTCTGCCCTCATATGTTATGCTCTGGGCATTGCTGTGCAAATTCCCTTTGTGTCCAATCATCTTTATACAGGGCCTATGGCACATCTACTGGGAGATACAGATATCTCCTGGGCAGTTGGGCTGGTTTTAACGTCACTGATCTATCTGTTTATGACAAAAAAATATCGCCCGATCGTTCCATCATAAAAAATCTGCACAGCGACGAGGGGGGATGCTCTGGAAAGAACACCGGCATCTCCTTCTATCCAGCCTTTAAAAATAGATTATACCCTCCTCCCTTCTGGAACTGACTATTGGCTTTTGCCCGAAGAACATGGAGAGGCAGTTTACATCTTGCCACATATATACATTGGCAAAATTCAGCTGCTTCATGCGTGAATACCACACCGTAACATCATCTCTCACCCACAACTTGATTATTCAACTCGTATAACAGCGCGATGGAACAGAAGGGCGAACACCATACCTGGTCCACCAGACTTAATTTGTTGGAATTCTCCCAAAAACCACAGTCGAAAAAATGTTTCGATTTCGTTTTAAAATTCTATTGACCTAACTCGTATGGACAACCTAGGGTTCTTACATATCTTGGACCGTCAACGAAACGAGTCACGAAGCCAAGACGATAAAATATCTTGTCTATATCTATTCTTATCCTGCGCCTCTAGCAGCCCGGTGGAGTTCAGACGCATGAGACCCAGCACCTTTTCTCTAACCAGACTTTTACTCTTCTCCTCCATGTTTATCTCTGTTGGCAGCGCAAACGCCCTGGCAGCCACATCCAAACACACAGACACTCCGCCCAAGGTTGCTGCAAAACGGAAGGCCGCTTCTACAAGTGCACCTGCAAGCTATCTGAGCTCCACCTCGGAACAGTTTGAGGTCACATCCCACCATGTACCCCATGGTGCGGTTGTTACCATCGGGCAGAAGCTGTTGTCTCAGGCTCCGGCAGGAACCAACCCTCTTAAAACTCTGGCACAATTGCCCGGCATCATGTTTCAGTCGGCAGAACCACAGGGTATTGATATCTGGTCCAATCAGGTGTTCATGCACGGCTTTCAGCAGCAGCAGATCGGCATGACGCTTGATGGTATGCCATTGGGTGAACAAACTGTACGAAACTATAATGGTCTCAACACCATTCAGGCTATTTCGTCAGAAAACGTGTCACGCATTGTGGTATCCCAATCTGCTGGTGCGGAATCAATTGCGGCAACCAACAACCTTGGGGGTTCGTTTGATTATGTCTCACGCGACCCATCCCACAAACTTGGCGGTACCGTAAACCAGGGCTTTGGCAGCTATGGTAACTTCCACACCTTTGTACGTGGTGACAGTGGCGACCTGAACAGTTCGGGAACCCGCTTCTATGCCTCCTACATGCGCCAGGACGGGCAGATCTGGAAAGGAACAGGCGACCAGTTCATGCAGCAGGTCAATGCCAAGTTCTTGCAACCTATTGGAGAAAGCAGCAGTGTTTCTGCTTTTTTCGACTGGGCTGACCTGCACCAGTTCTCCACTGCCGATGCATCGCCCGAAGTGCTGAACAATGTGGGTTATAACGTTGCCAACTACTACAATGGCAGACAAAGCGGCCTCCAGCAGGCAATCAATGCCGCAAATGGCCAATACCCAGCTGGCTTTGACAAGTTACAGGACCCTGCTGACTCTGCCTACTATGATGCCGTGCTCAACACGATGGATACATTTGGCGGCGTGAAGGCGCACTTGCAGCTCACCGATAATCTGACGTGGGATACAACAGCTTACGGGCATGGGGAAAGCAATCAGACTACGTGGACAACCCCCTATTACCCCTCCCCCAACGGCTCTCCTCTTTCCGAACTGGTCAAAGAACCGTCCATTCGTCGTTTTGGCATTATTTCCCAAGTACACTACAATATTGCGCATAACGATATCAGTGGTGGTGTATGGTATGAAAATAACCATTATCAGTCACCCATGTATGCCTATTCAATGCCCAACATTGTCAATGGGCAACTCACATCGGCACTTCCTGATCCTCTTGGACATTGGTCAGATCCGTTCGCCAAAATTTATAACCAGACTTACAATACCAACACTTTTACTGCCTTCGTGCAGGACACTTACCATATATTGCCTAATCTGGGACTGCATTTTGGCTTTAAATCCGTTCTGGCTACCACCAATGTTGGCAACGGGTACATTAATGATGACTACTATGGCGCAGGCTCCAACATTACGAGCGGCGTTGCACTAACAACGTCCAAACCCTTCCTGCCGCACATCAGTGCCGACTGGCATTTCCTCAAGCACCATGAACTGTTTTTTGATATTTCTGAAAACGTTCATACATATGCGCAATCTGGCTACAAACTCTCTGCGTCTCCCTTTGCGATCTCTCAAACGGCGTTTGATGCGGGCCGCAATTCCTTCCGGCCAGAAACAGACTGGACCTATGCAGCTGGTTACCGTTACAGCAGCCAGATCATTGGTGCCTCCGTTTACGCCTACCGGACCAACTTCAACAACCGTTTGCAACAGGTTACATCCGGTTCTGCCGTCAATCCCATTTCCACTGTTTCCAACGTGGGAGGGGTCACCATGAATGGTGTGGACGCTGCAATTACAATTATGCCAATTAAAAACTTGGCTTTTACAAATAGTGTTAGCTACAACCATGCCACGTATGACAATAATCTGGTAGAAGCCGGCGTGTCTTACCAGACCCGTGGCAAGCAGATTATCAATTATCCCCGCTTCATGTACAAAACACGCTTGTCTTACGACTGGAACGGAATGACAGCTTACGTGGATGCAAGCTATACCGGCAAGCGTAACTACAGCTATGTCGGGGATGTCAAAGTTCCTGCTTACTGGATGACTAACCTTGGCATACAATACAATCTTGCCAAACTGCCCTACTTCCAGAAATCAGTTGGTATTGTCAAAGATCTGACACTGAACCTGAGCGTTACCAATATTCAGAACACCCGTTATATTGCCACCATGGGCGAAAACGGAAACCCACTCAGCATTTCCAAAGGTGCAATGGATTTCCAGTCCATGCTGGTAGGTGCTCCACGTATGTTCTTTGGGTCGATCAGCACCAATTTCTGATCTACTCTGACTTTGAACATAACCCGAAGCCTGCCACAGTTAACCCTGTGGCAGGCTTTTTCTGTTTTCCAACGCAATAATGTGACGACAAGGCCAGTCTTGCTTCTGTCTGAAAAGGGATAACACATGCCCAACAGCCACTCCCTGCACAAACATCAGTCACGCATTGTGACTGATGGCATAACGCGAGTTGAGCAGCGTGCTTTTTTGCGTGCCACAGGTCTGGGGGATGAAGATCTTGAAAAGTCTTTTGTCGGGATTGTCAGCACCGCAGGCGAAAACACACCCTGTTCAATGTCCCTTGCTCCACAGGCCGACAGCGCACGTCTGGGAGTTGCCGAAGGCGGTGGTGTGCCAATAAGTTTTACAACCATCTCCATATCGGATGGTACAACCATGGGCCATGCTGGCATGCGTATGAGCCTGCCATCACGTGAGCTGATTGCAGATAGTGTGGAAATGTCGGCACGAGCCCATGCCTATGATGGACTGGTCACCATTGCAGGCTGCGATAAAACACTTCCTGCAATGATGATGGCAATTGTACGTCTAAATCTGCCATCCATTTTTGTATTTGGCGGCGCAATGTTGCCAGGCTATTCGGCAGCGGGTGATGAGCGTACTGTCCTGAATGCCGTGGAAGGTATTGGTCAGTACCAAAGTGGACATATTACTCTAAGCGAACTCGATAACATCGAACGCACATGCGCTGTCACTGTCGGAGCATGTCCCGGTCAGTTCTCGGCCAATACAATGGCCATGGTTGCCGAAACACTAGGACTTTCTCTGTTGGGATCATCAAGTATTCCCGCAGTATACAGCGAGCGACTGGTTATTGGGCGTAAAGCTGGCAAGCGTGTCATGCAGATTATTAACGCGGGAGGGCCTCTGCCACGGGAACTGATTACACGCAAAAGCTTGGAAAATGCCTGCGCAGCAGTTGCCGCTACAGGCGGATCCACCAACGCCGTGCTACATATTCCCGCCATCGCTCATGAAGCTGGTATTCTGTTCGACTTTGAGGACATGGCCAAAGTATTTCAACGCACTCCCCTAATTGCCGACCTTTCTCCGGGAGGACGATTTTTGGTCAAGGACCTGAACCGAATAGGAGGCGTACCAGCTGTTCTTAATGCCTTGCTGCAAGGCGGATACCTGCATGATGACACACTGACCATTACCGGCCGCCCATTGGCGGAAGAACTGGCACAGCATGCTGGCCCTGACGGCAAGATTGTACATCCCTGCTCTGCACCTTTGGCAGCCACGGGTGGCCTGGTGATGCTCCGGGGAAATCTTTGTCCGAACGGAGCATGGATAAAAACAGCAGGCTTGAAGTCTCTCTATTTTGAAGGACCGGCCCATGTCTTCGAAAATGAGGAAGAATGCGCAAAAGCTGTTGCCTCGCAAACCTACGCTCCCGGAAGCGTTCTGGTTGTACGCAACGAAGGCCCAAAAGGAGGCCCAGGAATGCGCGAAATGCTGGCAGTTACCGCCGCCATCTACGGGCAAGGTATGGGCGAGCAGGTTGCGTTGCTAACCGATGGTCGTTTTTCTGGAGCAACCCGTGGAATGTGCATTGGCTACGCCAGCCCCGAGGCTGCGATGGGCGGCACCATAGCACTTGTACAAAATGGCGATATCATTCGCATTAATGCAGCAGATGGCACTTTGGAACTTGTTGTATCCGAAGCAGAATTACAAAACCGCAGATCCACCTTTATTAAATCTGATATCCGACAAAACACTGGTGTTTTGGAAAAGTACGTCAGGCTTGTCGGCCCAACTCATTTGGGAGCCGTCACGCATACTGGCGGCTTTAAACAAGAATATCCCTAACATCTGCGTAGCATGGCGTAACCTGCATTATGCACGGCTTCTATACTGGTTACGCCAGCAAGCGCCATAACATCACGAATTTCACCTTGCAGTCCTTCAATCATCTCAATCAGAGTAGCTTCTCCGCCTGCTGCCAGCGCCCATGCCCACGGCCGCCCCATAGCGACAAGAGAACTTCCCTGCGCCAATGCACACACCACATCCGCGCCACGCCTTATACCGCTGTCCATAACAACAGAGCAGGATGCCCCTGAAGATGCAACAATATCAGGCAGCACATCCAACGTGGCCGGTGCCGGATCAAGCTGACGCCCACCATGGTTGGACACCATGACAGTATCCACACCGACCGCCACACATTGCGCAGCATCATCAGAATGCATGATGCCTTTGACCACAAGCTTTCCACCCCACTGCGCACGGAGCCATTCCAGATCCTTCCACGTCAGGCGAGAATCAATTTGCGATGCTGCAGTTTTAGCCTGCTCTAGCAACGTTCTGCCCATCCCATACGGCTGCAAATTCGCCAAAACCGGCATACCGTGGCGCAGCATGCCAAGGCTCCAGCGCCATGCCTGCGCAAACGAGACCATTTGCGCCAAAGACGGATTTGTCAGGCGTCTGAATCCGTTTTTCTCGTCACGTGGCCTTAGCGGTGTAATTGGCGTATCCACAGTCAGAACAAGCGTGCGCACCCCACATTGCCGGGCACGACTGATCATGTCGCGCGTGATCTCACGATCACGAAAAACATAAATCTGAGCCAGCACATCAACACCTTGTACAGCACAGATGTCTTCCAAAGATGTAATGGAAAATGTTGATACGCAAAAAGGAATTTTTTTCTTTGCTGCAGCACGTGCCGCCATAAAGTCGGCCCCATAACGCATCATGCCCGCAAACCCGACCGGCGCAAGCATGAATGGCGCCGCGCAGTCATAACCCAGCCAATGCGTTGCGGTAGAAATCTGCGAAACATCACGCAGGCAACGTGGCACTATAGTCCATTTTTTAAACGCGTTTCTGTTGGCTTGCACAGTCCTTTCACTATGCGCACCTCCCGCCACATAATCCCGAAACAAACGGGGCAGCATGCATTCGGCTTTTTGTTGTAAGTTCTCTAATCCCACAAACACCATAAGCACACCTTAATATTAAAAACCCCCGGACTTGTTCCGTCCGGGGGCATGCAGTCCATCAACCCAGCAACGCACCACACTCAGGCAGTGGCACCAACGCCTTTACACGCTCCACCATAACACCTTTGGAAATAAGTGCACGCATGGCCTCGATATCCGGCGCAAACAGTCGGTCCTGCGCAAAGAACGTAATTTTCTCACGCACAGCATCTTTAGCCACACTTAGCGGACGAGACGTTACCAGTGGAGCCAGAAAGTCCAGCCCCTGCACCGCAGCCAGACATTCAATGGCAATAATGGTGCAGACATTTTCCACAATATCTTCCAGACGTCTGGCAGCAAAGGTTGCCATACTGACATGGTCTTCCTGATTAGCCGATGTTGGCAGGCTGTCCACACTGGCGGGATGCGCTAATGTCTTATTTTCCGACGCCAGTGCAGCCGCAGTGACCTGAGCAATCATAAAGCCAGAATTCAGGCCGCTATCTTGCACCAGAAACGGTGGAAGGCCACTCATCTGTGCATCCATCAACATGGCAAGACGACGTTCGGAAATAGCCCCAACTTCAGACACGGCAATGGCAATTGTATCCGCAGCAATGGCTACAGGTTCCGCATGGAAATTGCCGCCCGAAATCATTTCATCCGTATCAGCAAAATGAATGGGGTTATCCGACACCGCATTTGCTTCTGTCACCAATATGACAGCAGCATTACGCAACGTATCCAGACATGCCCCCATCACCTGTGGCTGGCAACGCAAGCAATAAGGGTCCTGCACACGTTCATCCCCTTCCCTATGGGAATCACGAATAGGGGATGCCTCCAGCAGACTACGATAGACGGCCGCTGTTTCCATTTGCCCACGCTGACCACGCAGCGCATGCAAGCGTGGATCAAATGGTGCATCGGTACCTCGAGCGGCATCCAACGTCAGCCCCCCTGCAACAAGTGCGGCCTGAAATACGCGTTCAGCCTTGAACAGGCCGGACAATGCCAGTGCGGTGGAAGCCTGTGTACCATTCAGCAAAGCCAGACCTTCCTTGGGTCCGAGCACAATAGGCGTCAGCCCCGCCGCTTTAAGCGCTTCGGCACCGGTCAGCTTTTCGCCCTTGTAAAAGGCATATCCCTCGCCAATAAGCACAGCACTCATATGAGCCAAGGGCGCCAGATCGCCCGAAGCACCCACGGACCCCTTTTCTGGAATAACCGGCACAACACCACGGTTGAGCATGGCGAGCAGAAAAGTCACGACCTCTTTGCGTACACCTGAAAAACCCCTGGCCAGCCCATTGGCTTTAAGCAGCAGGATCAGGCGCACAACATCTTCGCTCATGGGCGTGCCAATACCTGCGGCATGGCTAAGTACCAGATTGCGCTGAAGATCCTTGAGCTTGTCATCAGGAATACGGGTTTTGGCGAGTTTACCAAACCCCGTATTAACCCCGTAAACAGGCTCCCCACGCGCAACAATCCGTTCGACAGAAAGTGCCGCCTGATGCAGAACCTCTTCAGCCTCGGCTGCCAGTTCCACTTTTGTGGACGGCGAGAAAAAGAAAGAGCGGATTTCGGCGTACGTCAATTTGCCGGGATTCAGGGTGAAGGATGTAGCAGTCATAATTTTCAGGCTCCACGCGTAATCATTGGCAGATCAAGGGATTTTTCGTGGGCACAAGCCACAGCAATATCGTATCCGGCATCAGCATGACGCATCACACCTGTTGCGGGGTCGTTCCATAATACGCGTTCCAGCTTGCGGGCAGCCTCTGGCGTGCCATCAGCAACAATGACCATACCCGAGTGCTGCGAGAAGCCCATGCCAACACCACCACCGTGGTGCAGGGATACCCATGTTGCCCCGGATGCAGTGTTTAAAAGCGCATTGAGCAAGGGCCAGTCGGAAACAGTGTCACTGCCATCGCGCATGGCTTCGGTTTCCCGGTTCGGGCTGGCAACAGAACCACTGTCCAGATGATCGCGACCAATCACGATCGGGCCTTTCAGCTCGCCCTTAGCCACCATTTCGTTAAATGCCAGCCCCAGACGATGGCGATCACCCAAACCTACCCAGCAAATACGGGAAGGCAGCCCCTGAAACTGAATTTTCTCACGCGCCATATCCATCCAGTTATGCAGATGTACATCGTCTGGTAATAGTTCTTTAACTTTCTGATCGGTCTTGTAGATATCTTCTGGATCACCAGACAGCGCCGCCCAGCGGAACGGGCCAATACCGCGGCAGAAAAGCGGGCGAATATAGGCAGGCACAAAACCGGGGAAAGCAAAAGCGTCTTCCAGCCCTTCTTCAAAGGCCATCTGGCGAATATTGTTACCGTAGTCGAATGTAGGAATACCCATACGGTGGAAAGCCACCATGGCTGCCACATGATCCCGCATAGACTGACGCGCGGCTTTTTCCACAGCGGCCGGGTCGGTCAGGCGCTTGTGCTCCGCTTCTTCCAGTGTCCAGCCTTTAGGCAGGTACCCATTGCGCGGATCATGTGCAGATGTCTGGTCCGTTACGGCATCTGGGCGAATGCCACGGCGAACCAGTTCTGGGAACACGTCTGCCGCATTCCCCAAAAGCCCGACGGAAATAGCCTCACCTTTTGCACAGGCAGCGTTAATAAGGTCCAGAGCTTCGTCCAGCGTATCAACACGCCGGTCAAGATAACCCGTGTCCAGACGCTTCTGAATCCGGCTCGGTTCACATTCCACGGCCAGCATGGATGCACCTGCCATAACAGCGGCAAGTGGCTGCGCCCCGCTCATACCGCCCAGACCACCTGTCAGGATCCAACGACCTTTGAGGTTACCGCCGTAATACTGGCGACCCATTTCCACAAAAGTTTCGTATGTGCCCTGCACAATCCCTTGCGAACCGATATAGATCCATGAACCGGCGGTCATCTGGCCATACATCATCAGTCCCATACGATCGAGTTCGTTAAATTTGTCCCAATTCGCCCAATGCGGCACAATATTGGAATTGGCAATCAGCACACGCGGCGCATCGGGGTGAGTGCGAAAAACGCCAACTGGCTTACCTGACTGTACAAGCAAGGTCTGATCGTCTTCCAGATCCTTCAGGCTACGCACGATCTGGTCATAGCATTCCCAATTACGGGCTGCACGGCCAATGCCACCATAGACAACAAGTTCAGATGGGCGTTCAGCCACTTCCGGGTCCAGGTTATTCATCAGCATCCGCAAAGCAGCTTCTGTCTGCCAGCTTTTAGCTGATTTTTCTGGCCCGGTTGGAGACCGAATCACGCGATCATTGGCAAGGCGATTGTTGGAAACTGCGGATGCGTCACTCATTTTCAGTCCCTTGTTCATACTTGTATATACGTTCATTTAGGCGTCGAACATTTTCGTTGTCAATTAGTAATGTTTTAAAAAGTTCACCTATTTTCGTCTTATGGCCTAAAAGCCAGTGCACACTTTAAAAACTGAGCCAAAGCCTGCTTTAAAATCTCTGTTTTTGAGGTGTTCAAAGGCCACGGATCATTTTCGTTTTCAAGATAGGTCGTTTGTGCAAGTTCCAGCTGCACAGCATGAATATGCTGATCCGGTCTCCCATAATGACGAGTCGTATAACCACCTTTGAAACGCCCATCCAGCACATGCGTGTAATGAGGCAATGTGCCTGCCTGCGCGACCAACGCCTGAGCCAGTTCTGATGCGCAGGAAGCCCCCATATTGGTACCAAAGTTCAGGTCTGGCAGAACCCCTTCAAACAGACGGGGAATTTTTGAGGCAATGGAATGGCCATCCCACAAAATAGCCCACCCCCATTTATCTTTTAAACGTGCCAGCTCCTGCTCGATCCGTGCATGATACGGTTTCCAGAACAGGCTGGTTCTCTCCGCCACTTCCTGCTCACCAGGAATTTGATCATCCTGATAAATGGGTAAGCCCGAAAAAGTCAGATGTGGCACAAGCCCTGTGCTTGGCCGTCCGGGATAAAGGATGCCATCATCGGCCCCACGGTTAAGGTCCACTACATAGCGTGAGTAATTGGCACGCAAAACACCAATGCCCAAATCTTGTGCAAAAGCATATAATGTTTCCATATACCAGTCGGTATCCGGCAGGGTGGCTCCATGCGCGGTCATGCGGTTTGCAAGACCTGCGGGCAGAAGCTGCCCAGCATGTGGCAGCGTGACAAGAACCGGTGCATCACCAGGTGTAAAGGAATAAACGGCTTCCATCTGACCCCGACCTTTCCTGCTTTCCATTCTTTAAATTTCAGAAAAAAGTGTGCGCACAACCTTATGAAACTGCTGCGTCAACTGTTCCTGTTGCGGATGTCGGCCATCTCTGATGCGCCACGCACCTGCACACATCACATGCTTGACCGGCAGGGCAGGAACAGAAAACAGTGCTGCATCCAAAATAGCGTCACCTTCCAGATCAGGAAGAGGCAGGCGTCCAATATCCAGCACACATAGATCTGCCCGCGCGCCTTCAACCAACCCCCATTGCGCTAGGCCGCAAGATTGGGCCCCGCCTGTAAGTGCCTGCCGATAAAGCCAGCCACCGGTTGACCCCAGTGTATTTTGCGGAAGAGCCACACAGCGGCTTTGTGCAGACAGACGCAAGCCATATTCCAAAAGACGTAACTCTTCTGCTGGGCTGATCAACACATTACTGTCTGACCCAATGCCAAAACGACCTTTCTGTGCCACGTAAGGAACAAGCGGAAAAAAGCCATCACCCAGATTGGCTTCCGTAATCGGGCAAAGCCCTGCAACAGCCTGACTTTGTGCAATCTGTGTGACTTCCGAAGGCGCCAGATGCGTTGCATGCACCAGACACCAGCGTGCATCAACCTGTGCATGCTCAAACAGATAGTTCACTGGCCGCTGCCCCGTTGCAGCAAGGCACTGTTCTACTTCCCCAACCTGTTCTGCGATATGAATATGCACCGGCCCTTTCAAGGTCTTGTCCTGTGTCAGGCGCTTGACATCCGCCATATCCACCGCTCGCAAGGAATGCAAACCCAACCCAGCAGATATCAGGCTATTCCGCTCACCTTGCTGCCGCACGGCCTGTATAATATCCGCAATCTGCTCTGGTGTTGTCGCAAAACGTTTCTGCTCATCCAGTAACGGACGTCCACCAAACCCTGAATACATGTACAACGTTGGTAAAACTGTAATACCAATACCAGAAGTCTGGGCGGCGGATGCAATGCGTAACGCCATTTCAGCCGGGTTCTCGTAAACGCACCCTTTTTGGTCATGATGCAGGTAATGAAACTCCGCAACCTGCGTATAACCAGCACGCAGCATTTCCATGTATAAAAATGCTGCTATGGCTTCCATCTGTTCTGGCGTTACCTGCCCCGCCAGCCGATACATAAGGTTACGCCATGTCCAGAATGTATCGGACGGTGTTTGCCTACGTTCTGCCAGACCGGCCATACCACGCTGAAAAGCATGAGAGTGCAGACTGATCTGGGGAGGCACAGCTACGCCCAGCCTTTCTGCTCCGGCAGAAGGCTGGGTATTGGGACGAACGGAGGAAAAAGTACCATCTTCCTCCACGACCAACGAAACATTCTTGTGCCATCCATCTGCAAGAAAAGCCTGCTTCACAAAAAGTTCGGTCATACAACCCAGTCCATGTCAGCTTGTGTTGCACTCTACTTCTGGCTGAATCGCCAACAGCAGAGTCTTGCTATTGTTATTTTGGAATCATAACGGATTTGACTTATTTGTATATACCTTTGTATGGTATCTCATACACAGAGCAAAGCAGGAAGCCATGTGGGATACACTCTGGACGGACGTTCATCTGGCCACTATGGCCCCTTCGCACATCACCCGGTCAGACCCATACGGGTGCATAAAAAATGGAGCCATAGCCGCGCAGGATGGTAAAATTGTATGGGTTGGATCTGCCGCAGACCTGCCCGATTTACCCCAAAATCTTGCCAGACAGGTCCACCACATGGGCCACCAATGGGCGACCCCGGGGTTGGTGGATGCACATACTCATCTTGTCTATGCAGGTGACCGCAGTAATGAATTTGCACGGCGTCTGGAAGGGACAAGCTACCAACAGATTGCACGCGAGGGTGGAGGCATTAACGCCACAGTCAGCGCGACCCGCGCGGCATCAGAAGAAGCACTGCTGGAGCTGGCCATAAAACGCGCTAAACGTATGATTGCTGGCGGCACAACAACAATTGAGGTCAAATCTGGCTACGGTTTGACCCTGCATGACGAACTCAAGCTCCTGCGCGTAGGTCGCGCTCTGGAAAAACACCTTCCTATCCGGGTTCATACAACTTTTCTCGGAGCGCACGCCCTGCCACCTGAATATTCAGGCCGTCAGGATGCCTATGTCACAGCCCTTATCGAAGACATGCTCCCTCGTGTAGCCGAAGAAAAACTTGCAGACAGCGTTGATGCTTTTTGTGAAAGCATTGCATTTTCACCTCAGGAGGTGGAACGCATTTTTGAAGCCGCCACCAAGCTGAATCTGCCGGTGCGCATTCATGCGGACCAAATGTCGGACAGTAACAGTTGCGCATTGGCGGCACGCTTCAGGGCACTTTCTGCAGATCATGTGGAATATGCAAATGAGACCGGTGTAAAAGCCATGGCTACAGCAGGCACGGTTGCCATGCTGCTGCCTGGAGCTTTCTACTTTATCCGTGAGACCAAACTCCCACCGATCGATTTGTTCAGGATGCATAAAGTGCCAATGGGGCTTGCCACGGACTGCAATCCCGGCACGTCTCCTGTACTGGATATGACAACCATCCTGAACATGGCCTGCACTCTTATGCGCCTCACCCCGGCCGAAGCACTGCATGGCGCAACATCTGTTGGCGCACAGGCACTTAACATGCACAGCGAGATCGGATTCCTGCGGGAAGGCTACTCCGCTGACATCACATTCTGGCCTGTATCGGGGCCGCACGAACTTTCGTACTGGATTGGAGGTGTTACGCCATCCACCCGTGTGTTTAAAGGCCAAACCGACTAACCATCCCCCCAAAAAAGGGATTGGAATACCTTACATCTATACAGGATAATAAAAGGCCCATAATTTAATTGCACGCCAAGGCCGCCCGAAGGACCAGTCCATGATGCCAACCACCACAGCTGCTCGCCCCCAACTGCGCTACGAACAGGTCAAACAGTACATTATTGACCGTATTAACCGAGGGGAATGGAGCATAGGGGAGCGACTGCCCTCTGAAAGTGAACTGGTTGATACCCTTGGTGTATCACGCATGACAGTACATCGGGCGTTACGGGAACTCATGACCGAGGGCCTCGTCACCCGTGCACAGGGTGTGGGAACTTTTGTGGCCAAACCCGTGCCACGCGCTACCCTTCTTGAACTCCATGATATTGCCGATGACATTATAGCTGCAGGGCATGTGCACACACAAAAGCTGGTCACACTGGAAGCCGTAAGGGCAGATGTTGATCTGGCCATGGCGTTCGACCAACGGCCGGGCGCCAAACTTTTCCACTCCGTTATTGTGCATTTTGAAGATGATATTCCCCTTCAGGTGGAAGAGCGTTACGTTTCCCCCCATTTTGTGCCAGACTATCTGGAGCAGGACTTTACAACCCTGCACCCACATCGGCTGCTAACGCACATTTCCCGGCCTGATGAAATGGAACATGTTATTTTTGCCATTACACCAGATGAGCAACTCCAGCATCTTTTGGAACTGGATGAACCCACAACAGCCTGCCTTCAGCTAGTACGCCGCACCTGGGTTCAAGGTAAAACAGTGATGAAGGGTATTTTTACCTACCCTGGTAACCGCTATAGTCTGGGTGGTCGCTATCAAATTTAATACATCTATCAAAAGATATATATTTAATTTGCGATTAAGCGTCCAATGACTGTTCTCTGAATTTCAGACGAACCTTCATAAATACGCATAATCCGCGCATCGCGCACAAACCGTTCCAACGGCAGTTCCTGCGTGTAGCCATAGCCGCCATGTAACTGTAATGCCCGGTCTGTCACAAAGTTAACCATCTCGCTTGCAAAAAGCTTTGCCATTGATGCAGCCATTGTAAATGGCTGCTGGCATGCCCTTAAATAAGCAGCTTGCAATGTCAGCCCCCAAGCGGCTTCCAACTGGCATCCCATATCCGCCAGCGTCCATTGCACACCCTGACGCATATTGAGCGGTTTGCCGCCAACCATACGTGCCTTTGTCCACTCCGTTGCACAGGCAAATGCTGCCTGCGCAATACCCAGACAGGTTGCCGCAACATCCAGCCTGCTATTATCCAACACCTTCATGGCCAGTTTAAAGCCATCACCTTCGTTCCCTAACAGGTTACTGGCAGGCACACGACAATCCAATGTTAAGGCATAGGCCTTTCCTCCCCGAATACCCATCAGGTTTTCTGCCCGATCAATCACGAGTCCGGCCGTATCACGCGGTAGAATAAAAGCAGAAATTCCTTTGTTACCGAGATTTTTATCCGTTTTTGCAAAAACAATAATTGTTCTTGCTTCCTCTGCATTGGAGATAAACTGCTTGCCCCCCACTATCCGATAGTAATCGCCCTCGCGCATCGCGTAAGTTGTCAATTCTGCCGGGTTTGAACCGCAACCTGGCTCTGTCAAGGCAAATGCAGCCAGCCCTTTGCCTTGTGCCAAAGGTGTGAGGAACTGTTCTCGCTGCGCATCATTGCCACCCAGCAACAGGGCATCCGTACCTAAAAAATGCGCCCCAAGCATGGAAGCCGTTGCCGCACACCCTTGAGCGATAATACTGATAGCCAGAACAATACTGGCAGGTTTTAACGCAACACCTCCAAACTTTTCAGGCACGTTAATGCCTGTTAGCCCCAGTTCAGCCAAAGCTGGAAGATGGCAAGCCGCAGACAGATTATCTCTATCTAGAATGGCGGCCATGGGTGCCAACTTTTCCTGCGAAAACCGCATAAGCATTTCAGCAAGAATTTTATCATCGTCCGTCAAGCCAACTCTAGTGCAAAAAACCATTTCAGAACCCTCTGGAAACCCATTACTATTTAAAAATAAATAACTTTTATAATTAGGAGAGTAATTCACGCGTATGCTCACCCAATTTAGGGGCACGCCTTAATGATGTTTGTACTACCCCACTGAAAACAGCAGGCTGACGTACAAGATGTTGCTGTGGCAAACGCCGATCTTCCACAGGCACAAGAATATTTCTGGCCTCAGCCTGATCTGATGAAAGAGCCTGAACAACATTCAACAATGGTCCGCACGGAACTCCTTCCGTCTCAAAAACAGAAACAATCTCCGCTACATTTCGCGCTCCAGACCATTTTTCTATGTAGTCTCGCAGAATGCTTTCATGCGTGCTTCTGGATAAGTCTGTTGCAAACCGTTCATCACTTAACAAATGCTCCGCACCAATAACTTTGCAAAGTTTTGAAAAAAGCTTTTTGTTCAGAACAGCAAGAGAAAAATATCCATCCAGCGCCGTATAACATCCAAATGGTGCCGAGAGAGGGTGCCTGTTCCCAACACGCATTGGCACCTCTCCCGTGAAAAGGCTGGCCGTTGTGGATGTAACCATGAAGGAAAGCATGGAATCAAACATGGAAAGATCAATATAACGCCCAGGTGCTTCCCTCCCCCCTTTACGCTCACGTTCAAACAACGCAGTTGTAAGGGCCCACGCACCAAACATCCCGGCCACAACATCCGCTACGGCTTCGCCTACCAGTGTGGGAGGACCATCGGGTTGGCCCGTTACGCTCATAAGACCGCATAACCCTTGAATGATCACATCATACGCAGCTTTATGCGCCCACGGTCCCGTCTGGCCAAAACCGGATATACTCAAAAATACAAGGGAAGAATTAACACTTTTCAGATCATCCCACCCAACACCAAGACGGGAGGCAACACCTGGACGAAAATTTTCAACAACAGCATCTGCAGTTGAGACCAAATGCCTGACAGCTTTTTGTCCATCTGGCGTACGCAGGTCAACAACAACACTTTTTTTGCCTCTGTTAACCTGTGTAAAAAGAGCACTTTCTCCATTTTTAAACGGTGCGACATGTCGGTAGTCATCACCTGTAGGCGATTCAATTTTAATAACTTCCGCCCCCATATCTGCCAGAAGAGCAGTACAATAGGGACCAGACAAAACGCGGCTAAAATCTACCACTCTGACCCCCGCCAATGGCAGATTCGGTAATTTGTCTGACATATCTGATCCTTTGGGAATTATGTTTTCTATTTAAATTGACTTTAAATCTCACCATCGATAAAAAGAAATAATATCTTTTTATCGTCTAGATAACTTTTGATGATCTCTTTTACCCTTAGGCAACTGGAATATTTTCTTGCTGTAGCAGATACCGGAAGTACTGTTGCGGCAAGTCTTGCGGCTAATGTATCCCAACCAGCTGTTTCCAAAGCCATTCGTGATCTGGAAGAATGCTGGGGTGAGGTTTTATTCCTTCGTCACCATTCACGTGGTCTCACATTAACGACAGCGGGTGAGCGACGTGCGGTCATAGCACGGTCCTTATTTAAAAAAGCATCGATTTTAAATTATACAGATGGAAAAACTGGGCTTCATGGACAAATCAAGATTGGCCTTCTTTCTACACTCTCACCCTTATATGCACCTTATATTATAAAAAGCCTGCAAGAACATTTCCCCAACTGCAATATTTCTTTTACTGAAGGTGATATTCATTTATTGGAAGAAGGAATTGCCCACGGACAACTAGACGCGGCTGTGCTTTACGATATACCCAGCACAGTAAAAGCCAAACGTTTGCCTGTTATGGAACTGACACCCTACCTTTTGCTTGCTGCCAACCATCCCTTTTTAAAACCCAATACAACAGAAATAAACTTACATGATGTTGCCTATGAACCCTATATTCTTATGGATTTACCCCACAGCGTAGAATATTTCCTTTCCATTTTTCATAATAATGACATTCAACCCCGTATAGCCTATCGCAGCGGTTCCATAGAAACGGTGCGCACTCTTGTAGCGCATGGGTTTGGGTATTCCATATTAACTACTGCCCCCAAAACCACACAATGTTATACAGGAAAAGAGATTATTGAAATTCCATTAAAAAATATTCGTCCACAAAAACTATGCCTTCTTCTTCCTGATGAGGAAGAAACAGGGCTGCTTGGCTTGGCCATAAAAAAAGCCATTTTGGATAATGCGCTATAACTTATAAATTGCGTGACTGTTTTTTAAATCTACTCAGCTCATCCAGACTGCCGAATGTCTTTTGATATGCTGGTGGTATTCGGTAACTTATGAGAACATCAATAAATTGAACTTATAACGATTTAGCGTCGGTCATCTGCGCGTATAATTCTCTAAAACATAAAAAAGATTTCCAATACGAAGCCATCAGGATTGCGCTGAACAGCCACTTGCCTCAGACGTGTATTTCTTCATATCCTGGTGTTGGCAAATCTAAATTGAGTAAATGGATTGTAACTTATCGTCCTAACAAGTTGATTTGAAAGTTCTGGCACATATCCGCCAATAGTATGCCCTGAGAGATGGTACCTATGACCGTCTGCTGAAGCAGCTCATTAGAAAATAGAGCTACAAGTCTATTATTTTCGTGACGGCAAGGATTCCACTGCAAACATCACCAGATCCATGAGACAAAGCAAAGCTGCCACAATAGCAAATCCCGGCCAACCCCAAATGCTGAACAATGCGGCGCCACTGGACGACCCCATAGCGCCACAGAAAAAAACTGCCGTCATATAAGCTGCATTTAACCGGCCCCGGGCTGCATCGTTCAAACCAAAAACCACCCGCTGACTGACGATATGATTGGTCTGCACGCCAGCATCGAGACAAAGTGCCATAACTGCGAGCAGAATGAGATGGCCACCTCTGACTGCCCATTCCGACCCAAAGGCGGCAAGCCCAATTACACTGATCGCACTCCATGTCGCCATCTGTGTATAACCGGCATCCGCCAGCCGACCAGCCAGCGGTGCTGCCAGAGCACCTCCTGCTCCTGCCAGAGAGAAGAGCGCGATCCCACTTTGTCCCAGTTCAAAACGCTCATGCAACAACAGGGGAACAGCCGTCCAGAACATGTTAAATACCGCAAAAAGAATCCCATGATATATAATGCGTCGTCGTAACGGAGCATACTCAATGAGTAAGTGTCCGATGGACCAGAGTAGCGTGCGATAAGGCAACAAACGTTGCTGTGGTGTATAACCTGGCAGCATACGCCATAGAATGCCGCCTAGCAGAGTCATCATTGCTGCTGAAACCCAGAAAACGGCACGCCAGCCGAAGGTTGCCGCAATGGCATTGGCCAGAGGACGAGACAACATAATACCGGTAATCAAACCGCCCATGATGTTGCCGATAACGCGCCCACGCAGGGCAGGAGCAACAAAATGTGTCGCCAATGGCAGAAGAATCTGCGACCCCACGGAACAAAGACCGATTGCAACCGAACACAGCATAAAAATAGCTGCAGACTGACTGAGTGCAGCCCCGACAAGGCTGAGGACCAATCCAGCCACCGTCAGTAAAATAAGTCGTCTGTTCTCTGATCGGTCAGAAAGTGGAACAATCAGAAACAACCCTGCCCCATAACCAAGTTGTGTCAAAGTTACGACACTTCCAGCCCATCTCGGCGCAATCACAAATTCATGGGTGATCGGTCCAATCAGTGCCTGTGCATAATAAATGTTCGCAACTGTCAGTCCACACACAGCGGCAAAAACACATGTCAGCGCTGTGGATAGATGGAATGAATTATTTGTCACATCCATGTTTCACTAAATGACAAGAGGTCAGTGAAATGATGAAGCATTGCATTCGGTATAGTAGAGACGCCGAAGGGCACAAAAACTCCTTCTGATAATCTCAGTATTGTCGGGAAGGTTTCAGATGAGCATCAATGGCATAGATGTTGACGGGCAGTTTGACGCGAGAGATACCGTCACGTTGAAACGTTGCTGTCCGGTTGAGCTGGATCGCAGGAATCCATAAGGAGCCAGAAGCCGTAATCCACATTGCATCTGCCCAGACAAGACGCGGATCGGCAATGAAAACTGTAGCTTTTCCGTCTGATGTGATTTTCAGGATACGCAGACGATCGACGTCTGAAACGTAGAGATTACCGTCACCGTCAATCGCGGTGCCGCCCGTTGTTGGTGTATCATAAAAAAGCTTCACGCGCGCATTAAGCTGGGTATCGGTCAATGACGTATTTTCAAGGTCTGCCATTGCGACTTTCCACATTGGACCCGAACTTGGCTGAAAATAAAGTATCTTTCCATCTGGCGACACTTCAAGCTGGTCAGCATGGACACGCGCCTCACGATTGCCCGTCATCAGGATATGTCCTTCAGCACGCATCGGACGCTCATCAGTAACGCATGGGCGATGCGACAGAACACGCCGTTGTGTACCATTACGAAGATCGACCAAGATTAGGGCAGGATCGCCCGCATCGGTCAGGATCAGCGTATTATTATGGAAGCGCAGATCATCCACGTAGCTGTATTGTGTTGTCCCCTGCCGAAGCACAATCAGATGCACAGGATGTCTGGTAACCGGATCGAAAGCGACCAGTTTTGGCGGCGCGCCATGAGCAGGATTAGGCTTTCCTCCCACATTCGCTTCACCGGAATCCACAACCCAGAGCAGTCCGTCCGGACCAATGCGGATAGCGTTAACACGCACAAAGCTATGCAGTGCATCGTGCGACTGTGCCCAGTTATTCCATGCCGCATCTGGGAAAGGCTGCATGGTACCATTTGGCAGCAATTCCCCTACCGTCGGCCCCTGTCCTCCGCCACCCCAATAGGGAAAGGACATGAATACATGGCCTGTATCAGTGGTGGTCACCGCATTCATGATACGGTTGGACGAATAGACCGTCCGTAGCACAGGAGCGGAAACAGACTGTGCACGTGCGGCTAGGTTTGCTACGCCAACTGCAAGAACCAGGGCAGCGACAAAAGAGACACGTCGTGAAATCTGCATGGAACGCTCCTGCGTGAGGCATATATTACCGTGTCATGGCCTTGAAAGTCCGGGTCTGCTCAACGAGAGCGCTTTCAACAGGCAGACGTTCCATGCTGGAAGCACCATAGAACCCGTGACACTCCGGGCATGCATCCAATACTTTCTGTGCATCAGCAGGCATTGCGATTGGACCGCCATGACAGAGAAGAATTACATCATCACGCACGCTTTTCGCAGCATCAGAAATCTCGTTGATAAGCTTGATGGAATCCTCAAGCGTAAAAGCTGTTTCGGCACCAATACTTCCCCCTACCGTCAACCCCATATGGGCAACCAGAATATCGGCTCCAGCACGCGCCATATCCCGCGCCTGCTCAACATCAAAAACGTAAGGCGTAGTCAGCAGGTCTTTCTTCCGCGCCCGGGCAACCACATCCACTTCAAGGCTGTAGCTCATACCAGTTTCTTCAAGATTTTTGCGAAAGTTTCCATCAATCAGCCCAACTGTAGGGAAGTTCTGGATACCGGAAAACCCAACCCGGCGCACATCGTCAAGAAAGACATCGAAGTCCACAAAAGGATCAGTACCGTTAACACCAGCCAAAACCGGTGTATTCGGCACGAGAGGCAGAACTTCACGCGCCATATCCATAACAATCTGGTTGGCATTACCATAGGCCAAAAGCCCCGCCAAAGACCCACGCCCGGCCATACGGTAACGGCCAGAATTATAGATGACAATCAGATCAATCCCGCCTGCAGCCTCACATTTTGCCGAGAGGCCGGTTCCTGCGCCACCGCCGACAATCGGCCTACGTTCCTTGATCAACCCGCGCAAACGCGCAAGGATGGCACTGCGTTCAATCCGAGGCATGCTTAATTCTCCTTAAAAATCTGGATAAGTTCTTCCGCCATTGCCTGAGCAAAGGAAGGATCGTTAATGGCAAACGGTAAACTGATGAAACGTCTATCTGATGTCTGTTGCAAGGTTGCAAGAAGCACATCACGGAAAGCTTCATCGGCCATTGGGTCGTAAAAAGGCTGGTCAGGACGGTCGAGTTGTGAAAACCCACCTTCTGGATAAAAAAATCGAACAGGACCATCACAACGATTAAGACGTTCGCCGATCAGGCGTCCTATTTGCCGACATTCTGCCGGCGTTGTACGCATGAGGGTGATAAATGGGTTGTGCTGCACAAAAACGCGATCACGATAACGCTCCGGCACTGTCTCAATCGCACCAAAATTGACCATATCCAGGCCGCCGCAACTTCCGACATATGGCACCTTTGTTCGTGCAATAACGTCAAGGCGGGAAACCTCACAAGGGAAAATACCACCTGCAACGAAATCACAGAACTCTGTTGTGGTAATATCCAGAACACCTTGAATAACACCCTGCGCGACGAGGCGCTCCATTGATTTTCCGCCTGATCCTGTCGCGTGGAAAACCAAACATTCAAAATCATGCTCCAGCACATGCATCGCTTCTGTAACGCATGGCGTGGTCACGCCGAACATGGTGATACCAAGTGCTGGGTGACTTTGCGAAGGCGGTATGTAACGATGACGGATCATACCTGCCATGGCATTGGCCGCGTTGGCGAGAACCACTCGGGAAATACGGTTCAGACCCTGCAGATCCACAACCGGATAAACCATCGCAATATCAGATTCCCCCACATATAGTTCGATATTGCCGGAAGCTACAGTGGAAATAAGGATTTTCGGCAATCCGATTGGCAAGGCCTGCAAAGCGGGCGCAACAATGGCCGTACCTCCAGAACCACCAATGCCAATTACTCCGGCTATATCTGCCCGCCCCGGCAGGAAATGTTCGAGTGCTATAGACATGGCTGCAATCGCTCGCCCACGATCTCCACAGAAAACGGCTGTTGCACCATCAGGGTGACATGCAGCAACTGTCTGTGCTGATATCTCTATATTCGCAGAAGCCGGCGTCATGTTCGTGCTGACATCCACGATCAGGGGCTGAACACCATTTTTTTCCAGAACCGAACATAGATAGATTAATTCATCAGATTTCGTATCAACGGTTCCAAGAAGATAGACATGCGGTATCACGATTTGCGTCACTTGATCGTCAAGAAAAAGCAGCGATATTTTCGAGCATGGTTACGGTTAACGGACCATCCATACTTTTTTCAAACGCCGCCTTCATGGCAAGAAAATGTGGTTGCTGCTCATGTTCGTGTATGGCAGCCACACTTTGCCACTGCTCTATGAATACGAAATGCTGCGGATCATTCAGATCCCGGCGGCAAATATAGGAAAAATTGGCCGTTTCCTGCCGTGATGCTTTTATGCACGCAGCCACAACGGGTAGAACTGCATCGAGATGACCTTCTTTAAGATGAAAGGACGCAACAACCGTAACACCTTGGGAACTTTTATGCATTGTCTTCTTCCAACCAGTGATCTGGCGGAAGCCTAACCGAAAGAGACACTTTCAGTATATCGGTATAGTGTCATGTGACACTTTTCCCCGCACAAGAAGACAAGCTGACCGGATACGCTTGAGAGCTTCAGGCATTTTTCGGAATGGTACATTCCCCAACGCAAGACGGACACCTGTATTACTGGGTGCATCCATTGCCTGAAAAGACGTTACAGAAGGAAGATTAACGCCTAGATGACGCGCGTGCTCCGTTACACGGGCAGCTTGCTCTGCGGGCATGGGAAGCCATACATGAAAGGCATGAGAACGAGGTTTAACCACTTCGGGCAAATTAGAAACCACAAGTTGCTGACGACGAAGAGCCTCGCGATGGAGTGCATTACGTACACTTTCCGCTGTTCCATTCTCCATCCATTGCGCCATCATGGCATAGGAAAGCGGCGCGATCATCAATGAAGATGCGAGCAACGCGGGCAAACACTCCTCTACATACCGGGCAGGCGGAACCAATGCACCGATGCGCAGTCCCGGACTGAGAATCTTTGAGAGGCTACTCACATGAAAAGTGCGTTCTGGAGCCAGCTCCATAAAGGACGGCCGGGAAGGATCACGTCCAGCAACATACACACCATCTTCAATAATCAAGGCATCAAACTTTTTGCAAAGAGACACAATATCCTGCCGTCGTTGTAACTCCATTGTGGCCGTGGTTGGGTTATGCATAGTCGGTGTCAGATAAACGACAGCACGTTCCGGTCGGTTACGTCGCAAAATGTCACCCAAGGCGGCGGGAAGAATGCCTTCTGCGTCCATCATGGCGGCATGCACAGGCAAACGACTTTGATGTATTGCCCCCAACATGCCCGGATAAGTCTGCTCCTCCGTTATGGCGTATCTCACAGCGGGACGGACCACATTAAGAGCCACGTTTAATGCTTGTTGGGCGCCTGATGTTAAAAGCAAGCCTTCTGGAGCAACGTCAACTCCCAAACCCGAAAGCCAGTGCGCCATGATGCGGCGATGTTCGAGATGACCTGCGACTGGTGGATAAACATTGAATAAATCCGGATCAACCTGTTTCGCCAATCGCGTAAGCGTGCTGGCCAGCGCCCTGTCACTAAACATTGGTGGAGGCATGTTTGTGGCAAGATCAAATTTAGTTTCGGGATTTTCCTGCCTTACAGCAACAAACATCCCGCGCCCATGCACGCCACGCACAAGCCCACGCCGTTCCAGAATAGCGTAGGCGCGCGTTACGGAACCAACACCAATCCTCAGCCGCCATGCCAGATCCCGATGGGCAGGAAGACGCTCATCTACCTTGAGCTTTCCGGAAAGAATGTCCTTTCCTATCGCCTCTGCCAATCGTTCCGCTGGAGAAGCTTTGCCATCCACCAGATATGGCTGCCAGGACGATTGAAGGCGCATAATCAGCTCTCATCTTGGAATTCAAAGTTTAACGTCAAACGTAACTCCTGATTACCATTCGCCGTAAACATTGCAGATCAAATGAGAAATACCTACGGAACGAAAGCTAAATTTTACGAAGATGGCCCATTACGTAAAGCATGCCGTAAATTCTTTACCCGTTCTGTTATATCACGATAATTCAGCGCTTTTTCAACGTGCCGCAAATGCACATCCATAAGCCTTGCAGCTTCATCTGGATCACCCATTTCAAGGGCATTTATAATTTCAGCATGCTCCGTGCATGATTCATGTGCATCGTGGGTAGATTGATATAAGGCCGCAATAAGAACAGTGCGTGTTGTAAGATCTTGCAATAAGCTCCCCAACACAGCGTTCCCGACTGTTTCAGCCAAACAGACGTGAAAATGACCTAGAAGGTAACTTCTTCTCGCCCTGTCATCTGCAGCAAGCGCCTCCTCTTCCGCCATGACATGTTGGCGTAATATTGCAATCTGTTCCGAAGATATTTTGTCTGCCGTTACAAGCATGCCTACTTCCAAGGCACGACGTGCATTAATAGTCTGGCGTGCCTCTTCTATCGTCGGTTCGATCACAAACCAGCCCCGACGCGGCAGAACTTCCACTATGCCGCGCGCTTGCAAACGAATCATGGCTTCACGCACCAATGTACGGGAAACGTCAAAAATTTCAGACATTTCTTTTTCGCCCAAGCGTTCACCGGGCTTAATATAGCCAGCTAAAGCGGCATAAATGATACGATCTTCGATCATACCATGATGACGAATGTCACCGTCCTCAGGACTGACCAGATTCGCTTGCTTATCTATTTTTTTTGTTTGCGCCATTAACTTTCTCGATAACACAGCAAAGGTTCGAGGCATCTAGAACAATAAAAATTACACATATTGTTCTAGCACCACACACGCCTTCAGATTCTGCTCGAACATGATGTGCCGTATAACCTTCTCCAATGGCTCCAATCTGATACTCAAGAAGGCGCACTCTCATATGTCAATATAATCTTGTTTCAATCCGTATATGAAATATTTTTAATTTTATCTGCATACCCTTTTCCTTGATCAGAAATATCAACATTAGAACATAAATTATTTCATAAATATCATATAGTTAACTCTTTCAAAAACCTCCTTCCTTTGCCACAACCTGCATATCTTATTCCAAAATTATTTCGGTTTCGGATTATTTTTCTCTTGTATGCAATCAATGATTCCGATTACGTAACAGTTGTTAGATCAGTTTGCATACAAGCTCATCTGACCTTTTGTATTGTGGCAACTCTCTCTATTTCGAAAAATGTTTTCGATGGGGATATCAGGCATTATGAAGTTTCTTTCTGGACAATTTCTATTTGCACAGATCGTGTTTATGACTGTGCTAGGATTTGTATCCGGAACTTTTTTTCCTGACATTGCGCAGAATTTCCATATTTTCAGCGATTGCTTTCTAAAACTTATTTCAATGATTTCAGCTCCACTTATCTTTTGCGTACTTGTGCAGGGTATCGCAGGCGCTGGAAATCTTCGCACTATTGGCCGTTTGGGAGTAAAGGCCCTTAGCTATTTTGAAATCATGACCTCTATTGCTCTGGGTTTTGGTTTACTAGCAGCAGTTATCTTTCAGCCTGGCACTGGCCTAACATTACCCATTCAACAATCAGCGCAGACACCTCCCGTTGCAGGCAAAACGCTTAACGGAGGCTTTGCAAGCTTTCTTTTGCATCTTATCCCCCTCAATCCAATCGACGCATTTGGCAGAAATGACATTCTTCAGGTGGTTGTTTTTGCCATGATATTTGGATGCGCCATGGTATTGGCTGGCAAAGAAGCAGAACCAGTTGTGCGCTTTGTAAACTCTTTGGGCAGTATTCTTTTTCAGATTATGGGATTTATTATCCGGCTTGCGCCTCTTGGTGTTTTTGGTGCAACCAGTTACACAATCGGTCATTATGGTTTGTTTTCCATAATACCGCTTCTGAAATTTCTTATAATCTATTTTATATAGGTATTGTTTTTTGTTTTTATAATACTTGGTTTTACACTAAAAGTTTTTTGTAAAATCAATATATTTTCTCTCCTATCCTACCTTAAGGAAGAAATGCTTATTGTCCTGGCAACAACATCATCCGATGCTGTTTTGCCTGCAATTATGAAAAAACTTATTAACTTGGGTGTAGGATCCAAAACAGTTGGTATTGTTATACCTGCCGGGTACTCTTTTAATCTTGATGCCTTATCCATTTATATTGGTCTTTCAATCCTGTTTTTGTCCCAAGCTGCGCATGTTGCACTCAGCTGGAAAGAGCTTCTATCTGTAATTTTTACGGCCTTGCTAACATCCAAAGGTGCACACGGTGTTCCTGGCATGGCTATTGTTATTTTGACTGCAACCCTCTCGACGCGGATTTCTCACACTTGAGGCAATTTTGGGTCATTTTGTAGAATTCAGTCATCCCACAGGATCCC
>NZ_PEBQ01000149.1 GCF_002738225.1 Acetobacter pomorum | reverse complement strand
CCTGTATCCAGATAGCTTTCTGTCAGCATGCCATCTGCGGTGATAACGGAATGCTGTTCTGTTTCCACATGATAATAATCGTAGGAGGTGATGGATTTGTCATAGAAAATGGAAACGCCATTCACCAGCATGCGCACAGGCACCAGCTTGCCTTCAAAGAACAGGCAGTGTTCGGCGGTAATCAGCATATCTTTGTAAGGCACGCCATCGGCAATGGCGTCTTTCAGGATCCGTACTGGCCAGCCTGCTTCATCATCCGTCAGTTCGGGGCGCACGGTGGCATGGGCCTTGCCAACCCAGATAACAGA
>NZ_PEBQ01000148.1 GCF_002738225.1 Acetobacter pomorum | reverse complement strand
CCAATGCGTCCAGCGCAGCAACTGGCTGCGCATCTGTCAATCTGTTGGTCAATGGCCGCTATGGCGCGAAGGTTGCCATGAGCCCTGAAGAGGCAGGGTTGGGGCGCTTTGATCGGCGCACGGTGGTTGGCCTGCGCTGGGAGCATGATTTCAACAGCCACACAACATGGCGAAACCAGTTTACATACGATCAGCGCCATATCGACCAGCCAACGTCCCCTATGGCGTATGTCGGTCCTTATAATTCCTATAATGTAAGCAGCGACATAACCAACCATGTGCAACTTGCGGGCAGAGCGTTGGAAACATTTGCTGGCGTGAATTTTGATTATCTCGATTTTGGTTCACAGACTTACAACATCATGCCCCTGGGCGGTGCAACACGAGGGGCCATGAATTCCGAAAGCTACGGGCACCAGTGGAATCTCGGAGCGCGCTTTCAGGAAGACTGGCATTTTGCACCCGACTGGCACATTGTCGCCGGGCTTGGCGGCACATATTCCGATATTGGCGCAACCGAAACACTCTATGGCTACTCCGCAACGCTCAACACCCAGCGGGCCATCACAGCCAATCGTTTCTATTTCAATCTCGCGCCAGAAGGCGCGTTGATTTATACGCCATCAAAAGACTGGACGCTTCATACCCGTGTTGGCACAGCCTATGGCACCCCATCCTCTTCCAATCTTTTCATTACGCCACAGGGGGAATACGGGAACAATACACAACTGAAAAGCCAGACAAGTGTCGGCATTGATCTGGGCGCTGACTGGCATCCCTCTTCGACGATCAGCATTCAGGCAACAGGTTTTTACGAGTTTTATAAGAACGAACTGGTCAGCCAGTCTGCCGGTGTCAACACCGTTGGTTCCTACACTTTTAACGCACCCGCGTCCGAACATCGTGGTGTTGTTCTGGGTGTGGCGTGGAAGCCGTTGCCCAAAATGCTTCCCGGCGGTCGGGTTAAACTGAGCTACACCTATGATAACCAGATTTATACCAATTATACCGAAGTTCTTTCCAACAGCACGCTCTCACACAGCTTCAGCCGTAAAGGGCATTATATCCCCGGGGTCATTCCCAATTTTCTTAATGCCCGCTTTCTTTATGACCAGCCTGACGGTTTACTGGAAGGGCTGGGCGGATACGCGGAAGTCACGTGGCGTGATTCTTACTGGCTAGATAACGCCAATCGCCTGAAAGCGCCGGGGTATGCGCTGCTTAATCTTGAAATACATTATGATCCCCCCGCCCGGTTTGGCTGGGCACATCGTTTGCACTGGTATTTCGA
>NZ_PEBQ01000147.1 GCF_002738225.1 Acetobacter pomorum | reverse complement strand
GACGTATAGGAAGTCCTGAACAACCAGAAAATGATCCAAAATTACTCCATCTGTGAGATTTCCGCGTCGAATCTGGGCCATGGGCAGCCCAACACGCACGCAACAAACTCAGGATTTTCTCAACAAACTCAAACAAACACATTTACCCATTTCCGCATCAGAAGCATCTGGTGTGGAAAAAATATGCACATATCTGCATGTTCTGGCCGTTCCTATGGAATAATGGCTTTTCAGCCCTATTCACGGCTCTACATATTTGGTGTTCAGACACTCACAACCAGAAAGAACCTGCCATATGCCTGAATCTAAAAAGGATAGTCCCAATAGACATCAGGCAACCCAGCCAGCATCTTCATCGCAAACAAGAGCCAACTTGGGGAGTGGCGCAGGTATTACTGTATTTTTAGGCTTTATAGGATTTATTGCGTCACCCAAAGCAAGTCTACGTAGCTTGTTGGAAGATGCAAAAGATCATTACCGACGCAAAAAATGATCATTATGGTGGACCCGGCGCGATTCGAACGCGCGACCTTTGCCTTCGGAGGGCAACGCTCTATCCAGCTGAGCTACGGGTCCGTGCGCCTTCCCTAACGCAATTTAGGGGCACTTGCCAAGCCTCTATCTGCATTATCCTGATAACTTCCCGCAGATAGATTTTGCTTCTTATTTCAGTCTTACTGCTCTGGATGGATATGTTTAACGCACCAAACCGTCTAACCACGTGGCAGGAAACCACTTTCCCTCCGGCTTGGCCGGGTTTTGTGCCTGCCACGCACTGGCGGCCACATCTCCACCTGATGGTAAAAAATTATCAGGTTGGGTAATCCAAGCCAGCATATCCTGCGTTACCTGTTTGCCATTCCGATCTCTCAGCAACAAATGGTGTCCGCCAGAAATCAGATCCAACCGAGTGCCTTTTGGCAAGGTTTCCCATACTTTGGCCATTGCTGTCGCCGGCACAAGCTGGTCTTTGTCTCCATACACACAAAGCAATTCCCCTTTTATACGTGGGGCTGTTGCTGCGGCTTGTTTCATCAAATCCACCAGCCCCCGCAAGGCTTCAAGCTGTGTGGCACGCAGGGTAAGTGGATCAAAATAAAGGCGTAAAAGGGCTGCCGGATTATCACTTGCCACCACATGCACTGGCAGTTCCCGCCCCGTTACCAAATGATGCGGAAAAAGTGTTGCCAGAATATCCAGAGGAATATCCGCCCCAAGCCCCAGATTCCACACTGCAGGCGCCAAGAGCAACGTACCCGCCACAGATGGCGCATCTGGAGCAGACATAAGAAGCATCAGAATGGCGCCCCCCATACTTTCTCCTGTCAGATAAAGCGGTATCTGTGGGTTTTCATGCTGAAGTATGGTGATTTCCTCCCGCACGTCCTGCACCATACGCTCAGCCCCTGCCCATTCTCCACGGTCTGGGGCCTCTCCAAACCCGCGTTGATCCGGCGCCACTACGGTTATGCCATGTTGAGCAAAAAAGGGTGCGGGTTGCTCCCACGCATCGCGGCTATCATTAAACCCATGCAACGCAAGCAATATGGCTTTTGCCTGCCCTTGCGCCTTCCATATACGTGCGGGAATAGATGCACCATCAGACAACGTGAACATACGGTCGGGCGGAACCAGCCGGGCTGCCGCAGCAAAACGTGGTGGAGGCTTGGGAGGATCAGGAAGTTTCATACTGCATCCTGTCAGGCTTAAAAACATAACCAGTAGCGCACAGCCGTACCGGCCATACATGCTCACGCGCATGGGAAGATAAGAAAGGTGCAAAACCATAGCCCAAACAGCTATCATACACACAGTCAGCACATGTCTTTCATTTGGCCATCATAGCAAAAAGGAAATACCGCACCTATGTTGATACAACCTGCCAACCCTGTGCCGCACCCTAAACTGGGGCATGTTGAAACCATTATGGTGGACAAACGCAAAATTGCCTGCAATGGCGGCTTGGGCCAACTTGGGCACCCACGGGTATGGCTGAAAATTGGTGGACATCAAACCGTGTGCCCTTATTGTTCACGTCTGTTTGTACTGCAACCTGACGCTGATCTTCTGGCAGACCATTAACTGCCTTTTCTTCATCGGTTGTTTTCAACAATATCACATTACAATTACAGGCAAGTTTGGCTTATGCTGCGCGCTTCCTATCGCAGAATGCACCATGAGTTTGCCTGTTATGCCCTTATCGCGTCCTTTCGCTTCTGGCCTGCACCATTTTCCTGCAACACTGCGGGCAAAATGCTTTCAACATCGCTTTAGTGGCTGGCTTTCAAACTCTTTCGCTATTCTGGCTGTGGCATTTACGCTTGCTCAGTCCGCAGCATTCGCGGCAGAAAGCACGCCGATCAAAACCGGCCACAGCATAGCAAGCCTGATAACCGCATCTGATACCGCTGATAACAATAGCCCCTTACACATTGCCTTGCGCCTACAGCTTCAGAACGGTTGGCACACATACTGGCAAAATCCAGGAGATGCGGGAGACCCACCAGCCATCACCATAAAGGCTGATGGAGCATTGCAAGGCAGCACGCAGGCTATCCACTGGCCCGTACCCCAGCGCATTCGCGATTCTTCCCTAATGTCTTACGCTTATACTGGCGATGTTATTCTGCCTTTGGAGCTTCAGCTCCACCCGGCAGACCAAAATGCAGACAAAGTGAACATCACGGCACACGCAAGCTGGCTGGTATGTGAGCATGTATGTGTGCCAGAAGAAGCTGATCTTGCGCTTACATTAAACAAAGGTATGCCGCAGCCTTCAGTCCAAGCTCCTTTATTTGAGCAAATATCACAACATATGGCTGTGCCCTCACCTTACACAGCAATTTTTTCCCCCGATGGCCTTTTACAGCTGACAGGCAAAGATCTGAGCCCTACATCCATTACCGATGCGTGGTTCATGCCAGAACAACAAGGAAAGATTGCCGAGGCCGCAGCACAAAAACCCGTTATCCGAAACGGCTCTGTAACATTGCACCTGAAACCTGCTGCTAATTTTTCCGCCCTTCAATCCTTGGCCGGGATTGTAGTTTTAAAAGATAAAGCTGGTACGGAACGTGCTTTGCAAATTAACGCGAGCCCCGGCACACCTACCGATACAGCAGAAAATACCTTCCCTGCATCTACCGGCTTTATACGGCAAATGCTGTTTGCCTTTATTGGCGGCCTTATCCTGAACCTGATGCCGTGCGTTTTTCCAATTCTGGCCATGAAAGCTCTGGCAGTTACCCGGCTGGGCCATGCAGCAAGGCGCGAGCAGATTCTCAGTGCCGTTTGTTATGCTAGTGGGGTGATCAGCAGTTTTACCCTACTGGGCGCAATCATGATGGCAGCACGCCTGAGTGGTGCAGCAACAGGCTGGGGCTTCCAATTTCAGTCTCCCCTATTTGTTGGAATGATCTGCTGGCTGCTTTTTGCTATGGCCCTGAACCTTCTGGGCGTGTTTGCGTTTTCTGCTGTCTCTATCAACAGTACGCCCCATACACGCCACAACTTATGGAATGATGTTTTAACAGGCGTGCTGGCTGTTATTGTGGCCTCTCCCTGTACTGCACCTTTTATGGGGGTAGCCATTGCAGGGGCCCTTTCTGGTCCACCTCTTGCCGGGCTTACCGTATTTGCAGCGCTCGGTCTGGGGTTGGCCTTGCCTTATCTGCTTATAGCAATCTGTCCATCCTGCAGCCGCATGCTGCCGCGCCCTGGCGCATGGATGGTCTATTTGCGCCAGTTTCTGGCATTTCCCTTACTGGCATCTTGCGTATGGTTGCTTTGGGTGGCCACGCTGGAAGGCGGTGCCTTCATAGTTGCTCTTCTCGGATCCGGCATGGTGCTTCTGGGATTGGCTGCCTGGATACATGGGCTGACCCAAACACACCAGAACATATGGTCTGATCGCAAACGCTTTGCCCTGCACGGGCTGGCATTATTGGCATTACTTGGCACATTGGGCCTGCTGCCTGCATTACGCCAACAGGCTGTAGCGCCTTCTTCAGCACAAGGTATGACCTTGCCCGAAGGTGTGGAAGCCTTTTCCAACACACGGCTGCAAACCCTGCAGGCCAACGGCAAAAGCGTATTTATAGATATGACAGCCGCATGGTGCATTACCTGTTTGGTAAACGAGCGTGTGGCATTGGATGTGCCAGAAGTACGCAACGCGTTCAAAGCCCAAAATGTCACACTATTGCGTGGAGACTGGACAACGCACGATGCCACCATTACCGCGTTCCTGCGCCAGCATGGGCGCGATGGTGTGCCTTTTTACCTGTTTATTCCGGCTAACGGCACACCAGTCACATTGCCGCAAGTGCTTACGCCGGGGCTGGTTATTAAAACCATTCGTGCCACACACTAATGGGGCATGGAGCCTGAGAACAGATTGATCACCAACACTCCAACCATAATCAGGCCAATGCCTATAAGGGCTGGAGTATCCAGAATCTGTTTAAAAAACAGTGCCCCAATAGCAGAAACAAGCACAATACCAATCCCGCTCCAGATGGCATAAACAACGCCAGTTGGAATGGTTTTGAGCGGAATGGATAGAAAATAGAAGGCACATCCATAAGCGGCCAGGCTGGCAACTGCGTACCCCCAGCGGGCAAACCCATGAGAAGCGGTCAGCAAAGATGTGCCGATAACTTCAGATACAATGGCTATTGCCAAGTATAGGAAAGGTTTGGAAACCATTGTATCTGTAATTTACCTTAGCTGATTTTTTCAATTTTTCCCATATACGGGCGCAAAACATCCGGCACGGTAATGGAACCATCTTCGTTCTGATAATTTTCCATTACTGCAATCAGAGTGCGGCCAACAGCAAGACCAGAACCATTGAGCGTATGCACAAAAGCTGGTGCGGCCCCTGCCTGAGGGCGATAACGGGCATTCATGCGGCGGGCCTGAAAATCCCGCGTGTTGGAGCATGAAGAAATTTCCCGCCACGCATCCTGCCCCGGAAGCCATGCTTCCAGATCAAAGGTTTTTGCGGCGCCAAACCCAGTATCTCCAGCACATAGCAGCACACGACGATACGGAATATTCAGCTCCTCCAGAACCTTTTCCGCACAGCGTGTCATACGTTCGTGCTCGGCATCGCTTTCTTCTGGTATGGTAACAGAAACCATTTCCACTTTTTCAAACTGATGCTGGCGAAGCATCCCGCGCACATCGCGCCCGGCTGCCCCGGCCTCACTCCGGAAACACTGGCTGAGTGCGGTCATACGCAGCGGCAGTGCTAAAGCCTCCAGAATATCGCCAGATACAGAAGCTGTAAGCGGCACCTCTGCTGTGGGGATAAGCCAACGGCCATCTTCCGTACGAAAGGATTGATCTGCAAATTTTGGCAGCTTGTCTGTTCCGTACATGGCATCATCATTCACCATGACGGGCACTTGCGTTTCCGTATAGCCATGCTCTGTTACGTGTAAATCCAGCATAAACTGGCCCAGAGCACGCGCCAGACGCGCAATACTGCCACGCAGCACCACAAAGCGCGAACCAGAAAGCTTGGCAGCTGTTGCAAAATCCATCTGCTTCAGCATTTCACCCAGCTCAAAATGCTGTTTGGGTGTAAACGTAAAGGTAGGTTTTGTGCCCCATTCATGCTGCACCACGTTGGCGCTTTCATCCGGGCCATCTGGCACCGTGGCATCTAAACGGTTGGGCAGATTGGCCAAAAGTGCTGTGCTTTCACGCCCCAGTGCGTCTACCTCTTCTTCCAGTGCTTCCATTTCTGCGCGCAGGGCCAAACCTTCGGCTTCCAGATCGCTACTATCACCCCCGCTGCGCTTCAGTGTTCCTATTTCACGCGCCAGCGCTTTGCGGCGCCCCTGTTTTTCCTGCAATACAGTTTGGGCCTGGCGGCGTTCTTCATCCCATGCCAGCAACTTGGCCGAAACAGGTTCAATTCCGCGGCGGGCAAGATCAGCATCAAAAGCAGCGGGATCAGCCCGCAGGGCGCGAATGTCATGCATGGGTCAGGGAACCTCCTGCTGGGTGTTGGATGTATTTTCTGCTTGGCTGGCCTTCCACTTGGGTTCAACCAAACGCGCGCAGATAATGGAAATTTCGTAAAGCAGCACCAATGGCACGGCCAGACCGATCTGGGTGATAACATCTGGCGGCATGAGAATGGCGGCAATAACAAAAGCCCCCACAATGGCATAGCGGCGGAAACGGCGGAGCATATCTGCTGTAACAATCCCCACCCGTGCCAAAAGCGTCAGCACAACCGGCAGTTCAAACGCTACACCAAAAGCCATGATCAACTTCATGACCAAGGAAAGATATTCGGAAACCTTGGCCTGCAGTTCAATCTGCACACCATCATGCCCCGCACCTGCTGTCTGGAAAGACAGAAAGAAACGCCATGCGATGGGAAAAATGAAATAATAGGCCAGTGACGCCCCCACCAGAAACAGAATGGGCGTTGCAATTAAAAAGGGTGCAAAGGCCCGTTTTTCTGATCGGTAAAGACCGGGGGCTATAAAAATCCACGCCTGCATGGCCACAACGGGGAAGGACAAAAAAGCTGCCCCAAAAAACGCCACCCGAATATAAGTGAAAAATGCCTCATACAGTGCCGTATAAATCAGGTGTGGCTGTTCACCCTGCTGGCGCATAATCTCACCCAATGGGCGCGCCAGAAACAGATAAATATCGCCTGCATAATGGTAACAGAGCGCAAAACACAGAATAAACGCCGCCCCTGCCCATAACAAACGCCGGCGCAATTCCAACAAATGTTCAATCAGCGGCATTGGCTGATCGTGAATAGGATCTTCCCCGACGGTTTCATGCTCGTTCATGGTTGATGATCCAGTATTTGCTGTTCTGGCTCAGCCCCTTTTGGCTGATCTAGCTGTATATCCGCATCCTGATGCCACGCTGGCCGGTTTGGGCCAGCAGACACACGCCCCAATCTTTCACCCGGCGCCACACTTCGGCCTGCATGCATAACCCGCACAGGCGGCAAAAAGGCTGGTGGATGCAAGCGTTCCTGCTCCTTTAAAATGCGGCGCACAATATTGGGCGGCAATTCTGGCGGAGCACTGGCAATATCATCATCCGTTACCACAGGTTCGTATGTGCTGGGTACGTATGGTGGAATACTGGTTGTACTTTGCGTGCTGGAAGCGGGCATATCCAGTGCACGAGGGCCTGCGGGAATATGCTGTTCAGCAATCTGTGGTGGAGGAGCAAAAGAACTGCTTAGCGTACCATCAGAATCAATAGCCTTCATGATCCGATTACGTACATTGAGATTTTTGAGATCCCGGACCTGATCACGCACTTCTGTCAGATCAGCCTCACGTACCATCTCATCAACGTGAGACTGAAACTCTCCTGCCAGTTTACGTGCCTTTTTCAAAGCACCTGCCAGCCCACGAATGGCCACTGGCAAATCCTTTGGCCCGATAACAACCAGAGCCACGGCGCCAATCAGCGCGATTTCAGACCAGGCAAAATCAAACATGAACAGTTCCGTTGCTGCACGCACCGCACAGGGAAAGCAAACACCCCCATACAATTCTATGATGCGGAGTATCTATCATGACCCTTCTGGCCCGGAAACATGCGGTTTTGTGCTTTCTGCTTCAGCATCCAAGCCAACATTGGTCTGTGCGGGGCTATCTGGTAATGTAGCGTGATCTGGTTGGGCAAAAGTAATTTCGGTTTGTGGCCGCCCCATTGCACCGGTATTTTCAGGCACTTCCACCAACAGTTCTTCCCTGCGCGGCAGATCCGCCAAAGATCGTAGGCTGAAATGGCGCAAAAAATCTTGCGTTGTGCCCCACAATACAGGCCGCCCCGGCACTTCCTTGCGCCCTTTTGGCATAATAAGAGCGGCTTCTATTAATGTATCCAGCACGTTCTGGCCAAGGCTTACGCCGCGTATTTCTTCTATCTGCACACGTGTACAAGGTTGGTGATACGCAATAATAGCCAGTGTTTCCATCACCGCGCGAGAAAAACGACGCGGCCGCTCAAGCACACGTGTAAGAGCAGGCGCAAGATCTGGAGCTGTCCGAAACTGCCACCCTCCGGCTATTTCAACAGGCATTACGCCACGGCCTTCATAACGCTGTACAAGTGCTTGCAAAACAGCCGTAACAAACGCTGCCAAATTATCCACACCATCTGGCACAAGCTGGCGCAATTCCAGCAGCTCCGCCAACCTGCGTGCACTTACAGGTTCGGTAGATGCAAAAATAAGTGCTTCGGCCAGCCGAATGGCCTCTTCTGAAACCGTGTTTTCTTCCATGTTACTGGTCATGAATTTTGTGCACCATCATTGCCCAGCTCTTGCATTTCTTCATGCGGGCGTAACATGATCTGGCCAAAAACCTCTTCCTGCCGCAATTCAAGCCTGCCACTTTTTGCCAATTCCAGCCCTGCAATAAGCGTGCCCGCCACAGCAGCGCGGCGTTGACGCATAGCATCTGCCCCTTCTGCCTGTTCGGGCAGTACATCTGGTAAAAACGCATCCAGACTGCTCCAACCGGGCGGCGTTTCACCCAGCAAACGTGTCAATCGGCTTAAGGCATCCTGCACAGTCCAGAACCGTAAGGTACGTGGGGCATAAATACGCTTGCGCGCATTACGGCGCATAGCCGCCATATAGGCCCGCATAAGCTGCGGCATATCCAATGCCAGACCCGAACGGTCTATTTCTACCAGATCCTCTGCCACGCCTCGGGCAAAAACATCCCGCCCCAACCTTGGCCGCTCATCCAGCCAACGCGCCAGCTCACCCATACAGGCAAGTTCTATCAACCGTTCCTGCAGCAGCTCTGCGGCTTCTTCACCCTCTACTGCAAGCTCATCATCCGGGGGAAGGAGCAGGCGAGATTTAAGCCACGCCAGCCATGCTGCCATAACCAGCCAATCCGCAGCCAGTTCCAACCTAACCCGGCGGGCATTTTCCACCACAGCAAGATATTGCTCCACCAGTTGCAAGATGGAAATACGGGCCAGATCCACCTTTTGCGCGCGGGCCAGATCAAGCAGAAGGTCCATAGGACCTTCAAACCCGTCCAAGCGCAGAAGTGGCACACGCGGCACCTGTTCTGCCTGTGTATCAGCCTGCGCAAAAAGCGTGCCAGTTGCCTCTACAGGGCTTGGTGCCGTTTCAACATCTGCCCGTGTATGTCCTGCTTCCATTCTGCCAGACCAACCAGTTGCAGCCTACGGCCGCACCACCATGCACGCCATGCCGCGTTCACGCACGGCTGAACAGAATTCACGCGCAGTTGCCACAGAAGCAAAGCCCTTTACGCGCAGGCGGTAGAAAGTGGCATTATTCTGCTCTGTCCGCACAAAGGATGGTGTGCTTTCTCCAAACAATGTGGGATACCGAGATTTAAGGCGTGACCATTCCTTACGCGCTTCATCTTCAGTTTGCACCGCTGCCAATTGCACCTGATACTTTCCACCCTCTACGCCACCATGTGGCACAGTGGATGTTTTTGTATCTGCTGGTGCAGCCTTACTTGCCGCGGCAGTATCCTTGACCGGGGCCGGGGCTGGCGTTGCCGGTTTTGGCTTCTGCTCGCTTTCCGATGATTGCGCAGCAGCAGCGGTATCACCTTCATCTACCCCTGTAGAAGATTCAGTTTCTTCCTGCGCAGACGTATTTTGATTACTAGCCGAAGGTGCCGCAGCAGTTTGTTGCTCTGCCCCCTGCCCTGCGCCTTCAGCCCCAGCTGCCGGAGCAGATGCCTCCTCCGGCTTACCAGAATCACTACCTCCCTGCGTACCGTATTGGGCTGCCAGCGCTTCCGGATTAGGTTTTTCCGGTGCCGGAACAGGGTGTGCCTTTGCATCGGCTTCCTCATCCGGCATGGCAACAGAATCAAGCTGCATCCCACCCGGATCAACCGGCTTTGTACGCATGGAAACCGGCGGCGGCCCCATAATAGGAATACCATGCTGATGGTGCCCCATCAGCGCCCAGCCACCAATACCCAGCACCAACAAACCACCCAAACCAGCGGCGCCATAAACCAGACGCCGTGTGCCCGTATCACTGCTTAAAAAGCGGGTCAGCACATTCTCGGTTGGGCGGTCACCTGCTGCCGTGGGCCGCGTAGGGGCCGGATCTTCATAATCCATGCTCATACGCTCACGCGCACGGCTGATCCTGTCATCCGCTGAAAATTTGGGGCGGTCTTCATCACTCATCAGCGCATTTCCTCCACGGGTTCCACACCCATGACTGCAAGACCAGAACGGATAACCACCGCTGTAGCTGCAACAAGAGCAAGACGCGCACGGGTGGCCTCTACGGCATCAGGCTGGAGGAAGCGCAAAGAAGCATCATCCCGGCCACGATTCCAAAGAGCATGAAAGCCACCCGCCACATCAGCAAGATAGAAGGCCACACGATGAGGTTCCCGTGCAAGTGCTGCGGCTTCCACCATACGTGGCCATTCTGCCAGACGGCGGATAAGCGCCATTTCTGCATCAGACGTCAGAGATTCGAGCGATGCCGAGGCCAGAGCGACATCATCCGTATCACCATACACCCCAGCTTCAGCTGCGGCCCGCAACACGGAGCGGCAGCGCGCATGAGCATACTGCACATAAAAGACCGGGTTATCACGCTGCTGCGCAACAACCAGATCAAGATCGAACTCCATCTGAGCATCGCTCTTGCGGGTCAGCATGGTAAAGCGCACCGCATCCCGCCCGACTTCATCAATCAGATCACGCAGGGTGACAAACGTGCCAGCCCGTTTGGACATTTTAACGGGCTGTCCATCACGCAGAATATGCACAATCTGGCACAGCACCACTTCAAGCGGCACCGTACCGCCCGTAATGGCCTTAACGGCGGCTTTCATGCGTTTGACGTAACCACCATGATCCGCACCCCAGACATCAATCATCATTTGTGCGCCACGGGCCACCTTGTCCGCATGATAGCCGATATCATTGGCGAAGTAGGTATTGGTGCCGTCAGACTTGCGGAGCGGACGGTCAACATCATCCCCAAACTGAGTGGAACGGAACAGAAGCTGCTCACGCTCTTCCCAATCTTCCGGCAGCTTGCCTTTGGGCGGTTCCAGAACGCCCTCATACAACAGGCCCTGCTGTTCCAGCTTGCTGATAGCTGCATCTGTTACGCCACGGCGTAGTACTTCCGCCTCTGATGTAAACACATCATGATGCACACCAAGGGCTGCCAAGTCTTCCTTAATGGCATTGAGCATATGCGCCACGGCAAAACCACGTACGGTTTCCAGCCATGTGGCTTCTGGCGCTGGCAAAGGTGCACCATCGGCATCGGTTTCTGTCAGCTTGTTCCCGTATTCCGCTGCCAGCTCCATCCCTACGGGAATAAGGTATTCCCCTTGATATTGCAGACCACCGGGCGCCAGAGCAGAAAAATCATCCTGCGTCATTTTAGTGCCCAGCGCTTGCAGGTAACGCCAGTAAGTTGCCCATGCCAGTGCCTTTACCTGTGCACCGGCATCGTTGATATAAAATTCCTTGGTTACGGCAAAACCTGCCTTGGCCATTAGATTGGCAAGAGCATCCCCCACCACGGCACCACGGCAATGGCCAACATGCATGGGGCCAGTGGGGTTGGCGGAAACATATTCCACATTCACCCGCAACCCTTTGCCTGCCTGAGATGCCCCATAGCCTTCACCCGCGTGCAATACCACAGGCAGAACACTGCGCATGACATCGGGCTTAAGCGTAATGTTTACAAAGCCCGGCCCTGCGGCCGCTACAGAGGCAACACCTTCCACCTTCTGCAAGGCTGAAACCAGATCAGCCGCAATATCTGCCGGTTTGCGCCGTGCCACCTTGGCCAGCAACAGGGCGGCATTGGTTGCCATATCTCCATGCGCAGGGTCTCGCGTTGGAGTCAGTTCCACACGCGCCAGCGTTTCTTCCGGCACATCAGGTAACAGTTCCTGCACGCTGGCCAGAACGTATTGACGGTAACGCTGAAACACACAGTCAGACATAAAACACTCAACCCCGTAATAGTAAAAAAGCGCTGGAAACGCGTTTATCAGCCTGCAACAGACAGGTCCGTCAACCGTCTATGTTCTTCCATGGCGTAGCGATCTGTCATGGAAGCCACATAATCCGCCACGACACGCCGCAACCCTGTGGCATCTTTCCCCTCTGCCTCACGCTGCCACTCTGCCGGCAACAAAGAGGGCGACTCCGTAAGCGTATCAAAAAGCTCTGCCGTAACGTGCCGGGCCTTGTGCGTCATGCGGTTGACACGCCAATGCCGATATAAATGCGCAAACAGAAATTTGCGTATCCCTTTATTGGCCTGCGCCATGGGTTCATGAAACGCCACAACGGGGCTGGATGCCGCGCGTATATCTTCCACATGGCGCGGGGCCAGATCCTGCAAGCGTTCACGCGTGCAGACCAATACATCCGTCACCAGTTTATGAATAACGCGGCGCACCATTTCATGCCGGATACGCTGCAAAGTGCGGCTATCCTGAGAAGGAAGATCAGCCGCCGCCTTGCGCACCTCAAACAGCTCTTCCCCCACCACGGGGACATCCACCAAATCATCCAGCGAAAGCAGGCCCGATTTTACACCATCGTCCAGATCATGCCCATGATAGGCGATGTCATCTGCCAATGCTGCCACCTGCGCCTCGGCGGAAGCATATGTAGACAGTTCCAGCGGGAAAAGCGCATCCAGCTCCAATAACCGTGCGGACGGACGTTTGACCGGACCATTGTGTTTGGCTAGGCCTTCCAATGTTTCCCATGTCAGATTCAGCCCATCAAACGCTAGATACCGGCGTTCCTTCAGCATAACCTGTCGGAGGGCCTGTGTATTATGGTCAAACCCGCCCCAGTCCTGCATATGGGCGGCCAGGGCATCTTCTCCCGCATGCCCAAAAGGCGTGTGCCCCAGATCATGCGCCAGAGCCACTGCTTCTGTCAGGTCTTCGTCCAGCTTCAGAAACCGGGCCATGGAACGGGCAACCTGTGCCACTTCCAAAGAATGTGTCAGGCGCGTACGAAAAAAGTCGCCTTCGTGGTTCACAAAAACCTGCGTTTTATATTGCAGGCGGCGAAACCCGGAGGAATGGATAACCCTATCCCGGTCACGCTGCCATGGTGAACGCGTGAGAGAGTCCGGCTCATTATACAAACGGCGGCCCCGTCCCTCCCCTGGTTGAACGGCATAGGGCATCAGATCCCTGCATCCTGTCGTATCTGGCACGCCTGCGGTTTCCTTTGCTGTAAGGCTTTACCAGCCTGTTGCCGGTATGTGATCCGAACGGAACTTTAGAATATTCCGATAAAGTTGACTATTCTATGCACCTTGCCCCTTCAAACCAGAGCGCGCGCAAGCTATTTAACAGGTATGACACAGCCCACACCTTTTTCTGTTTCGGAGTCTGCAGCAAACCGCATTGCCAGCGTGATTGCCAAAAAGCAGGCCGCAGCCACAGCAGCAAACCCTGCTCCGGTTGCCATGCGTGTATCTGTAGAAGCCGGAGGCTGTAATGGCTTTCAGTATCTTTTTACGCTCATTCCGGCTGCCAACATTGCAGAGGATGACACGCGTATAGAAAGAAACGGCGCGCTGGTTGTGGTTGATCCTGCCAGTTTGGATCTGCTTGCAGGAGCGGAGCTTGATTTTGCAGACAAGCTGATGGGTGCGCATTTTGCCGTTAACAACCCCAATGCATCGTCTTCCTGCGGCTGTGGTACAAGCTTTTCTGTGGCATGAAACTCGCAACGTGGAATGTAAACTCTGTTCGGCAACGTCTGGGTCTGGTGCTTGACTGGCTGAAACGTGAACAGCCTGATGTACTGATGATGCAGGAAATCAAGTGTGAAACGGATCAGTTTCCCAAAGCTGCCTTTGAGGATGCAGGGTATGGCTGTGCTGTTGTGGGGCAGAAATCCTACAATGGCGTTGCCACTCTTGTGCGTGGAGATTTTAGCATAACAACCGACCACCTGCCCGGTTTTTCAGACCCGGCAGCACGGTATGTGGAAGTGTGCACTCAAGACGTTGTGTTGGGAAATCTGTATCTGCCCAATGGCAATTCGGGCGGAGAGCAAGGTTATGCCACCAAGCTTGAATTCCTAAACGCCCTCACAGCTCACGCACGCCTCTTGCTGGCTGAAGAAAAAGATTTTGCTCTGGCAGGTGACTACAATATCTGCCCTGCCCCCATAGATTGCGCTCCGGGAGCTCTTGGCCCAGAAGATGCCTTGGTGCGCCCACAAAGCCGGGCGGCGTATCGTCGTCTATTATGGCTTGGCTTGACAGATGCATTACGCGCCCTACACCCAACAGGCGCAGCCTATACCTTCTGGGATTATCAGGCACGTGCATGGGAGCGGGATTGTGGACTGCGGATTGACCACATGTTGCTTTCTCCACGTCTTGCAGAGCGGCTGCAAACGGCGACACCAAACAGAAACGAACGCGCGATGCCACGCCCATCGGACCATGTGCCGTTTATTGTTACGCTAAAAGATCCTACAAAGCCGCGCACTTAAAAGACCCCAAAATCCGGTGTGATATGGCATTCATTACACCGGGTTTTAGGAATAGCTGGTCGTGTTTTCAAATGACTGGAGGCGGTGTTTGAAAATCGGCTGCTTTGCCAGCTTTTATAGCCTGCGCAATCAATTTCCATCTTCTAAATGCCAAATAGGGATGGCGAAAATGATAGAAAATACTTTGGCTATTTTTGAAAACAATTTTTGCCAAACAATAAAAAATAATATTGAAATTATAGATATCCTTATTCGTAACAAATTTACGTTCAATATACACGCGGTTCCGAATAGAAAAATAAGTTCTGGAAAGTTCTTCTTCTTCACATAACCAATGCTGCAATGCTGATTCATTGACTTGCCAAGACAATTCAAGATCTTTTAATGCACTGTTCTGGCATGCCCAGATTTGCCCTCCGTTTTCCGTAATGCGGAGGGTGAAATCATAATCATCAAAATAAAGAAAAAACCGTGTATCTGGCAAACCAATTTTTTGGATCCAGCTTTTATGAAACCAGAAACCACCATAAGCTGACATTTGCATTTGCAGACACTTCAACCCATCTTCCTGCCAAACCTTTGCTTTTTGTTTGCGAAACAAGGTCTGCATGGAAAAACCAAAAAATGAGTTTTTTGTAATTCCGTGAAATTTTCGTGTTTTAAAAAGCTTTTTATAAGTTCTCTTATCTTTTCTAAAACTGCTCAGGCATATTTGTGGGTTTGCCCCCATTCCAATCCATGTTTTAGAAAGCGCTTTTAAGGAATTTGGTTCGGGCTTGTTATCATCATCCAGCACCCAGATATGTTGCGTACTATTCCGCAAAGCTGCTGCCTGAATAGCAGCATGAAAACCACCAGCCGAGCCCGTATTGGTTGGTAAGCGTATAATGGTCATCCGGTCAGGTCCAAATATTTCCGGCAACCTGGTAATTTCTGCCCCAACATTCACATCTGTGCCGTTATCGACCACCACGGCATGCCCGGCACCTGCGCTAAAAACACCCTCCAGAACCTGTGTTAGCAAATGAACGCGGTTGCCATACGTTACAATAGCCGCACATGTTCCTTGCAGAACTGTCTGCTCATTCCATTCAAAATTTTCGTGCATGCAAATGTCTGCCCATTGCTGAAAATACCGTTACCAAGCCGCCAGCCGAAACAGACTTCCTCATGGCAGAGCCTACAACCGTGACATATAGTGCCGCGTTACCAGCGTATCCAATACCTAGGCTTTTCTGGCAACAAACAAAGGCAGTTTCATGATGCTTTCATAACATTTTTGCATATCATCATCCCGATGAAATGCCTCTGGGCTCCAATTTAGGGCCTGTAACGGCAACTGTGGTGCCGCCAAACGTATATAATTTTGCGCAGCCAAGGTTGCATGCCATGTATCAAAACACGTTCCGCTACCTAACCACCCATATTCTATCAACTTGTTTCGGATGGTTTGCAGCCCTAGCCGATCTGCCCAAACTTGCAAGCGCGTCATAAAACGACGCTTGGGGCGTAACGGAAAAACCCATACAGGCACGCCTGTTCGGCAGGCATCTGCCAGCATGGATGCACTATCTCCAGTCACAACAAACCGGTTGGCTTCCCGCAAAAAATTCTGAAAAGGATTAACACCCTTTCGGAAACTATAAATCTGCATCGGAATTGTTTTACTGATCTCTTTCAGCCAGCCTTCAGCTTCAACAGGTGTTCTTGGGCTCGTCAGAACATGCAAAAGTTCATGATGCGCTTGCGCCAATTTGTTACTAAAATACAGGAGTTTATATGTATCCTGTTCATTCAGAAAAAACTGACGAGACGGTGCACCATAAAGCACAACAGTACCGCCATGCCGGGTCTTCTGATCTATCTGGGGAATAAATGTTTTGTTTTTATCTGCACCGTTCAAAGGAAATCTTAAACGCAAGACATTAGATGCCGCAGGGTAATCATCCTGCGGTGGAATAATAATCAGATCCAGATCTGTAACAGGTATATGGCTTGGTCGCCCTATCTGCACAATAGCGGGAACTGTTTTGCAACGCGCACGTAATGCCAGTGCGGCCCGTACCGCATTACCAAAAGACAAAATCAACCTGATGTTTTGTGTATCCGGTATCTGTTCGGGCAAGCTAAAGTCTGCTTGAAGCGGAACAATCTGGCACGGTAAACCAAGCATATCCGCCAAAGCCTTGCACTGTGCCATTTCACCAGCACGGTGCGTATCCAATATCCACACCTCACCCATGTGAGAAACTGGTAATGTTTCACCCATTACCTTTCCCAAAATCCTGTTTCCGGCTCATCAATAGATAAGGCACAAGCCTTGTCAGAAAAATAACCAGCTCGCCTATCAATGTTGCCAAGCCAGCCCCTGTCATTCCCAACCCTGATGTCAGAAAATAGAGCAAGGGAAGCGTAATACACATTGTAAACAGCCGCCCTAGCAAAATCTGATGGGCCCGATTAAGTGAAACCAGCAAGGGTTCCAGCGGTACATCCCACAAATCCAAAATGGCGGTCAGTGTCATCAGCAACAAAAGTGTGCGGGTGCCAGACCACGGCACAGTTAACAACACATGTAATAACCAAGGGCCTAACACAAAAACAACAGCCAATACCGCTACAGAGAACACTCCCAACACCTGCAAAATACGATGCGTCACCTGCCTGATAGAGGCCCAGTCCCTTTTATCTTTCAAAGCAACCAATTCTGGATACAAGGCAGGTGTCATCATCTGGGCAGGACGGGCCAAACCATCAGAAATCTGCCATGTCACATTATAGATGGCGGCACTTTGCGGCCCAAGAACAGCGCCAACAATCATAACTGTGAGACGAGAGGAAAGACGCGCTAGCGCCTGATTGATGCTGACAGAAAATATAAAACGCCAGATCCCCTTGATAGGGCTAACCCAAGGCACTCCCAACATACGGAAATTTTGCAGACTATTTGCCCGCAAGAGCAAAAAGGCTCCCATTCCATAATTTATAAGGAAAGATGCAACCGTAGAAAGATACCAAATCAGCAAAAAACTGGTGAATGACCAATGCCAAACCAGCCCTACAAGGCTACCTGCCAAACGAATAAGCCCGCTTCCGCTATCTGCCATGACAGACAGTTCATACCGATCCAGAAGCCGCATAACCCCCATGGCGCCGCCGGTGTTCATGAACAGAATAACAGTCATGTACCAAAAGGGCATGGAAGAAGATATATCTCCCCATCCTAACAAAGCCCCAAACCAACTACATAATAGCAAGGCAACACACATACCTGCCACGGCGCCTACGCCATCCAGTAACATGCAATGACGTAGGAGCACTTGAAAAGGCTGCTTGTCTCCTGCCCGATGTAAGCTGCTGCCATATTGCAATAAGGGCTGCCAGGATTGAAACCGCAGCCCAGCCGAACAGGAAAGAACAAAAGAGTTAATCAGCAGCAGAACGCCATAATCCTGCAAACCCAACGCACGTGCTGCAATAGCTGTGGTAAACAAGGACAAGGCCGCACAAAAACCGCGCCCTCCCAGAATGTACCCAGTGTTACGAAAGACACGGACAAACAGCGCCTTAACCTGACTATTCATCATACGTGCGTCTTACCCCAACACCGTATTTGTTCACCATCTGCTTCCTTCCCGGCACAGTTCCTCGTTGCGTTGAGGTTTTGTCTGTTGGGGCTGCTTTAAAAGAGTCCGCCCGCCAAGACAAATTTCAAGCGTATTTTGCGCCTTATAGACGGCACAATCACTTAATTTATTCGCCGTTACCTGAAAAAACGTTCAGCATTCTTGCGCCACCTGTTCCGTAATACGAACAGAATACCCTCACCACACTGAGCGGTAATATAATCTGGAAAATACGGTGGCTTGCCCCCTTTTGCAGAAAGAGAACGCAACACCACCCAACCTGAAAAAACAAAACCAGCCTGCATAAAAGTCAGGCTGGTTGATGGAGGTTCGAAACAGATTAAGACGCTGTTTTACGGTTGGCCTTAAAAACACCGCTAGCAAATTCCCAACACCGGCCAACATCACGAATAACCCGTGCAATGGCAGGTGTGGTTGTTGGGCGCAGCAAACGCGGATCATACCCGGAAAAACGTCGGTCATCCTCATCCAGACAAAGCTGCATGAAATCCGGCAGATTGATCTGAATGTTGGTGACTTCCTTGGTGCCGGTTACCGTAAAATTGTTATCCTGCGTATGCACATGGCCTTCATCATCCACCGTGCGCACCAAAGACAAACGCTCATATCCAAGGAAAGCCCAAACAGCCAGCACCTTCAGTTCAAAATAAGGCCGCCGCCACCATGGCATAACCGCCCGGTTCCATGCCAACCAGTTGGCAAACAGAAGGATATGTCGGCACTCCTCCTGCATGATAGGCTCAAACGTATCTGTCAGTTCCGGCGGAAAATAGCCCGAACGCTTGGCCAGTTCGAACATGCCAAAAGCAAAAAAACTGTCCACACATTCGGAAAAACCTGTCACCAGATAAGCCCATTCAACATCCTTGGGCTCAACATATGGAGGCTCCGGCGCCATGGGGATATCATAGGCTGCCACCATTTTGGACAGTACTTCCTTATGCCGGTTTTCCTCCCACGCATTGCGGGAGATGGCATCCTTCATATCCGGATCTGTTACCAGATTGGCGTAAGCAGCCATGCGCAGGCGGGCCTTGCCCTCTGTCTGTACGGCGATATCCCAGATAGGGAGGGAGGTCACACGTTTAAGCGTTTCCGGGTCCAGCTTGGGCCAGTTGATAACAGATGGCCTGTATGGATTAAACGTCTCGCGGAACATTTCCGCCAAGGCATGCTTATGCGCCTCAGACCCCGGTGTAAGCGGCCCTTTTAAAGGGCTTACCCAATGGCGGGCACGATAATCGGCCTCTTCCACGGCCGCCTCATTGGGCGGCGGAGGCAGATCATCCATGCTTTCAGGCAGATGAGAATAGATATCGCTCAGAGAACCCATGTGAGGAACCTGTTTTCTAGGGATCCTGCGTGATACGACACCCAACATCTGGGCAGATATAACGGCAGATCCAGTAACGCAAACGCGCCTGCCTCACCCAATCCAGAACTGGAAATGCGAGGCAGGCGCGTTGTGTATTAGTGCAGATCAGACAGCTTTGAAATGATCTTGGTCACTAAGCCGTAATCAATCGCTTCCTTGGCGGACATCCAATAGTTACGATCCGTATCTTTAGCGACTTTTTCATAGCTATGCCCGGTTTCCTTGGCGAAAATCCGGTTCAGCCGTTCACGCATCTTGATAATTTCACGCGCTTCAATGTCGATATCCGTTGCCGGCCCACGTACGCCACCCATCGGCTGGTGCAGCAGAAAACGCGTATTGGGTAAGCAGAATCGACGCTCTTTATGCCCGGCCGCAAAAATAAGCGCCCCAGCAGATGCCACCCAACCTGTGCCAATCATGTTGATCGGAGCAATCGAATCGACAAAGCGGATCATATCATGAATCGTGTCTCCACTTTCCACATGCCCACCAGGGGAGTTAACGTAAACATCAATCGGCTGGTCAGATTCACCTGCCAACGCCAATAGACGGCCCGTTACATCACGGGCAATTTTATCATCAATCCCGCCAAAAATCAGCACTTTCCGCTGCTTGAACAACTTGTGTTCCAGTTCGCCATGCGGGGCGCCGGCTGTTTTTTCTTCTGCCTTCTCCGGGGTTGCCGGAGTTTCCGGTTCGTCATCCATCTTGATGGCGTTACGGGGGAAAATGCCCGTCATTGCTTTCTCCGCATGTTCTGTATCTGTGTACATTCTCTTATCCTGCGCTGCCTAAGGCTGCCTGCCAAGGGGCAATCATGTGCTGTCTCGCCAGCCGGGACGGAAAAGGGTAAGGTGCGCTCCGTCTCATGTCTCTGGTTTTCATTCGTTGGAGTATCCGCGCAGCCATGCCGCAACCCTGCTTAGAACACAAGCGGACACTCCGCAGCGCCATAGTTATAAAACCGGTTGTGCGGCTTGGCGGGCTTATGGTTTCTGGCGTGCTCCTTCTGGGGGGGTGTAGCCCCCATAAAGACGCCATTGATGGTACTCTTTCATGGATGCAGCATATGCGTGGTGGGGTTATTGCCTCCCAACGCCCACCACCGCCGGGTATTTATGACCCTTACCCACATGTTGGCCTCACACCCACCCAGGCACCAGAAATGCCTTCGCCCCAAGATCGGCAGCTTGTCACGCAAGAACTTATTCGTGAGCGCAATCTGGCGTATCGCACGGTAGCAGCCAATGGCAGCCTTATTCCAGATATCCCGCCTCCGCCCTCAGCCGCAGCGCAGCCTCCTGCCAAAGGCGCGGCATCTGCCACACAACCAAAAGGCAACACACAAGATGGCACGCAGCAGGCCAGTCTGCCAGAAGGTGTAAGCGGTGCCATTATGGATGCGGCGGATTCCTCACCAGCGCCAAACACCAGTTCCACGGCTGCCCAAACTGGCAAGGCACCTTCCCAGAGCAGCCATGCTGACAAAAAGCAGAACATGACAGCCGAAGCTGAGCCGGAAGTGGGCCTGCCAGAAGTGCGACCAAAAGCCGCCCAGACGGAAATTCCGGATTCTGCCATTCCACAAATTCCAGATGGACCACCCTCTGCCCCATCGTTTCCGGGCTTTGATGTGCCCTCCGATGCGCATCTGCCAGATACCATCAAACCAAATTATGATCTGGTAGATGTAAAGGGCACCTCGTTCCATTTTGTGCCACAATCAGACATGCTTTCCAGCGGGCAGGAAAACACGCTCAGCAAACTCAAGGCAGACCACCCCAATGGGCCATTCTTTATCCGTGGGTTTGGCAACGCGCTTTCACTCAGCGCACAGGATCAGTCCGATGCCGTAAAGCTGGGGCTTTTGCGGGCACAACGTCTGGCAACAGAACTGGTAAATCTTGGCGTACCTTCAACTGCCATTCATGTGCGCGGAGATGCCTTTGGTACAGGCGCCAAAGTGGCAACCAGCCCGTAAAGCATGTTTACAAAACAGTCATTCCAGCATTTTGCGCCGCGTGAGGAGTTGCCTGTTCTGTTCTGACGATTACTATGTTTCTTCCCACAAACCTGCGGGGGCCTTATCTCCCCTGCTTCTTTAGAGCATCAGAAACCCATGACTGAAGAGTTCCATCGCATCCGCCGCCTGCCGCCTTATGTATTTGCCTCGGTAAACCAGGCCAAGGCAGCAGCCCGCGCGCGTGGCGAGGATATTATTGATCTTGGCATGGGCAACCCAGACACACCTACCCCGCAGCACATTGTAAATAAACTGCTGGAAACAGTGCAGGACCCACGCACGCACCGTTATTCAGTCAGCCGCGGTATTCCGGGGTTGCGCAAGGCTGTTGCCGGGTATTATGAACGCCGCTTTCACGTCGGGCTGGACCCGGACAAGGAAGTGATTGTGACACTGGGCTCCAAGGAAGGACTGGCCAATCTGGCTTCTGCCATTACCAGTCCGGGGGATACCATTCTGGTTCCCAACCCTTCCTATCCCATTCATCAGTTTGGCTTTATTATTGCCGGGGCTTCCATTCGTTCCATTCCAGCGACACCTGATGAGAACATGCTGCGTGCACTGGAGCGGGCTGTACGTCATTCCGTACCCAAGCCCACGGCACTGATTGTCAATTTCCCTTCCAACCCAACGGCCTATCTGGCTGATCTGGATTTCTACAAGGAACTGGTCGCTTTCTGCCGGAAGGAAGAAATCTGGATTCTGTCTGATCTGGCATATGCTGAAATCTATTTTGGTGACCTTGTGCCTCCTTCCATTCTGGCAGTGCCGGGTGCGAAAGACATTGCAGTAGAGTTTACATCACTTTCCAAAACCTATTCCATGGCCGGATGGCGCGTAGGTTTTGCCGCTGGCAATGAACGCCTGATTGCCGCCCTAACCCGTATTAAATCTTATCTGGATTATGGCGCTTTCACTCCTATTCAGGTTGCAGCTGTGACAGCCCTAAACGGCCCGCAGGATTGCGTGGCAGATTTACGTGCCCTTTATAAGGACCGGCGCGATGTTCTGATCCGGGGCCTACATGCCGCGGGGTGGGATGTGCCCTCCCCAGAAGGATCAATGTTCGCATGGGCGCCTATTCCCGAACCGTTCCGTGAAATGGGCAGCGTTGCCTTTTCCAAACTTCTTCTGGAAGAAGCCGGGGTCGCTGTGGCCCCTGGGCTTGGATTTGGTGAATATGGTGATGACCATGTCCGTATCGGGTTGGTTGAAAACACCCAGCGCCTACGCCAGGCCCTGCGTTCCATTCGTGGGTTCCTATCCGCGCATGGGGTATCACCATCCTCTTCTTCCTCTACAAAAAAGCCGGAGCCTGTTACACCGTGACATCCTGTTCCAATTCCTCTCCTCTTCGTCTTGGTATTGCCGGTCTGGGCACGGTTGGCGCAGGCGTTATTCGCCTCTTGCGCGTAAATGCAGAATTGCTGAGCGCACGCGCTGGCCGCAAGCTGGAAGTGGTGGCCGTAAGCGCCAGAGACCGTACGCGTGACCGTGGCATAGATGTTTCCACCCTGCGTTGGCATGATAATCCGCAGGATCTGGTTTCAGACCCGGATGTAGATGTTGTTGTCGAACTTATTGGCGGAAGCGAGGGGCCAGCGCGGGCACTGGTGGAAAAAGCACTGGCTGCTGGCAAACCCGTTGTAACCGCCAACAAGGCACTTTTGGCTGTGCACGGCTCTGCCCTTGCCAAACTTAGCGCAGACAATAATGCACCATTGCTTTTTGAGGCTGCCGTAGCAGGTGGCATTCCCGCCATTAAAACAGTGCGCGAGGGCTTGGCGGCAGATAAATTGCTGCATGTTGGTGGCATTCTGAACGGCACATGTAACTATATCCTGACCGTTATGCGTGAAACGGGTAAGGATTTTGATCTGGTGCTGAAAGATGCGCAGGATCTGGGATATGCTGAAGCCGATCCTTCCACTGATATTGATGGCATAGATGCAGCCCATAAGCTGACAATTCTTGCTGGCCTGGCTTTTGGCCGCCCTGTGGCCTTTGACTCTGTGCAAGTTGAAGGCATCCGCCAGATTGGCGCTATTGACTTTGCGTTTGCGCGCACTCTTGGCTACCGCATCAAGCTGCTGGGGCTGGCGCGTCTGACAGATGCTGGCCTTCAGGCCCGTGTGGCACCTTGCCTGCTGCCCCATAACGCTCCTATCGCGCTGGTTGATGGTGTATTTAACGCTGTGGTGGCAGAGGGCGAATTTGTTGGCCGTATCATGTTGGAAGGCCGAGGAGCCGGTGCGGGCCCAACCGCCTGTGCTGTTACTGCTGACCTGATTGATATTGCCCGCGGGCACACCATTCCGGTATGGGGCGTGCAGGCCAGTGCGGAACCAGCATTGCGCGCCTGCCCGGCTGGTACTGGTGCCGGTACATTCTATCTGCGCTTGATGGTAGAAGACCGCCCCGGCGTTATTGCTGATATTACAGCAGTCTTGCGGGATTGCGGCGTTTCTTTGCGCAGCATGCTTCAGCACCCGGCAGAAAACGAGGCCACACCCTATGTGCCACTTGTTCTGGTAACCCATCAGACATCGGAAGCTGCCATGCAGGAAGCTATTACCAAAATAGATGCCCTGAGCGTAGTGACGGACAGCCCTGTTATGATTCGGATTGAAACAGCCTGATTCTAGCCACCTTTTCCGGTATCATAGACTTTTACAGCAAGGATCCTGTTTCTGATGTCTGATTCCATTGGCCCCTCTCCCTTCGTTGTTTCCGACCGCAATCTGGCGCTTGAGCTGGTACGTGTAACGGAAGCTGCTGCTCTGGCTTCCGCCCGCTGGACAGGACGCGGCCGCAAAAACGATGCTGATGGCGCAGCCGTAGAAGCCATGCGCACAGCATTTGATACCGTAGCCATTGATGGCCTGGTGGTGATTGGTGAAGGGGAAATGGACGAAGCCCCTATGCTGTATATTGGCGAAAAAGTGGGCGCTGGTGGCCCTGGCATGGATATTGCCGTGGACCCGCTGGAAGGCACAAACCTATGTGCCAAAGATATGCCCAACGCCATTACCGTGGTGGCACTAGCAGAACGTGGCAACTTCCTGCATGCGCCTGATATTTATATGGACAAGATTGTGGTTGGCCCCAATCTGCCAGATGGCGTTGTTGATCTGGATAACTCCATTGAAACCAACCTTAAAAACTTGGCCAAAGCCAAAGGCAAAACTGTTCAGGATCTGCTGCTCTGCACCCTTGATCGGGAACGGCATGAGGAAATGATTGCCCGCGCCCGTGCAGCAGGCGCGCGGGTGCGCCTGCTGACAGACGGCGATGTGGCCGGTGGTATTGCTGCATGCCTTGATACCAGCCAGGTTGATATTTATGTGGGTTCTGGCGGTGCACCAGAAGGTGTGCTGACTGCTGCGGCCATTCGTTGTGTAGAAGGGCAGATGCAGGGCCGCTTGCTGTTTGAAGATGAAGGACAGCGCGAACGCGCCCGCAAAATGAACCCCGGAAAAGATCCCGATCGTAAATTGGGGCTGCATGATCTGGCCGCCGGATCTGTGCTGTTTTCTGCCACAGGCGTTACCACCGGCACGTTACTACGTGGTGTGCGCCAATTGCCGCATCAGGCTGTTACACATTCGCTCGTAATGCGTTCCAAATCCGGGACTGTGCGTTTTATTGAAGGCCACCACAACTTCAAAACCAAAACCTGGACTCCGCAATAAGCGGCTTTACTGTTTAATGCAAAGCAACAGCTTGGAACTTACTCACCAATCTGAGGAAACTTCCACCCCTTCTGTATTAGGGGTGGAAGCCAGCTTTGTTGGCCGTCGTTGGGTTTGGCGCGCTGGCGCAGAAGACCCCGCACTCATGCGCTTGGGCGCGGCTTTAGCGCAACAATTGGGTATTCCAGAAATAGTTGGCCGATTGTTGGCCATGCGCCAGATTACACCAGATCAGGCACCGCATTTTCTGGAACCCAAGCTGCGGGCACTTCTGCCCGACCCTTCTAATCTGACGGATATGGATAAAGCCGCAGCGCGCATGGCCACGGCTGTCCAGAACCGTGAAGTCATTGGTATTTTTGGTGATTATGATGTGGATGGCGCTTGCGCTTCCGCCATTCTCGCCTCTTTTTTTGAAGAATTGGGTTGCACGGTTCATACCCATATTCCAGATAGAATGACCGAAGGATATGGTCCTAACGTTGCAGCGCTGAACAATTTGATTACACAAGGCGCTTCCGTTCTGATCTGTGTGGATTGTGGCACTGCCTCGGCAGACATTCTGTCCCAAGTCACAGACAAAGCTGATGTGATTGTTCTTGATCACCATAAATCAGAAGATGCCCTTCCCCCCATTCTGGCAACAGTCAACCCAAACCGGCCGGACTGTTCCTCTGGTTTGCACCATATTTGTGCTGCAGCCCTTGCCTTTCTTGCTGCTGTTGCCACTACGCGAGATCTGAGACGAGCTGAATGGTTTAGCACAGCTCAACCACCGCCAGATTTAATGCGACAGCTTGATCTGGTTGCCCTTGCAACAGTTTGCGATGTTATGCCGTTACACGGCCTTAATCGTGCATTTGTTACGCAGGGGCTTAAAATTATGGCCCGTCGCCAACGCACCGGTCTCAATGCCCTTCTGGAAATTGCTGGTATTACCAAAGCACCAGATGCTTTTTCCTGTGGTTTTGCATTAGGGCCACGTATCAATGCAGGCGGCCGTATTGCAGAAGCGCCCTTGGGGCTGCGCTTGCTCCGATGTTCCGATAGTTTTGAAGCACGCCAGATGGCCGAACGGCTGGATGCCGTAAACCGTCGCAGGCAAGGTGTTGAAGCCGATATTCTGGACCGCGCCATGCAACAGGCCGAAGCGCAGAAAGAAGCTGGACACGCCGTTATTTTACTTGCCGGAAAAGACTGGCACCCCGGAGTTGTGGGCATTGTCGCCGGGCGTATTAAAGAACGCTTCAACCGCCCTGCCCTTGTGGGAGCAGAACAGGAAGATGGCACCATTAAAGGGTCTGGCCGCTCTGTTCCGGGGCTGGATCTTGGCACCGTAATTATTGCAGCACGTCAAAATGGCATATTGCAAACAGGCGGTGGCCACGCCATGGCTGCTGGCTTCTCCCTTACAGCTGATAAGCTGGAAGATTTTCATTCCCTTCTGGATGCTCGGCTGGCACAGGCCGCCACGCTGCCAGATAGGGTTCCGCTTACAATAGATGCTGTTGTGGCCATTTCTGGCGCCACGGCTGAATTAGCTCAGGATATGGCTGCCCTTGCGCCATTTGGCGCAGGAAACGCAGAACCTTTGCTGGCCATACCACGTGTAAACGTTATACGGGCTGATCGGATTGGGCGAGACGGCAACACACTGCGCCTGCTTTTAAAGGGTGAAAACACAGGCCGACTAAAGGCTCTTTTATTCCGTGCGCACGAAAATCCTTTAGCGGCTAAGCTGGAAGATACAACCCGCCCTGCCTTGCATCTGGCAGGTTATTTACGTGCCGAAACATGGAACGGCCGAACAGATGCTACATTCTTTATTCAGGATGCAGCGGCGGCCTTATAACAGGCGTTCTTTTATTATCCCCAACTTAAAGGCTCTTCCTATCCGCATGATGTGCGCACAGAAAAAGCCTTTAAGGTTATATATTTTAGGCGTTTTCTTCGCGCCTAGCCTGAACTTCCTTTTTCATTGCCGCTTGCACTTTTTCAAATGCCCGCACTTCAATCTGGCGCACCCGCTCGCGTGAAATACCATATTCATGCGCCAGTTCCTCAAGCGTAGAAGGATCATCCTTCAACCGGCGTTCTGTGAAAATCCGACGTTCACGGTCGTTCAGATTTTCCATGGCAGAAGAAAGCAGTGCCTTACGCCCTGAAAGTTCTTCATTTTCTGCGTAAACATCTTCCTGATTGGTGTGATCATCCACCAGACGATCTTGCCATTCACTATCCTGATCTGCCCGCATAGGTGCGTTCAAACTGTGGTCAGGCGCAGCCATACGGCGGTTCATATCCACCACATCCTGTTCGGATACACCTAGGGTTGTGGCAATCTTGTTAACCTGCTCTGGCTTTAAGTCACCATCATCAATGGCCTGCATCTGCCCTTTCAGGCGGCGCAAATTGAAGAACAGTTTCTTTTGGGCAGCCGTTGTGCCCATTTTCACCAAAGACCAGCTATGCAGGATATATTCCTGAATAGCTGCACGAATCCACCACATGGCATAGGTAGCCAGACGAAACCCTTTTTCAGGGTCAAACCGCCGGACGGCCTGCATCATGCCGATATTGCCTTCACTGATCAGTTCATTGATCGGCAGACCATACCCACGATAACCCATAGCGATTTTTGCAACCAAGCGCAGGTGAGATGTCACAAGCCGATGCGCAGCCTTTACATCCCCTTTATCACGCCACAGGCGCGAAAGACTGAGTTCCTCTTCTGGTGTCAGAAGTGGATACTTGCGGATTTCCTGAAGGTACCTTGAAAGATTGTTTTCAGGCCCAACATTGATAACGGAAGATACCATGTGCTGACTAACTCCCCTGATCTGGAAACTCCCTTGGATGCTTTGGGTTCCCGTAATGTCTCAAATGCATCCGTTAAAGAGGCGAGATCCAGTCATGCGATGGACAGATGTCTTAACCTCATTCCCTCTGCCCTCCGTATGAGCGGCAACTGAAAAAGAGGGGCTCCCGCCGATCTGGCTACGGTGCCAAAGTATGACGGGTGCAGTAGGGTGCGCTGGAAAAAGCACATGTGTCAAGAATTCTAAGGTGCATGGCAGAAGACAGCCATGTTTCTGGACTTAAACAGTCCTGTTTCCTATTCCCGAATCGAAAAAGCTATTCCAGACCCGCCTTCAGGGCACGTTCCAGCTCCTGCATATCTTCTGGCATTGGTGTTTCAAACAGCAGTTTTTCACCCGTTCTGGGGTGTGTAAATCCAAGCCGTGCTGCATGCAGAGCCTGCCGTGGAAAATCCAGTGCAGCAGCACGTGCGCCCGGAGACAGAATACGAGACGCCGCAGGAACCCGACGCAAATAGAGAGGATCCCCTATTAAGGGGTGTCCATGAGCAGAAAAGTGCACCCGAATCTGATGTGTACGGCCTGTTGCCAACTTACAGGCCACAAGAGCGGCACCTGCGCCAAAAGCTTCTAAGGTACGATAATGTGTTAATGCCCATTTTCCGCCTTTGGGCGTAAGGGCCATACGCTTGCGGTCACGCTTATCGCGCCCGATGGCACCTTCAAAATCACCTTCCGCCGGATTAGGCAGCCCCCAACAAAATGCCAGATAAGCCCGATCTATCCGACGTGCCGCAAAATCTTCAGATAATGCCTGATGTGCCATTTCTGTCTTGGCAGCCACCATCACGCCAGATGTATCTTTATCCAGCCTATGTACAATTCCGGGACGGCGTTCTCCCCCTATGCCTTTCAGGGTTTCTCCACAATGGGCAATCAGGCCATTAACCAACGTGCCTGTTTCATTTCCCGGTGCGGGGTGCACAACCAGACCCGCCGGTTTATCCAGCACAATCAGGTCATCATCTTCATATAAAACAGTAAACGAAATATTCTCACCTTGTGGAATAGCTGGGGCTGCTGGTGGAATGGTCAGTTCTACCGTCATGCCAGCACGCGCTATGGCTGCTGGTTCCTTTATGCACACGCCATCACATACAAGATGCCCCTCTTCAATTAAGCTTTTGATGCGGGAGCGCGAAAGCATTTGCACGGCAGTTGCCAGAAAACGGTCAATCCGTTCTCCAGCCTGCTCCGGGGTGACAGTCAGGGAGACAGATGTTTCCCTGACCAGCAAAGATGGATCATAACCATTTTGCATTACAACCATCTGTGCCAATACCTATCCGTTTTTCAAGTTTCATGCAGAAGGAAAAGATGAAAATGCACAAAGCCTTTTCCTCTGCGCAGCGTCAAGCACAGGATACCATGCCAAGCCCCAAAGACATGTTGCCAGATATCACTGTGGTGCAGGCAACATATCGTACCAGCATTTACAAACGGCTGCTTGTCCTTGGCTGTCTGACCATAGGCGTTATCTTGTCACTAGGAGCCAATTTTCTGGTGGGCCCCTCCCATCTCTCTCCAGCACTGTTTTTGCAGACACTTTTTAATTCAGCTTCCGTACCGCAGCAAACGGCTATTATTGTCTGGCAAATTCGCATGCCCTACGCCCTTATGGCAGCTTGTGTTGGTGGCGCACTTGGTTTGGCAGGCGCAGAAATGCAAACAGTTCTGGCCAATCCATTAGCAAGCCCTTTTACCTTGGGCGTTTCTGCTGCCGGCGCATTTGGAGCCTCTTTAGCTATTGTGCTGCAATGGCATATTCCTGGCGTGCCAGATAACTGGCTTGTCGCTGGCTGTGCCTTTATATTTTCCGTATTTTCCGTTTTTGCTTTGGATCTGCTCACCCGGTTGCGACAGGCCGATACCAGCACGATTATTTTGTGTGGCGTTGCTCTGGTTTTCTCATTTCAGTCTCTTGTCGCCCTTATGCAATTTGTTGCCAGTGAAGATACACTACAAGATCTGGTTTTCTGGACATTGGGAAGCCTTAGCCGTGCCACATGGGCCACACTGGCTTTGTTGGCAGGCAGTCTGGCTCTTATTTTCCCGTTCTCTCTCCGGGCCGCTGGCGGCCTCACATTGTTACAGATGGGAGAAGAGCGAGCAGCCAGCCTTGGTATAGATGTTCCTCATCTCCGGCGCGCAGCTCTGCTACGTATCAGCCTGCTATGCGCTCTTTCCGTTGCTTTTGTGGGCGTTATTGGATTTGTTGGGTTAGTGGCCCCTCATATCGCACGCCGTTTGGTGGGAGAGGACCATCATTTCAGCCTACCCGGCAGTTTATTGACCGGCGCGCTTATTCTGTCTGTTTCTGCTCTGGTTGCACGTATTTTGGTCCCAGGCATTATTGTGCCTCTTGGCATTATTACATCCTTGGTTGGCATTCCATTTTTTCTGGCCATTATCCTCAAACAGAGGCCAATGGTATGAACACTGGCAAACCTGTTTCTGGCCTGATGGCACAAAACCTTACCGTTCATTATGGGCGCAATATGGTGTTGCATGATCTAACAACACCTTGCTTTCCGCATGGACGTATCTGTGCCCTTCTGGGGCCAAATGGGAGCGGAAAATCCACCTTGCTGCGCGCCATGAGCGGGTTATTGCCTGCTCAGGGCTGCATCACTCTAGATAATATTCAACTTGCCAAGCTGCGTTTGCCTGAACGCTCCCAGCATTGCCTGTACCTTCCGCAAGCTCTTCCTGCGCCCGTCAACATCACAGCACTGGAAGCCATGCTGGCTGCAAAACGCATTATGTCTCACAGACACAGTTTTGCAGATGCTCCGAATGAGGAAAACATTCGGGTTTCATTGCATCTGCTGGAACAGTTTAATATTGCCCATCTGGCATTACGCAAACTGAATGAACTTTCTGGAGGTCAACGTCAGCTTATTGGTTTGGCACAAGCTCTTGGCCGCCAGCCCCACGCATTGTTGCTGGATGAACCCCTGAGCGCATTGGATCTGCATTATCAGTATGCCGTTACAAAGTTGCTCACACAGATTACCCGCAAAAATAATCTTGTGACACTCATGGTGCTCCATGATCTGAACATCGCATTGAATCTATGTGATCTGGTGTGTGTGCTGCACAAAGGTCGTATTATCGCCTCTGGCCCTCCAACAGAGGTTTTAACGCCAGATCTGCTGCGCACAGTGTACCGTGTAGAAGCACGCGTTGAAACCACACCCGATAACCATCACTTCATCGTCATAACAGATTGCATATAACGCACGGTGTTTTCTTATTACGTTCCGCAAAATGTATATCTGACACGCTCTTCAGGCTGCGGAGGCTGCGTGTAACGCGCCATCCCTTCCTGTTCTGTATAAGGTGAAGCTGTCAAACGCAGCATGGTCTCAAATAGCGAGTAATCATCTTTATCCACAGCAGCGTTTATCATGGCTTCCATCAGATGATTCCGTGGAATGTAACATGGGTTTACACGGCGCATATGTTCTGCACGCACCGCTGGCGCTTCCTCTCCTTCCTGCGCTAACCGCTGACGCCATTGGGCCAGCCATGGCTGCATACCCGCCAGCGTGTCTGGCAAATAGTTGCCGCTTATCACACGTTCATCACTCAAGCTGCGGAACGTGTTGGTGAAATCTGCCTGCTGTTTATGCATCTGATCAAACAATGCATGAAAGAATGTTTCATCCCCTACCTGCTGTGTTTTCAGGCCAAGTTTTGCCCGCAATCCTGCAAAATATGCGCCATGGAATATCCCACCAAACTGCTCAAGCGCCTGCCCGGCCAAGGTCACGCCTTCATCTTCATCCTCAGAAAGAAGCGGTAGGAGAGCTTCTGCCAGACGTGTCAGATTCCATAGGGCAATGGTTGGCTGGTTGGTGAAAGCGTAACGCCCGCGTTCATCAATAAAACTGAACACGGTATTAGGGTCATACTGATCCATAAAAGCGCAGGGGCCATAATCTATGGTTTCTCCAGATACAGCCATATTATCGGTATTCATCACACCATGAATAAACCCAACCAGCATCCACTGCGCGATAAGGTTGGCCTGAGCCGCAATAACCTGCTGCAAAAATGCCAAATATGGCGCAGGCGCTTGTGCAACTTGGGGATAATGCCGGGCAATGGCAAAATCCGCCAAAAGCCGCAGTCCGGCCAAGTCCTGCCGTGATGCAAAATACTGAAATGTGCCAACCCGAATATGGCTGGAGGCCACACGCGCCAGCACAGCACCGGGCAACATGGTTTCACGTAAAACAGTCATGCCCGTTTTTACGGCAGCCAGCGCACGGGTTGTGGGAATACCCAAGGCGTGCATGGCTTCGCTCACCACATATTCACGCAGCACGGGGCCCAGCACAGCGCGTCCATCTCCACTACGAGAAAACGGTGTGGGACCAGAACCTTTAAGCTGTACTTCCCACACTTGGCCCCGCGCATCCTGCACATCCCCCAACAACAGGGCGCGGCCATCTCCCAACTGAGGATTAAAGCTGCCAAACTGATGGCCCGCATAAACCATGGAAAGCGGATTCACACCTTCTGGCATTGTGCTGCCAGACAACATCGCCACACCCTGCGGGCTGGCTAACCACTGTGCATCCAACCCAAGTTGTTCTGCCAAAGCATTATTCAACCGGATCAGCTTGGGATCTGGCGCCGGGGAAAGAGGCACATTGGCATAAAACCTCTCTGGCAATGCCGCATAGCTTTGTTGGAAAGGAAGTGGTGCCATAACGCATTTCTCCAGAAAAAGACGGACGTGCCCATTTGGCCCAATAACAGCCTGCTCGGCTGAAACCGGCCACCCAGCCCGCCAGATGCAAACCCGCCCCACAGGACATGCCTATCTGGCTCTCTGGCACATAAAGCGCGAACATGATAGGAAAAGCCCTATCAAGCGAGCCAACTCAGACCAGATATAAGAACGTCTGAAAGCAAAAAAAGAACCGAGGCAACGGAGCCACCAGACTATCTGGTTCAGACCCCTGCGCCGTGGAGACAGCAGAACCCATGACCACCGAATCTGACACCGCCTTCAAGATTACCCGCAAAACAGACATCACGCCCGCAGCAGAGCGGGAAGCCATGCTGGCCAATCCGGGTTTTGGCCGCGTTTTTACCGACCACATGGCTGTTGTCACCTACACGGAAGGTAAAGGCTGGCATTCTGCTGAAATCCTGCCTCGCCAACCGCTCATGCTGGACCCTGCCGCTTCCGTATTGCACTACGCGCAGGAAATTTTTGAGGGCATGAAAGCCTATCGCGCTCCAGATGGCAGTGTGCAGCTTTTCCGCCCCGATGCCAATGCTCGCCGTTTCCGCCATTCTGCTGAACGCATGGCCATGGCGCAGGTGCCCGAAGAACTGTTTCTGGATGCAGTCACCCAGCTTGTAAAACTGGATAAGGACTGGGTGCCCAAGCCTGAAGTTGGCACGCTGTATATCCGCCCTTTCATGATTGCAACGGAAGCCGCTCTTGGCGTGAAGCCTGCATCTGAGTTCAAGTTCATCGTGATTGCCTGTGCCGCGGGTGAATATTTCTCCAAGGATGCCGGTCCGGTTTCCGTATGGGTGGAAGAACGCACTGTACGTGCCTCTCGCGGGGGCACGGGCACGGCCAAATGTGGTGGTAACTATGCCGCCAGCCTGACAGCCCAGATGGAAGGCAAGGAACACGGCTGCCATCAGGTTCTGTTCCTTGACGCGCAGGAACGCCGCTGGCTGGAAGAAATGGGCGGTATGAACGTGATGATGGTGTTTGAAGATGGCACCTTGCAAACACCTCCGCTGGACAGTGGCACCATCCTGCATGGCATAACGCGTGATTCTCTTCTGACCTTGGCGCGTGATAGCGGCATGAAGGTCAAGGAAGAACGCTATTCCATTGATCAGCTTTATGGCGATGCCGATTCTGGCAAGCTGAAAGAGGTTTTTGCTTGTGGCACTGCTGCTGTTGTAACGCCCATTGGCACATTTAAAAGTACCGAAGGCGGCTGCACCATTGGCAATGGCCAGACAGGTGAAGTGACCAGTAAACTGCGCAAAGCTTTGTGCGACATCCAGTTTGGACGTGCAAAAGACCCGCATGGCTGGGTAAAAAAAATTGGGTAAGTTGCCTATCCCCTGCCTGTAAATATGCAGCTTATACCTCGGCTCCAGCCGGGGTATAAGCCTGTTTTGGGCCTGAACGCCTTTTTCAGAAAGCCAGATGTCCAGCGCTGGACATCAAAACCCAAGGGGCATATCCAAACCCTATGGCTTTTTTTCTGCCTTCCCCTCCGCTTACACGGTTTGCATCAGTATGACAGAAACACCCCATCTGGTTCTGGTGGATGGCAGCGGCTTTATTTTCCGCGCCTTTCACGCCCTTCCCCCCATGACCAGCCCGGAAGGTGTTCCGGTCAATGCCGTTTATGGCTTCACCACCATGCTGGCCCGCCTGTTAAAAGACCATGTTGGCACGCATCTGGCCGTATTGTTTGATGCCAGCCGCCAGACATTCCGTTCAGAAATTTACCCACAGTATAAAGCGCATCGGCCTGAACCACCTGAAGACCTGCGCCCGCAGTTCAGCCTGATCCGGGAGGCAACACAGGCCTTCAATGTGCCGGGCATCGAACTCCCCGGTTGGGAAGCTGATGATCTGATTGCATCCTATGCAACGGCCATTCGTGCACAGGGGGGCACTTGCACCATTGTTTCTTCAGACAAGGATCTGATGCAATTGGTGGGAGATGGCGTTTGCATGCTGGATCCTATCAAACAGACCCCTGTTGGCCCTGCGGAAGTAGAGACCAAGTTTGGTGTGCCCCCAGAGAAAGTGGTGGATGTACAGGCCCTGATGGGGGACCCAACAGATAACGTGCCCGGCGTGCCGGGTGTTGGCCCCAAAACAGCAGCAGCCTTGGTGCAGGAATATGGCACGCTGGAAGCTGTTTTAAACGCCGCACCCCAGATGAAAAAATCCAAGCGGCGCGAGATGCTTATTGAGCATGCGGATGCTGCACGCATTTCCCTCCAGCTTGTCACTCTTGCCACAGATGTTCCCCTGCCCGTGCCGGTAGAGGAACTTGGCACGCGTGAACCGAACATGCTGGTGCTGGCAGACTGGCTGGACCGTATGGGGTTTCGTTCCATTCTCAGCCGTATGGGGCTTGGTCACCCCTCTGGCGCCCATGCACATCGGGCTGCCAGAAAGGTTGCTGCTGCATCTGTAGCCGGGGCGACAACACCTGCAAATACGCCACCTGCCACCGATGAATCCGTGATTTCCGCTCCATATCACAATTATGAAACTGTGCGGTCAGCAGAGGGGTTACAGAAATGGGTCAGCGCCGCGCAGGAAGCTGGTATTTGCGCTGTTGATACTGAAACCGATGGATTGGACCCGCTTGCGGCCAATATTGTCGGGTTTTCTATCGCAATCGCTCCGGGCAAAGCCTGTTATGTACCGTTAAGGCATGAAGGCACGCTAGAAGCTCCGGCTGGTGAACAGCTTGCCGTGGATGCAGCCCTTAAACTTCTGGCGCCTCTTTTGCAGGATGACGCCGTTTTAAAGATTTTCCAGAACGCCAAGTTTGACCTGCTCATTCTGGACCGCGCAGGCATTCCACTTTCCAGCATCACTGCTGTAGATGATACCATGCTGATCTCTTACAGCCAGTCTGCCGGGTTGCACGGGCAAGGCATGGATGAGCTTTCCGCCTTGCATTTAAACCACACACCCATAACGTATGACAGTGTAACAGGCACTGGCCGCAACCGTATGCCATTTGCACACGTACCTGTAGAAACTGCCACCAAATATGCGGCAGAAGATGCAGATGTTACCTTACGCCTGTGGCATGTGTTGCATCCTACGCTACGCACCAACAAAGCACTGGCACTTTACGAACAGATTGAGCGTCCTCTTTCAGCCATTCTGGCCGATATGGAAAAAGCAGGTATTGCCGTAGATCGGGCAGAGCTTGATCGGCTTTCCAAGGATTTTGAAGCCCGTATGCAGGGCATGGAAAACGACATTTATGAAGCCGCCGGACGGCAATTCAACATTGGTTCCCCCAAACAGCTGGGAGAGATTCTGTTTGATGAAATGGGCCTGAAAGGCGGCAAACGCGGTAAAGCTGGCGCATGGAGCACAGATTCCTCCGTCTTGCAGGATCTGGCTGATCAGGGGCAGGATCTGCCAGCGCGCATTCTGGCATGGCGTCAGCTTGCCAAGCTAAAATCCACCTATACAGATGCACTGCTGCGCCAAGCCGGGCGGGATGATCGGGTACATACATCCTTCCAGATGGCCATTACCTCTACTGGACGCCTTTCATCTACAGACCCTAACCTGCAAAATATTCCAGTCCGCACAGAAGAAGGCACACGCATCCGGCAGGCCTTTATTGCCCCACCGGGCAAAAAGCTGATTTCTGCCGACTACTCGCAGATCGAACTGCGGCTGCTGGCCGATGTTGCCAATATTCCCGCATTGCGTGAGGCGTTTCAGCTGGGGCAGGACATTCACGCCCGCACGGCGTCAGAGGTTTTCAATATCCCGCTAGAAGGGATGGACGCCCTTACCCGGCGACGCGCGAAAGCCATTAACTTTGGCATTATTTATGGGATTTCGGCTTTTGGACTGGGAAAACAGCTTGGTATTCCCGCAGGTGAAGCACGCGCTTATATAGATGCCTACTTCGCCCGTTACCCTGGTATTCGTGATTACATGGAACGCATGCGCGAGGAAGCACGCACGCATGGCTATGTGCTCACACCTTTTGGCAGACGCTGCTATGTCCCGGGCATTCATGAAAAAAGTGCTGCCAGACGCCAATATGCTGAAAGACAGGCAATTAACGCTCCCTTACAGGGGGGAGCGGCAGATATTATAAAACGTGCAATGGTGCATTTGCCCCTTGCCTTGCAAAAAGCCGGGTTTGGCGCAACACGTATGCTGCTACAGGTGCATGACGAACTTCTGTTTGAAACAGATGAAGCAGACACAGAAGCTGTAGCGCTTATCATTAAAAATGTTATGGAAGCAGCAGCTGATCTTGCTGTACCGCTGGTTGTAGAAACCGGTATAGGCCAGAATTGGGCGGAGGCACATTAAGACCATGACACCAGCAGGAAAACGCATAGCCCTGTTAACTTTTGGCGTATTGGCTCTGGCAGCTGCTGGCGGCTACACCGCCACTCATCTGGCCTTAAAACATGGCGTACATCTAAACACCTACGGAAACGAGGTTGGTGGCTCCTTCCGTTTGATGGATTCCACCACTGGCACCATGACAGACCAAACCTTCCGCAACCGTTGGATGCTTGTTCTCTTCGGGGCCACGCATTGCGCAGAAGACGCCTGCGCCCCTGCCCTGCGTAATATGTCTGCAGAGCTAGATCAGGTAGAAGGTGGCAGACACAACGCTGTTATCATTTTTGTAAGTCTTGATCCTGATAGAGATGATGCAGAACGCCTGCGCCAATATGGTGAAAGTATTGGCCCACGCATTGTAAGTGGCACGGCTGCCCCATTTGCATTGGTTGAACTGGCAAAGGAATACCATGCACCAATTGAAAAAGTTCCTGATTCTGAATGGACATATACCATGCGCATGTCTCCCCAGTTTGTGGTGATGGGGCCGGAAGTAAGTTATAAGGGCATGATTGATGCCCGCGCAGATAGTGCCCACATGGCAGAAGATCTACGCCGTATCATGCACTCTCAGAATGGTGAATAATCTGTGCCCAACACATTACGCCGTGCTTTAAGCTTAATGGCGTAATGTATAGTTTATTTCTACCTTTTCTTTCTGCCAAAGCTGTACTGTATTCTCATGTTGTTATTTTCAAAGCTTGGTATCAGCTTACGGTTTTATGTCTCTCTTGCCGTTATTGGTATCATTTTTCTGGTGCTGGATACAGGCTCTTTCCTGCTCCGCCATGCGCTGCCAGAAGGTGCAAAGCGCCGTAAAATAGGCCAGATGTGGCTATGTTTTATGGCGCGGGTTGCGGTGCGCTATCTTGAAGCGGCAAATATTCTGGAATGCAATCTTGTAGGGCTTAATGCTCTTAAAGACGTTCACAATGTTATTCTGGTTGCCAACCATCCCTCACGGTTGGATAGCCTTATTCTCGCCTCTGCACTTCCACATCTGGTATGTGTAACCAAAGCCTCCATTTGGGAACGTCCTACTTTGGGCAGTACATTGCGCACTGCTGGATATATCCGCCATGACAGTCTTTTACGATTGATTGGCCCGGCTTCTGAACGCCTGAAGGAAGGCAACCAGTTGTTGCTGTTTCCTGAAGGTACCCGTTCCCGCGCGGGCACCGAGCCCAGCCCCATGCAACCCGGCTTTGCAGCTATTGCCCAACGCACACGTCTGCCCGTGCAAACTCTTTTGATTAAAACGGATTCACCTTATCTGTCTCAAGGTTGGTCATTTTTAAAACAACCGCCATTGCCCATGCGCTATCAGATAGAAACAGGCCCTTGCTTTCCCGCGCCAGCCAGAGATGAAGCCAGCGGACGCGCCTTGCTTGAAAACGTGGAAAGCTGGCTGAAAGACCATTTGGCCTGAACACAAAATAGGCCCAACATGATTTTTCATGTCAGGCCTATATGGAGCAACTTAAATACTTATGCTTCTCTTTTCTTCACCTTATTCTTGATGAAGCTGGGGTAATGTTGAATCTACTGTTACAGGATGGTCTCCCTGAAGGATCTTTCTAACTTCAGCCTCACTTCCTACCGCTGGTGGTGAACCACGTAAGGGCATACAGGCAGTTTCCTTCACTGTCAGCATTGTAACAATACCCACAACCCCAGCAAACATCAGATAATAAGCAGGCATCAGCAAATTACCTGTATGCCCAACCAGCCATGCCGTCACCAAAGGGGTTGTGCCACCAAACAGTGAGACAGACACATTAAACGCCATGGAAAGCGCCGTGTATCTGATAGGTGTATAGAATAAAGCTGGCAGGGTAGATGGCATACTGCTGGTAAAACACACCAGCGCCATACCCAGTAACATCAGGCCTATAAAGATCAACACATCGTTGCCACTCTGCAAAAGCAACACAGAGGGAATAGAAAGAACCAAAAGGGCAATACAAGCCCCAATAATCATAGGTTTGCGGCCCAGTCTGTCACTTAAATAGCCGCCCATTACATTCAATGGCATCATCATTAACATGACAATGATAATCAACAACAGCCCTTTGCTTTCTGCATACCCTAAGGCAACAGTCAGATAGCTTGGAATGTATGTCAGCAGCATATAATCGGTAACGTTAAATACCAGCACAAGACCAATGCATTTTAAAAGTTGCCGCCAATGCACACGTAGCAGTTCACGCCAACCTGGTTTTTCATCATCACGTTGTGCTGCCTGTTCTGCATAAGCTTGAAAAGCTGGCGTCTCCTCTAACCGCGAGCGCATATATACACCCAAAAGGCCAAGCGGCCCGGCAATTAGAAAAGGAATGCGCCATCCCCACGCCAGCATGGCTTCATGGCTCAACCCAATCTGCAAAGCTGTTACAATGGCTGCACCAGCCACATAGCCAGCCAAAGTGCCAAACTCCAGCCAACTCCCCATCAACCCTCGATTTCTATCTGTGGAATACTCCGCAATAAAGGTTGCTGCTCCAGCATATTCACCACCGGTTGAGAACCCTTGCACCAACCGGGCCAAAAGTAATAACAGGGGCGCCCATAAACCGATTTGTGCATAAGATGGTATCAAACCAATAGAAAAGGTCCCCACCGCCATTGCTATCATGGTAAAAGCCAGCACTTTCTGGCGGCCATACCGATCCCCCAATGGACCAAAAACCATGCCACCAAGGGGCCTGACCAGAAATGCAACCGTAAACGTGGCAAAAGTTGCAATCAGACGCGTGGCAGCATTATCTGACGGAAAAAAGACCTGCCCCAGAGTAACTGCGATATAACCATAGACCCCAAAATCAAACCACTCCATGGCATTGCCCAAAGCAGCCGCACCAACCGCCTTATTCAACATCTGGGCATCTACAACAGTAATATCCTGGGGCTTCATCTGTTTACGGCGCTTAAACCAACCAAAATGCGCGTGCACCGTTCCAGAATCTTTCATAAAATGTTTCCTCACCTCTATTTCATACATGACATGCATGTGAAATATTATCACTATATAAGATTTATTCAATATTTTACTGTTTCATGATATTCTATATTTTGATTTATTTAACTGTTTTTTGTTTTTATTTAATATGTATATTATATACAAATAAAATAATGAACACTTATGCTCTTTATTAGAGGAAAAATTCTTTCCATTATCAAAGGAACATATCTTATCTTTCAGCAGTTATAAAAAAGCTGCTGTCTGGTAAAGCTTCACACCTGCAACCATATGCATTTAGCAAAGAGAATGGCTATGTCACGCATCAAACAAACAATGCGCACCGGAATAGCAATAAGCTGTTTTATAATACCTACTCTTGCGTACGGAAACACCACCAAAACGCATGAGACTTCTGCCTCTCCACCGCAATCTTCCGCCTACCCTGACGGAACCGGTGATAGTCTGATTGATAAGCTCAATAATGCTCAACTTGATCAGAATTATCAGGGGCCTTACTATTTTCCCGGGCAAAAGATCCCACCATTCAAAAGCGTTCCTCGCACACAATTAGAAGATACGAAAATAGAGTCCAACACTAACAAAAATGAGGAGCCAAAATTAAAGCCAGATCATTAGGCTTAAAAACAATCTTACATATGCTGAAAAATATCTAATTCGATATCCTGATTACATGCGTAATCAGGATCGTATTTAAACACAGATATAATTCTGACACGTAAAACATATCAGCATAAAATATTCTTACAAAACTTTCCATTTATCTTATTATAAAACATATTTATCAATTATATTGTTACATGATAAATATGTTTATTCAACATTATCTTCCATCTTGTCACAAATACTCATCTGCTTATGCTAGCTGTCAGTTCTGGTTATATAAAACATGATCTGTTCAGGAGCTTTCTCCCCGTGGTTACACCGCAGCCAGTCGATACAAAATTAACCCAATCAGCCCTTTTTCTTGTGTTAACTCTGAATGATACCTCTCAGTTCCGCACACAAGTTCTAAATCTTCTCGGCGATATATCATCTCTGATCCGAGGTGTTGGGTTTCGTATTCCTGATGGAAACTTAAGTTGTATTGCTGGCATTGGATCAAAAGCATGGGATCTGCTTTTTGGTTTACCACGACCGAAGGAACTCCACCCTTTCCAGGAAATTCATGGTGTGCACCATGCTCCCTCTACATCGGGGGACCTGCTATTCCATATCCGTGCCACGCGTATGGATTTATGTTTTGAGCTTGCAACTGCTCTTGTTTCCCGTCTGGAAGGTGCAGCGAGTGTTGTAGATGAAGTGCATGGGTTTAAATATTTTGATGCACGTGATTTTCTTGGCTTTGTTGACGGCACCGAAAACCCAACCGGACAGGCCGCTACTGAAGCAACTGTTATTGGCAATGAAGACCCTTCCTTTGCAGGTGGGAGCTACGTTATTATTCAAAAATATTTGCATGATTTAAAAAAGTGGGATGCCATTCCAACCGAAGTACAGGAACATATTATTGGCCGCAAAAAGGTATCCGACATAGAGCTATCCGAAGCCACCAAACCCAGTTACGCACATAATGTTCTTACCAATATTGAAGAAAACGGACAGCAACTCCAGATCGTGCGTGACAACATGCCTTTTGGGGAAGTGGGCAAAGGAGAGTTTGGAACATACTTCATCGGCTATGCACGCTCTCCTGCACGTATAGAACAAATGCTACAAAATATGTTTATTGGTAAACCACCGGGTAACTACGACAGACTTCTGGACGTCAGCACGGCTGTAACAGGAACTCTCTTTTTTATTCCGACAAGTGAATTTCTTGATAATGCCCCCAGCATGAACACAGAAAACACACAGCCACCTGCCCCGCCCGTATCTGCTCCCCAAAGCCAAAAACCTCTTCACGGTTCTCTTGGAATCGGATCATTACAAAACAAGGACGCCTGATATGAACAATTTACACAAACACTTAGCCCCTATTTCCCACGCAGCATGGGCTGAAATTGAACAGGAAGCCTCTCGTACAATTCGCCGCAATCTGGCTGGGCGCCGTGTCGTGGATACACCAGAACCAAAAGGCACAGCTTTTTCTAGCGTAGGTACCGGACGCAACAAGCCCATTTCCCCTTTAGGTGATGGCATTCTGGCCGTGCAGAGAGAGGTGCTTCCCCTTGTTGAACTCCGCGTTCCCTTTACTTTGTCGCGCGAAGAAATTGATGCTGTGGAACGTGGTTCTCTGGATTCCGATTGGCAGCCGGTAAAAGACGCCGCCAAAAAAATTGCTTATGCAGAAGATCGCGCCATTTTTGAAGGCTATGCAGCCGCTGGCATTACAGGCATCCGTGAAGGATCATCAAACCCACATACACAGTTGCCCGCTTCTGCCAAAGATTATCCGAACGCCATTACTGCTGCACTGGATACATTACGTCTTGCTGGCGTAAATGGTCCCTATTCTCTTGTTTTGGGCACAAAGGCCTATCAAGCTGTTAATGGCGGAGATGATGCTGGTTATCCCGTTCTCAAGCACATCGAAAGCCTGATTGAAGGTGAGCTAATTTGGGCCCCTGCTGTTGACGGCGCCTTTATTCTCTCCAAACGTGGTGGAGATTTTCAGCTTGATATTGGGCAGGATTTTTCTATTGGTTATCTCAGCCATACAGCAGAAACTGTTGAACTGTATCTGCAGGAAAGCTTCACTTTTCGCGTGCTGACAAGCGAAGCATCCGTGTGCATTGATTAAGTTCTAAAAAGAAAAAAGCGTTACCGCCTATAGCAAGGCGGTAACGCTTTCTATCTTGGACAACAGATATATTGAACCCAATAATGCTTATGAAATCATTACTGGTTAATTGCTATTATCTGTTGGCATTCTCCGGCAATGCATAGGCAATAATATAATCACCCACATCTGGAGAATGGCTCATACCGCCAGCAGAAATAACCACATATTCCTTACCTGTTTTAGGTGAGCGATAAATTAGTGGAGCTGCAACAGCACCAACCGGTAGGCGCTGACGCCACACTTCCTTCCCGTTAGAAGAATTAAGCGCCCGCAAATAATAGTCTTGCGTTCCGGCAAAAAACACCAGTCCAGAAGCTGTAGATGTTGGGCCGCCAAGTGTCGGCATTCCCATAGGAATGGGCAGATGCGTTTTAATACCCATCGGGCCAAGATCCTGCGTTGTACCCATTGGCACCTGCCACAGCAATTTCTTGGTATGCAGGTCAATCGCACTCATCGTACCAAATGGTGGTGTATTACATGGCACGGCCAACGGTGACTGAAGAATATCAATTCTTACACCAGAATAAGGGCCAGCAACCTGTGGGCGTATTGTGCCCATAAACCCAGGCACCTCATCCGTGGATACTTTATATTTCTTGGCTTCTTCATGGGTTACCAGGGACATACGAAGCGGCATGCGCATGTCATTTACAAACATTACGCCTTTGGCTTCATCTATGGAAATGCCACCCCAGTTCATCCCTCCCAGCAGGCTCGGCCATTCAATGTAAGGTTTCTCTCCCGGCGGTGTAAATGGGCCTTCATAAACAGAATCCTTGAACATAATCCGGCAGTACAGCTGATCAAATGTACTGACACCCCACATCGTACTCTCGGTAAGTGGATCCGCACCGATAACGGGCATACCAACCGAGAAAGGTTGTGTAGGAGAAAGATGTTCACCCTGTGCGGAAGGAGATGTCGCAACCTTGCGTTCCTGCACTTCTGTAACAGGCTGACCGGTGCGACGATCCACAACAAAAATATGACCGGTTTTTGTTGTTTGAATCAATGCTGGAATTTTTTCACCCTGCGCATTTGTAACTGTATACAGCACAGGTTGAGAAGGCAGGTCATAATCCCATACATCATGATGAACTGTCTGGAATACCCATTTGGTTTTACCGGTTGCGGCATCCACAGCCACAATAGCTGCACCAAACTTTTCTTTTACAGCATCACGGTCTCCACCCCAGTAATCTGGCGGACCATTGCCCGTCGGCAGATAAACAAGGTTGAGTTCTTTATCGTATGTCGGGATCGTCCACACATTGGGTGTTTCCAAAGTGTAGGTCTGTCCTTCAGGCGGTGCGCCTGTATTATCTGGATGCCCAACATCCCATGCCCAAACCAGAGACCCATTCCGTACATCGTAAGCACGTACCACGCCCGATGGTTCACCGTGAACAATATCACGCACCCAGCCACCAATGACAGCAACATGCCCCATAACAACCGGCATAGATGTTGGATGGTAGCGTCTGCCCCCTTCTACCGGCCCCATTTGCGGCTTAAGATCAACCGCACCATCAACTCCAAAACCGGAGCATGGTGTGCCTGTATGCGCATCTAATGCAATAAAGCGGGCATCCACCGTAGAAACCAGAATGCGCTGGCGACATATCTGTTCGGAATCAGAAGCTTTTTCAGCTTCAGTGAGCGAAACATCTTTATCAATATCATAATAGCCAACACCACGGCATGTTACGTGCTCTGCCGTATGGGCTTTAGGATCAAACTTCCAAATTGGCTTCCCGGTATCGGCATCCAAGGCTGTAATAAGATTTTCGGGCGTACAGGAATAGAGAACATTGCCAATTTGCTCAGGCGTATTTTCATCAACACCTGTTCCTGCACCATGAATTCGCCTGCCTGTATGATACACCCATGCGACTTTTAATTTATCAACATTTTCTAGAGTAATCTGGGTATAAGGCGCATAGCGCGTGCCTGCGGCATTTCTACCAAAAAACTCCCAGTCTTCTGGTCCGTCAACTTTGTCTGCTTGCGCCAGTTCAGGATTTTTCTCTGTCACTTCTGAAGAAATAATTTGTCCATGCGGGTAAAATGCTTCAACCAGCGTAACAAGCAAACATCCAACAATACCCAAACCTGTCACAACACTTCCACGCCGCACCGATCGGCTCATACTGGGGAAAGTTGCAACAGCCCAAATATTTAATGTGAATAAAATGGCAGGAACCACCAACCGCGGCAGCAATGCCCAATATCCAAATTCTGGCGTATCGTACAAAGCCCATACACACGTGGCAATGAACGTGCCCATAGCCAACGCCAAACTGTAACGATTTTTTATAAAAACAAGAACCGCAGCAGCAATGTACGCCAAACCGGCAAGAAGATAATAAACCGACCCTCCCAAAATTAACAGTTTTATTCCCCCATAAACCAGAATACCTCCTGCAAGAAGACTGATCAGGGAGAAAAGATTGCGGTAAATATTACCTAATAGCGATTGGTGATCCGTGGGCTGGATATCACCCATTTTATCACTCCAATTTTTTGTAATGTCCGGCCATATGCCGATAGCGGGCCTTATGACTGACAATCAAAAAATATGGCAGTCACAAAAGAGACAGCATAATTTTAGTATATTACGGAATTTTCTGTGTTATTCTTGAAATCAACCTTATGATACTTCATCTTATAGTGCATTATAGATAAAATAATTTCCACAAACCAAAATCATCAGCAAACACAAATAATTAAAAACAATTTTTTATCATTATTTACAATATACAAAATAAAATAAATATTTTAATTTTTGTTTTTGGAAATTACGCATGCTCATTACTAAAAATGCATCTATTAGAAACTTTAAAAGTAATGAGCAGATACGATGACATCGCACTTTGTTACAACAAAACCGCTCTGCTCTTCATAAACATCCTTAATTTCACAAATATGAAATTAAGGATGAAGTTTTTTGTTAATTTACCCTAATCTTTCAACATATCTCATTTCCCGTCGGCGAACTGTTCCTGTCCGACGATCCCGATTTTTGTGACGCCGAGGCGCTGTGCATCG